>PNJY01000004.1 GCA_013822125.1 Erythrobacter sp. | reverse complement strand
GATGCCGAAAACATGGCCGTCCATGCCGAAGCGACCTTCTGGTATGTGCTGCCCAGCTTGCCGATGTTTCTCCTGATTCCGGCCTTGCTGAGAAACGGGGTCAATTTCTGGATCGCGCTCGCGGCGGGTTGCGTGCTTACCGTCGCGCTCTATCTGGCGATGATGCAGATCGGCCCGCGCTTCGGGCTGAAGCTTTAGCGCCCGGTGCTGATTTTCCTATGTTGATATTGGGCCTCGATCCGTCGCTTTCCTGCACAGGGTGGGGCGTTATCCGGGTGGAGGGGAGCCGCCTTGCGCACGTCGCCAACGGTGAGGTGAAAACCGATGCCGGGGCACCGATCGCCCAACGGCTGGCGCAGCTCCACCAGGAAATTGCGGCAGTGATCGCCGCATATGTGCCGGGCCGGGCCGCCGCCGAAGAAGTCTTCGCCAACAAGAACCCGCAATCGACGCTCAAGCTGGCGCAGGCGCGCGGCGCGGTGCTGGCGGCCTGCGGAACGGCGGGGCTGGAGGTGCGCGAACACGCCGCGCGCGCGGTCAAGAAGGCGGTTGTGGGCACCGGCGCGGCGGAAAAGGCGCAGGTTCAGGCGATGCTCAAGATACTTTTGCCAGGCGCAGCAATCGCGGGCGCTGACGCCGCCGATGCGCTGGCAGTGGCGATTGCCGATGCACATCTGTTTGGAAATGTTCAGGGCGAACGGAGATTTGAGTGATCCACCTCTACGGCATCCCCAATTGCGACACGGTCAAGAAGGCGCGCAGCTGGCTGGACGCGCGGGGAATCACCTGCATGTTCCACGATTACAAGAAGGAAGGCGTCGATCCGGCGCGGCTGGCCCAGTGGGCCGACGCCTTGGGATGGGAGGTGCTGCTCAACCGGCGCGGCACTACATTCCGCAAGCTGCCCGATGCCGACAAGGGGGATATCGACCGGGCCAAGGCGCTGGCGTTGATGGCGGCGCATCCTTCGCTGATCAAACGCCCGATTGTCGAGCACGCGGGCGGGATTCTGGCGGGATTCAGCGAGGGCGAATGGGCCGCCGCGCTTAATGGGTCCTGACCCTAGATATTGGCCCTATTTGGCGCCCGGGCCCCAGTCGCTCTTGTCGAGCCCGGTGCCGGCAGTTGCCGTCTGCGCGCCCTCGTCGGCAAGGTGCTGGAGGCTGTCCTTCACCGAGGTCACATCATAGCCCGCGCCCCACAGCCCGATTATGACTATAAGCGTCGCCAGGAGAAGCTTCTTGAACATAACCGCACGATTTTCGCCGATTTGGCCTAACGAATTCTTAATCGGAACTCTGATCGCGATGTTAACCGGTCTTGGAATCGGCCTTGGCCCTGTTCAGCCGGTTGCGGCAGCGGAGACTGACATGCAGATAATCGCGCATCGCGGCGCCAGCGCCGAGCGGCCCGAACACACGCTCGCCGCCTACGAACGGGCGATCGATCAGGGGGCTGACTACATCGAGCCCGATCTGGTGGTGACGAAGGATCTGGTGCTGATTTCGCGGCACGAAAACGAGCTTTCGGACACCACCGACGTCGCCTCGCGCGAAGAGTTCGAGAGCCGCCGCCGCGAAAAGACCATCGACGGGCAGCGCGTGGCCGGCTGGTTTGCCGAGGATTTCACGCTGGCGGAAATCCGTACCTTGCGCGTGCGCGAGCGCATCGCCGCGATCCGCCCGGCCAATGCGCGCTTCGACGGCCTTTATCAGGTACCCACGTTCGACGAGATCGTCGCCCTGCTGCGCGCCAAGGAAGCCGAAACCGGGCGGCGGATCGGCATCTATCCCGAACTCAAGCATCCCAATTTCCTGCTGCAAGAGGCCGGAATCGACACGGTCGATCTGCTGGTCCGCGCCTTGCGCAAGCACCGGCTCGATGGCGCGGACGATCTTGTGATCGTTCAGTCGTTCGAAATCGCGCCGTTGCAACGCCTTCGGCGGATTCTCGACGTCAAGCTGACGCAACTGATCGCGCCCGAAGGTGGTCCCGCCGATGAACCGGGCATGCGCTATGCCGAAATGATTGCGCCCAGCGGGCTCAAGGCGATCGCCGGATATGCCGATGCAATCGGAGTCGACCTCAGGCTGGTGCTCGGCGCGCAGGGCACGCCCACCGCTCAGGTGGCAGACGCCAAGGCGGCGGGGCTTGAGGTTCACGCCTGGACCGTGCGACCGGAAAATGCCTTCCTCCCGGCGGCGCTGAAATCGCCGGGCGGCGACGCGGCGCATGGTGATGCCGCGCAACTGCTTGAAATACTGCGTAGGGCGGGCGTTGACGCGGTTTTCACCGATGCCCCCGCGCTGGCGAACCAGTTCAGGCCGGCTGAGCAGTGACGAGGTAGTTGAGCGACAGGTCGCTCGACAAATGCAGGCCTTTGCCCGGGCTCCATGAAATGCCACACGGCTCGCCCATGGCGAGCCCGGCTTCGGCGAGCAATTCGCGCAGATCGTCGGGGGTGACGAAATCGTCCCAGTGATGCGTCCCGCGCGGGATCATCCCCAGCCGTTCGGCGCCTTCGACCAGCAGCAGGCGGCTGGCCATGGTGCGGTTGGGGGTGGACAGCACCACCAGCCCGCCCGGTTTCATCACCGCCGCGAGGCTGGCCACAAAGGCGCGCTTGTCAGCGACGTGTTCGATCACTTCCATGCTGGTGACGAGATCGAATGTGCCGATGTCGAGGCCGGCAAGCTCGCCCGCATGATAGCTTATTTCGAGCCCGGAGCCTTGCGCATGCGTGCGCGCGGCAGCGACATTTTCGCCTGCGGCGTCGACGCCGGTGACTTGCGCGCCCAGCCTTGACAGCGGCTCGCACAGGAGGCCCGCGCCGGACCCGGCATCGAGCGCGCGCTTGCCCGCCAGCGGAGCGGACGATGCGGCGGCGCCCGGCCAGTGCGCATCGATCGCGTCCCGGATGAAGCGCAGGCGCAGCGGATTGAGCCGGTGCAGCGATGCCATTGGCCCTTTGGGGTCCCACCACTCGCGCGCCAGCTTGCCGAAATGTTCGGCTTCCTGCGGGCGTATGGTTGCGGGGCCCCAAGAATTGTTTGCAGCAGACATTGTTGCATCGCTCCTGCGCGGGCCCTAACAGGCCGGGGCGGAAGGCACCAGCAAAAGGGGTGGCGGGACTTGGCACGGATCGTGATGAAATTCGGCGGCACCTCGATGGCGGGGACCGAGCGCATTCGTCGCGTGGCCAATATCGTGCGCAAGCAGCAGGCCGCCGGGCACGAGGTTGCCGTGGTGGTGAGCGCGATGGCAGGCGAGACCGACCGACTGGTGGGTTTCTGCCGCGAGGCCAATGCACTCTACGATCCGGCCGAATACGATGTTGTCGTTGCCAGCGGCGAACAGGTGACCGCAGGGCTGCTGGCGCTGACGCTGCAATCGATGGGTTGCAAGGCGCGCAGCTGGCTGGGCTGGCAGCTTCCCGTCAAGACCATCGAAGCGCATGCCAAGGCGCGGGTCGATGCAATCGATGCCCCGCACATGATCGAGTCGATGCAGCGCGGCGAGATCGCGGTGATTCCAGGGTTCCAGGGCATTTCCGCCGACGGGCGGGTGACCACGCTGGGCCGCGGCGGATCGGATACCTCGGCGGTGGCGGTGGCGGCGGCGATCAAGGCCGACCGCTGCGATATCTATACCGATGTCGACGGCGTCTATACCACCGATCCCCGGATCGTTGCCAAGGCGCACAAGCTCAAGGCGGTGACTTACGAGGAAATGCTCGAACTGGCATCGGTCGGGGCCAAAGTGCTTCAGACCCGATCGGTCGGGCTGGCAATGAAGGAAGGCGTGCGCGTCCAGGTGCTGTCGAGCTTCCTGGGCGATGATGCCGTCCCCGCAGACGAACTACCCGGCACGTTGATCGTGTCGGACGAGGAAATGGATCAATTGGTGGAGAAGGGCGATATGGAACGCCAGCTCGTCACGGGCATTGCGCATGACAAGAACGAGGCAAAGGTGATCCTCACCCGCGTGCCTGACCGGCCCGGCGCGGTGGCGAATATCTTCGAACCGCTTGCTGCTGCCAGCATCAATGTCGACATGATCATCCAGAACGTCGGGCGCGACAAGGGCGAGACCGATGTGACATTCACCGTGCCGCAGGCCGATCTGGCGCGCGCGCAGGCACTGCTGGAGGACAAGCGCGAGGTGATCGGCTACAACCGCATCATCACCGACAGCAAGATCGCCAAGATCAGCGTGGTGGGCGTGGGCATGAAGAGTCACGCCGGGGTCGCCAGCACCATGTTCCGCGCGCTCAGCGATCGCGGGATCAACATCCAGGCAATCTCGACCTCCGAGATCAAGATCAGCGTGATGATCGACGAGGATGAGACCGAACTGGCGGTGCGCGTGCTGCACACCGCCTATGGCCTCGATGCCAAGGAAGAAGCGGCGGAATAGCGCCCTTTAGAGTCTTTCCGGGATACTGCGACGGTGCCGAAGGGCCGCGTGGCCCCTCGGCACCAATGGATCGAATTGCCTGACGTGATCAGGGCTGTTCTTCCTCTTCCGGCGAGGCGGTGCCGACTTCGGCATTGCCCTGGCCCATCACCAGCGCGCTGCCGCCGGCACCAAGGTTTGCTGCCGGAACCATCTGCTCGAAGTCGCCGTTTGACACCAGCACCTGCTCCACCTCGCCGCGCGAATTGGCGACGATCTCGCGAACCTCGCCAACCGGCAGGCCTGCGGGCGTCACCACCGGCATTCCCGGAGAGATGCTGGTCGCGCCATTCGCGGCGCCGGCAACCGAACCGGCCACGGCCAGGGGCGCGGACATCAGGCTGGCCGAGCCTTCGCCTTCGGCAGAGCCTTCGCCTGAAGCCGAGCCGCCAACCATTCCGGGCACGGCAGGCGCAGACCCGGGCAGCGTCCCGGCGGCCCCATGGACCTGGCCAACCAGCGAGGCGGAAGCCGCCTGCGCGGTGCCAATGGTGCCGTGCGCCCGTCCAACGGCAGCACCGGCGATCGAGCCGACGGCGTCGGTGCCGATCAACTGTGCCTGTGCATTGCCGCTGCCCGATGCGCTGCCGTTCCCGCTGGCACTGGCTCCAGCTGGGGCTCCCACAGGGGCGATCGGCGTGGCTACGAGCTGATCGATGGTGGCACCGCCCGTGATATCGGCATTGCGGCGGGCTTCGACCCGACCCGAATTGCGGTCGACGCTGTGGCTGCCGTCGGTTGCAGCGCTGCCTTCGACCGTGCCGCGCGTGACGGTGCGCAGGGTATCGGTCGGGCGCGAGATCGTGCTGTTGATGTCGAGCACCGATCCGAGCCCGCCGGTCAGCGGGCCACTGCCGAGCAATTGTGCCTGTGCCGGAACCGAGATCAAGGCCAGCGCGGCGGTTGCAGTCATGAACCTTTTCATCGTAACTTCCTTTCGTTTCATTCCATAGCGAGCGGATTTTCCGCCCGCTCAGGAAAGGAACGAATGGGCCGACGATTTTAATTCAGGGCCGCGCGATTTCCCTTGCCCGGGCGGCATGCGCCGCACAGCAGGCCCCGCCCGAACACCGCATCGGGGCCGCGCTTGCCAAGGTCCTGCGCCTCGGCATCGAGCCGTGCGCGCCAGTCCGGCCCCTTCTCGAGCGCGGCCGCGAGCCTGGCTGCGACCAGTGGCGCGGCAAACGACGTGCCGCGCAACCTGACCATGTTGCCGCTGGCGCTGCGGCCATAGATGTCAGCCCCGGGTGCGGCATAATCGAGATGCCTTGGTCGTCCCGCTTCGATCAAGGTGCGGTTGCGCCGGTCCACGGCGGTGACTGCCACCACCCCATCATACGAGGCAGGGTAGGCGGGCGGGGCAGCCGGTCCATCGTTACCGACCGCGGCTACCACCACGATGCCCGCCGCCCGGACGCGAGCGATGGCTTTTTCCACCAACGGGTTTTCCGGCCCGACCAGACTGATATTGATGACCCTGCTGCCGCTCTGCGCGAGCCAGCTGAGCGCCCTGGCGATCGCCAGGGCATTACCGCCCGCCGGGTCCGAACCATAGACGTCGGCCAGCCGAAGGTTGTTCGCACCTGCATACCTGAGCAGCGAGACGACCGAGCTTGCGTGATCGCTGGGGCGCGGCGCACCCTCGGCGAAGCCGCGCTGCGCGGTTGCCGCCAGTCCCTCACCTGCCCCGCCGTCGATTATTCCGACCGGCGTGCCGATATTGCCTGCCGCAGCGGACCGCGCGAGAAGCGGCAGAGGGTTGCCTGCGCCGCTCTGGAAATGGAGGTTGTCGGCACTGATCGCGGTGTCCGGCAGCGCCTGCGCCAGCTGACGCTGCGCCGCGGCAAGCTCCGTACCTGCCGGCACCGCAAGCCTGGTCACGGCGATCCCCAGCCCTTCGATGGCCTGGCTGTCCCTGACCGTAAATCCCATCGACCGGGCCACGGCGAGCGCCTCCTCGCCTGCGTCGATCAGCAACAGCTCGCCGCGGCGCGCCGGGGCGCCTTGCGCGTCGAATTCGATGATGTCGCGATTGTTCCGCACCAGCCGGTCGAGCCGTTTCATGCGCAAGTCGGCCAGGCTTTCCGCGCGGCGCATCGCGGCGTCCGCCAGGTCCTCCACCCGGTCGAGCACCTGCCCGGTAACGGGATCGGTGACGGCACCTACCGGCGGCAAGGTCACTTGGGGCAAACTCAACTGCGCCGAGAGCGGCGCCGCGAGCATGGCCAGGCCAAGGAATGTGAGAATAGTCCGTCCGAACATATGGTGCCTCTGCCCGATTTTGCATTAAGCATGGATGAAACGGGCCGCCACGACCGTTTAATCCATGGAAGGCAAAGGTGCAGAGCACTTCTTTCGAGCAGGATATCCTGGAACTGTTGCCCCGATTGCGGCGATTTGCAATCGGGTTGGCGGGCCACCCTGCCGATGGTGACGATCTTTGCCAGATGACCATAGAGCGCGCGCTGACCCGAAAGGACCAGTTCCAGGACGGCACGCGGCTCGATAGCTGGATGTACCGGATAATGCGCAATATCTGGATCGACGAAAGCCGGGCGCGTACGCGCAGATCGCAGACCTTCGCAGAGGAGGAAGCGGGCCTTGCGGTGGGTGCCGACGGCAGCCAGGAGGCGAGCGTTGCGCTCGCCGACATCGATCGCGCTATGGCCCGCCTGCCCGACGAGCAGCGCGAAGCGGTGCTGCTGGTGATGGTCGAAGGCTATTCCTACAAGGAAGCGGCGCGGATTGTCGGCTGCCCAGTGGGCACGCTCAATTCGCGCCTCGTGCGCGGACGCGATGCCTTGATCGCGCTGCTGGAGGCAGAATCATGACGATCACTCCTGAAGAAATTGCCGCCTTTGCCGACGGCCAGATGGAGGGCGATGCAAAGGCGCGTGTTGCCGCAGCCGTCGCTGCCGATCCGCAGCTCGCGCGCCAGGTCGAGGCGCATCGCGCGCTGGCCGCAAGGCTGGCCGGGCACTTCGCTCCGATCCTGGACCAGCCCGTGCCCGAAGCGCTTGCTGGTCTGCTGCAAAAGGCAGGCGAAGGCGGGCAGGAGGATCGGGCCGAAGTGATCGATCTTGCCGCCGCGCGCAGCCGGCGCGATCTGATGCGCCGCTTGCCCGGTTGGGGCGGGGCGGCGATTGCCGCGGCTCTGGTCGCGGCTCTCGTCTTCTCGGTGGACGGGGGAAATGCGCCCGGCGATTATGCCGATGCACGGCTGGCGAGCGCGCTCGATCGTCAACTGGTGGCGAGCCAGCCGATCGGGGCGGAAACGCGCATCCTGCTGAGCTTCCGCAATGAAGCGGGCGAATTCTGCCGGGCCTACTCGCAAGAAGGATCTGGTGGAATCGCCTGCCGCGATAGCGAGGGCTGGCGTCAACACTCGCTTGGTGCCGGCGGCCAGCCGGGCGAGGCCGAATTCCGCATGGCCGGCAGCGAGGGAGAGATCCTTGAGGCAGCACAGGAAATGGCGGCAGGCCCGGCATTGTCGGCCACGCAAGAGGTGGCGGCCCGAAGCACAGGGTGGCGCTGAGGCCTGACCCTGGGCCGCACTGACGTTTCCGAAGCGGACGCAAAAAGAAGGGCCGGCGCAACGCCGACCCTTCCTGGTTGGGCAGGACTGGATAGTGAGGGGAGGAGGGGGCCCCGTCCCGCCCTTCCGGTCACGATTGGGTGTCGACTATAACCGTACCCATGCGATACCCGCGCTTGGCCATCCCTTCGATATAGTGCTTGCGCTCCTTGCTCAGTTCGTCGCCGTATTCCTCCCAGGCGTCGCGCCTGTCTTCGAGGTCGGTAGCACTGCGCAGATCGCTGGAAAGCTCCTTCTGGGCTTCCATCACGTCGATGCGATAGTCGAACCAGAGGCGGTTCTCTATCCCGGCGATCGGTGCAGTGATGATGAGCCTTTCCTGCTCGCGGGCATAGACCTCCTCGTGCAGCGCCGTCGAAGTGGCCGATGCGGCTGCGCCGGTTGCAGCGAGGCCGACGAGGCCGGCGATGAGTGCAATGTTTTTCATGTCATTCCCCTTCTTGTGCGGGCCGGGGACTTCCGGCCTGTCATTGTGGGAACGAGCAGGCTGCCGGTTTTAATTCCGGGCACATGAAATTTTTCGAATCCGGTCGGCAGAATGGAGGCTGTGCCGCAAGCCTGCCGTCCAACTTGCTTTCAGCTTACCTGACCGATCAGGGCGCGAACGCTAAATTGCGCCACGCGCGGCGATTTACCATGTTTGCTAAGCGACACTTAACCCGGCGGTCCGACCGATTGATGCTCTGAAGGAGCAGCATTATGCCGACATGGGCGCAACTCGAATATTCGAAGGTGGAGCAGGAAAACCGCCGCAGTGCGCGCCGGGTTCTGCAATTGCGCGCGCAGGCGGCCCTGCCCGGGGGCGGGATAGCCAATGTGACGATCCACAACGGCTCGACCAGCGGATTGTTGATCGAAACCGCGTTGCCGCTCGAGGTGGGGGACGAGCTTCAGGTGGAGATGCCCGAGGCGGGCGAGGTCACGGCCATGGTGACATGGAACAGCGGCAGGCTGTTCGGATGCCGGTTCGAGCGCGAGATCAGCCAGGCCGCCCTGAGCGCGGCGCAGCTGCGCAGCGACACGCTGCTTCCCCGAGGCGATGCGGATCGCCCCGCCAACTGGGCCGGGTCGGGAGCCGGGCTGGGCAGGAAGATTGAGCGACTGCGCAAGGCTCGCGGCATGACGCTGGCCGATGTCGCCGCGGCGCTCGAAGTGAGCAAGCCCACGGTCTGGGCCTGGGAAAAGGGCAAGGCGCGTCCGATCGGCGAGCGGATCCCAGGGCTAGCCGAAGTGCTGCAAGTCGATCCATCCGAACTCACTGGCGCCGAGGCACTGACGGGGTTGACCGATATTCTGGCTGATGCGCGCAGAACCATCGCGGCGGCCTGCGGTGTCGCGCCAAATAAGGTACGCATAATGCTCGATCTGTGACGCAGGTTAGGCAATACCTGCAAAAGATTTGTTCCGGCAATTCGGGTTTATGGTAAACGAGAACAGAAGTTGATTCGATTTTTAGTTAGGTTATATCACAAGACTAACGAGCGTTCGGAATTTAATATTCAACAAACATAAAATTAATCGAATATAATTTTCTAAATGTTCATAAGTTAGCTAACGTGTTCATGGCTCGGCTGGGGATCGGATTGACGGATTGGTTCGTCACCGCCGGGGGCAATCGGCTATGAGCATGGGTTCGACCGTTGATTTCGGGAATGCGCTGTTCGGCATGCTGGCTGACATAGCCGGCGATATCATCCTCAAGACCGATAACCTTGGGTTTATCGAAGGTGCCTCGCCGGGGCTGGACCGGTTGGGTTTCGATCTGGAAGGGCTCCTCATCGCGCCGCATATCGCCGATCTCGCCGATCTCAGGTTTGCTGGAGAAGTGAGGGACTATTGCAGGGATGCGCTCGGCGGCACGGCGAAGGTGGATTGCATCGAATTTCCGCTGGCGCGTGCTGCGTCCGTCGACGTCGGCGTCGGCTCCGGTGGGCCAGAGGCGCGCAGGGCGCCGCAATGGTTTGCCCTGCGGCTCCGCCGCGCGCCGGGCGAGGGCGGCAATGCCCGCGGTGCGCTGGCCATGCTCCGCTCGATCGAGGGGCGCCGCTCGCTCGAGGACCGTTTGCTCGCCAGCGCGCTGACCGATCATCTGACTGGGCTGGGCAATCGCCGGGCCTATCTGGCCATGTTGTCGCGGCACCTGGCCGAAGGGGCGGGCGGGGTCGTGGCAATGATCGATGTCGATTCCTTCCGCGCGCTCAACCTGCGATTTGGCCCGGCTTCGGGCGACGAGATGATCTGCGCCTTCGCCGATTTCCTGCGCGTGATGCTGCCCGAAGGGCGCTGCCTTGCCCGGCTGGGTGGGGCACGTTTCGCCTTCTTCCTGCCCGATGATGATGGCGTCGCGGCGCTCGACAAGGCGGAAGAGATCGTGCGCACCTTTGCCGCACTATCGCATGAAAGCGCCAGGGATGGCCCGGTGGTCACTGCCAGCGCCGGGCTGGCGATGCTTGACGGTTCGCTCGACCAGGCACTGGCCAATGCCGAACGCGCGCTGATCCTGGCCAAGGCTGCCGGGGGGACCCGGGCCGAACTGGCGCAGGGTCTGCCGTACTATCTGACACAGGGCCGCCTGCGCGCCTGATCCACGCCTGGTACGCGCCATCAATCGAATGGCTTGCCCCAAGGGTGCGCCGCGATTAAGCGCCGCGCATGAGCCAATATTCCAGAACATCGGCGCTGATGCAGCGCGGCACCCAATTCCTCGGCTGTGAAACCGCGATCCTGTGCGGCGCGATGAGCTGGGTATCGGAGCGCAATCTCGTCTCGGCCATTTCCAATGCCGGCGGGTTCGGCGTGATCGCCTGCGGGGCGATGACCCCCGAACTGCTCGATGCTGAAATCGCCGGAACAAAGGCGCTGACGTCACGGCCTTTTGGCGTCAACCTCATCACCATGCACCCGCAGCTGTTCGAGCTGATCGAGGTCTGCCGCAGGCACGCGGTCAGCCATGTGGTGCTCGCGGGAGGAATTCCGCCCAAGGGCAGTATCGAGGCGATCAAGGGCTTCGGCGCCCGGGTAATCTGCTTTGCACCCACGCTGGCGCTGGCGAAGAAGCTGCTGCGCAGCGGCGCGGACGCGCTGGTGATCGAAGGGATGGAGGCAGGCGGGCATATCGGCCCGGTTTCGACCAGCGTGCTGGCGCAGGAAATCCTGCCCGAGCTTGCCGACGAGCATCTGGTTTTCGTCGCCGGGGGCATCGGCCGGGGCGAGGCGATTGCCGGTTATCTTGAGATGGGGGCCGCGGGCGTGCAACTGGGCACGCGCTTTGCCTGCGCTGCCGAGAGCATCGCGCATCCCGATTTCAAGAAGGCGTTCTTTCGCGCCTCTGCCCGCGATGCGGTGGCGAGCGTGCAGGTCGATCCGCGCCTGCCGGTCATCCCGGTGCGCGCGCTCAAGAACAAGGGCACCGAAGCCTTCACCGCCAAGCAGATCGAGGTGGCGGGCATGCTCGATTCCGGCGAGCTGGCGATGGACGAGGCGCAGCTCCAGATCGAACACTATTGGGCAGGCGCGCTGCGCCGCGCGGTGATCGGCGGCGACGTCGAAGGCGGCAGCCTGATGGCGGGGCAATCGGTGGGCATGGTCAAGGCCGAGGAACCGGTCGCCGATATCATCGCGCAGCTGATGGCCGAATGCGAAGCGGCGCTGGCACGGCGATAGGCGCGCCCGAACACGCTTGTCCAACGCCGCCCGATATGGGATGCCCTGGCCGGGGCATGGGGATGAACTCGAATCGGGAGAAGCCCAATGTGCGATGAAGCGATGATAACCCGCTGGGCGAAGGAAGGGCTCAGCCGCCGCCAGTTCGGCACGCTGGGCGGGATCGCGGTGCTGGCCGCGTGCAACCCCGGCGAGGGGATGGCCGACAACGGCAATTCGGCGCCGCTCACCGAAACCACGGTTTCTTTCGCCACGCCCGACGGGACGATGGACGGCTTCTTCGTCCACCCGGCATCGGGCGCGCATCCCGCCGTGCTGATGTGGCCCGACATCGCCGGTATCCGCGAGGCCAAGCGCACGATGGCGCGGCGGCTGGCGGGCGCAGGCTATGCCGTGCTGGTCGCCAACCCCTATTACCGCGACGCCAAGGGCGAGATCTGGAAGGATTTTGCCGATTTCGCGGGTAATGACGGCTGGCCCAGGGCGCGCGCGATGCGCGGGCATCTGGATGCAGAGGCGGTGATGCGCGATGCCGCCGCGGCAGTCGGCTGGCTCGACACGCAAGGCCCGGTCGATCCCGCGCGCGGCGTGGGCACGCAGGGTTATTGCATGGGCGGGCCCTTCACCTTCTGGACTGCGGCGGCGGTGCCATCGCGGGTGCGCGCGGCGGCGAGTTTCCACGGCGGCGGGCTGGTGCAGGAGGGCGATCCGCTGAGCCCGCACGCGCTGATCGGCCAGACGCAGGCGAGCTTCCTCGTCGCCATCGGGCAGAACGACGATGCCAAGGCGCCCGGGGAAAAGACCGTGCTGGCCGATGCGTTCAAGGCCGCCGGCCGCCCGGCGCAGGTCGAGGTGTTCGACGGCGACCATGGCTGGACCGTGCCCGACAGCCCTGTCTATGCCCAGCCAGCGGCGGAAAAGGCCTGGGCCGATCTGCTGGCGCTCTATGAGGGCGCGCTTTAGGGGCGGGCGTTTGCGAGCTCCCGCTCTCTCCCCACAAGGGGAGATAGCTGTGTCCGGTTTGGGCACTGATTTCGGTCATTTAATTGGTTGAGAAGCGAAGCCGAGAGCTGTCTTGACCTATGCGCTAAATGAAGTTGCTTAGGTGACGATCTGCGTCACCGCCTGATAAAGCGCTTGTCGTCGATCTTGGTGCCTTTCGCGACCTCCTCAATTTGGGCATTATCACGATATGGAAGACTTCGAACCTGGGGCAATCTGGCCCGCCGACGACCCGGACAGCGAGCAGATTAGGGAGGTCTACTCTCGCTTCGGGCTGGCCATGTATATGGCGCAGGTCTTGGAGCACGGGATGGTGAACGCTTTGCTAGTGCTTCGTGTTCTGCCGACGATGAAGGAGCACGCCGATCGGACGAGCTGGGACGACGCCTTCGAGCGCTTCTACGATGCCGAACTGGCCAAAACGTTCGGCAATATGGTGCGGGCCCTCGAGGATGCGGCGGTGCCGAAAGACATGCTCGACCGTCTTAGGGCGGCGAAGGTCCATCGCGACCATCTCGCGCACAGGTTCTTCCGCGAGCACGACTTAGACTTCATGACGAGGGCTGGGCGGACGAAAATGATAGCAGAGTGCGAAGACCTAGTTGAGCTATTCAGGTGGCTCGACAGGGATTTAGAGGCTCTGGTGGGCCCTCAGTTGACCCGCTTCGGCATAACACCAGAGTGGATTGAGAAACACGCGCGCCTGATCGAAAGGGAGGCGCGATTGGCCCCCGGTTAAGGATAAAGAGACCTCATAGTCCCTCAAAAACCAATGGCAGTCCTTACGTCGATCGTGGATTGGACCGAGAAGGCTGGATATACGTCTTCATTCAGGGTTCGCCTCTGGCGCACCGAAAGGCGCCCCCTCCTTCGCGGCCGTCCTCCAAACCATGTGTGAGCCTCTTTGTGTTTCACCATTTGGGAGAGGGACGACAAAGGATTCGAACTGGGGGATAATGGCGCGGACGTTCAAATCGCACAAATAGCCAAGCAACGCTTCAAACACCTCTGAAATGTCAGCAACCTGAGCATCAAGGAATTGGATCACATCCCGGCGTGTGACGGCGCTGTCGTAGTGTGCGATTTCAATGGTTGGTGCTAGCAGTGAGCCATCAGCCTGAAGCTCGTAGTCGACAATTGACACGGACTTGTCCTGGTTCGGATGGATCATGGCATGTCGATGGTTAGCAACCCCAGCCAAAACCCCCCAAGCTGCATTAATCCAAGCTTCGAGACCATCGACATCGCCATACTTTGCGAGCAATGCGGGTCTAAACTTCAAGTCCCAAGGTTCATTATGCACGTCCTTCGGAAAAAAGAGCGCAGACATATTCTTAATTCCGATTTCAACATCGCGCAGTGCGGCAAGACTCTGCCGAACCTTACCAATCAGATTTGGGGTGCGCGGGACGTGAGCGGCTGTAAGCTGCCCAGCCCGACTAGCTTCTCGCATCTCATCTTGATGCCTGCGTAAATCATCTGCGACTTCAACAACGGATGCCAACGAACTCGCTGCGTCTAACGCTATGCCGAGCAATTTGTCAGAATCGACGGCATCTGGCAAATATGTTGCATCTGCCAATTCGAACGCAGCGCCAACTGTCTTGCGGACAAAGAGGTGTTCGACGCCAAAATTTAATTCCTTCTGTTGGATGATTTGCGGAAGGTTTGGATTGGTCCTGTCTGGATCGATGTGATCCGCAAATACCCCTGAGGTTAAACAGCGCTCGGCAAGCATAAAAATCCGATTATCGATCGCCTTGGCTGTAATGATTTTCCCGCACTCAGTTGGTATCTTCGCGCTACCTGCTGCATTGCGCGCGCGACCAATCGCTTCTTTCAAATCAGGTCTTGCTTTGGGTTTGCTCATGTCCGCACATTAACTTGTAACAGTCGATAGGTATAGCAGCTCAAGCCGCTTCTGTGTCGTTAACAGACTGTCGGCAGTTCGCTGTGCTCGAGCCTAAACGGGGCTGTCAGCCTCCGGCCCAAAGGTCACTGTCTGAACGAGCGGGCAATCCCACCGCCCCCCACCCCCACGCGCAATTTTCCTACACGCCCCGTCGCGTTGTAACCTCGCCGGATGCCCAGCTTCCGCGTCCCGTGGTTCCACCCCGTCCCCGTCCAGCCGCGCCATGACGGCTGGGACCCCGCAAGGCAGGCCGAGTTCCTCGCGCATCTCCACCTGACCCGCTCGGTCTCGGCGGCGGCGCGGAGCGTGGGGCGATCGCGCGAGAGCGCCTATCGCCTGCGCGCGCGCGACATGGCGGAAAGCTTTGCGCGCGCCTGGGACCATGCGCTGGGCCGTCCGCCCGCCCCGCACGATCCGTGCAAACCGAAAGTCACACATGGCTCGCTGGCCTGGCACCTGGAAACCGGCTGGTGGCGCCCGGTGATCTGCGGCGGGCGCTATGTCACGGTGGCAAGAAAGCCTGACAATACAGCGCTCTTGCGGCTGCTGGCGCGGCTCGACCGGATCGAACGGCGGCTTGCGCGGCAGGGCGGCGAGGGCGAATATGACTTTTTCTAACAAGGCCCCATTGTGTTCCATCCAACTGTCCCACCGGGCTTCACCGATGCGTCGATCCGGTTTCGCTTGGAGAGAGTGGGTCTGGCCGCTAGACTCGTCGCAGTCACCCTGGGGAGTGTAGTTCGATGGACCTGATCTTCTTCGCAATAGTCGTTTTCGTGATCATTATCATTCTGTTCACCACGGTGCGCGTGGTCAAGCAGGGCTATGTCTATACCATCGAGCGGCTGGGGCGGTTCACCACCGCGGCCGATCCGGGGCTGCACATCCTCATCCCGTTCCTCGATCGCGTCGGCCAGAAGGTCAACATGAAGGAGCAGGTGCTCGACATTCCGGGGCAGGAGATCATCACGCGTGACAACGCGATGGTGGGCGTGGACGCGGTGGTGTTCTTCCAGGTGCTCGATGCGGGCAAGGCCGCTTACGAGGTGCACAACCTCTACGCGGCGATCATGGCGATTACGACGACCAATCTGCGCACGGTGATGGGCAGCATGGACCTCGACGAAACGCTGTCGCGGCGCGACGAGATCAATGCGCGGCTGCTGGGCGTGGTCGATCATGCGACTTCGCCCTGGGGGCTCAAGATCACCCGCGTCGAGATCAAGGATATCCGCCCGCCGCACGACATTTCAGAGGCGATGGCGCGGCAGATGAAGGCCGAACGGCTCAAGCGCGCCGAAATCCTCGAGGCCGAGGGCGAGCGGGCGAGCCGCATCCTGCGCGCCGAGGGCGAGAAGCAGTCGGCGATCCTGTCCGCCGAGGGCAAGCGCGAGGCTGCCTTCCGCGAGGCGGAGGCGCGCGAACGTGCAGCGGAGGCGGAAGCGAACGCGACAAGGCTGGTGTCCGATGCAATCGCGCAGAGCGGCAGCGCGGCGATCAATTACTTCGTGGCGCAGGAATATACCAAGGCGGTGGGCAAGTTCGCCACCAGCCCCAATGCCAAGACGATCCTGTTCCCGGTCGAAGCGACGCAGCTGATCGGATCGCTGGGCGGGATCGGCGAGCTGGTAAAGGATGCGCTCGCCCCGCACGAAGGCACTATGACGATACCCGCAGGCACGCCTGTGGCCAGCAATCGCGCGCGCGCCAGTGTGCCGCGTTCGGGAGAATGATGATGGATGGGCTGGGCGGGATCGAACCGCACTGGGTCTGGGCCACCATCGGGCTGATTCTGGCCGCGCTCGAAATGATCGTGCCGGGGGTCTATCTGATCTGGCTGGCCGTCGCCGCACTCATCACCGGTGTGCTCACCTTCGGGCTCGATCTCTCGCTCGGCTCGCAGGTGATCATCTTCGCCTCGATTGCGCTGATTGCGGTCTATAGCGCGCGGCGGTTTCTGCGCGACTCACCGATCGAAAGCTCCGATCCGCTGATGAACCAGCGCGGCAATCGTCTGGTCGGGGAAACCGCACTCGTCACCCAGGCCTTCGATGGCGGCACCGGGCGGATCAAGTTTGGCGACAGCGAATGGCTCGCGCGCGGGCCCGATCTGGATGTGGGTGCGCGCGTGCGCATCACCGGCAGCGACGGCGCGATCCTGCAAGTGGTGCCGGTGGACGCGGCTGTGGGCGGCGGGACCGCTTTGGCCGATCACAGCGAGCCTGAGGCGAGTTAGGAAGAAAACCGCCCGTGCTGGCGGTAGCGCTCCATCCATTTATCGAGGAACAGTTCGAGCGGCCTGGGGGTAATGCCCAGCGCCTCGAACCCCGGAAACCGGCCTGAGGCGCAATTGCCCTGTTTGAGCAAGGCCCACTGGTCGCGGCTCATCGGCGTCAGCGGCATGGCTGCAAACAGCGCCGAGGCCATGTCGGGCATGGCGATGAAGTGGCGGCGGCGATGCTGTGCCGCAGCGATCCGGCGGTTGAGCTCGATCATGCTCATGGTCGCAGGGCCGGCGAGTTCATAGGTCCTGCCGCCATGGCTTGCCGGGTCGGCCAGCGCGATTGCCACGGCTTCGGCGACATCGTCGGCGAATACCGGTTGCAGGCAAGCATGGGGCGCGAACACGGGTAGTACGGGCAGGGCCTCGATCAGTCCGGCGAACATGTTGATGAAGCCGTCGTCCTCGGCAAAGAGCACCGACGGGCGCAGAATGGTCGCCTGCGCAAAGCCCTGCATGACCAGCTTTTCGCCCAGCGCCTTGGCCTGGCCATAGACGGCGGGCGATTGCTCATCGGCCCCGATCGCGCTCAAGTGCACCAGGGCCCGCGCCCCGGCGGCTCGCGCGGCTTCGGCAACTTGCCCCGCGGCATCGCCCATCAGCGCCTTCTGGTCGCCGCTGAAGCTGCCCACTAGATTGACCACGCCGTCGGCCCCAGCCAGCGCCGAAGCGACCTGGCGCGGATCGGTGATGTCGCAGCGACCGGTCTGTATTTGGCCCAGATCAGCGAGCGGCTTGAGAGAAAAGGCCTGCTCGGGGTTGCGGCTGGCCACGCGCAACCGCGCACCGCGCTTGAGCAGCGCCTGCGCGACATACCGGCCGAGAAAGCCGCTGCCCCCCAGTACGGTGACGAGCTTGTCCTTGAGCGGGTCGGAAGTGGCCATGTGCAGTCCCGTCAATTTGGTTCGTGAATGCCTTGCAGCCGCATTGCCGCAAGCATCACCGCGCTGCAAGTATGGTCCTGACCTTGGGCAACGCGAAACAGTCATTGACAACCGCTGCCCGCCAAGGCTAACCGCGCGCCTCGCTGTTCGTTGCCAGCAACCTGGCTGCAACGATCCGAAGTGCCCGGATGGCGGAATTGGTAGACGCACCAGCTTCAGGTGCTGGCGCTCGCAAGGGCGTGGAGGTTCGAGTCCTCTTCCGGGCACCAGCGCTTTACCCGCTGAAATACGATAGAGCGCGGCTTGCTCCAATTCCGGTGACGATTTCGCCGGTGGCGGGCTTGTGGCCGTGAGCACCATCCTTGTGAAACAGACGATCCGGGTATAACGGCGCTCGCTGTAGGCAAGAAGCAAGGCGCAACGTGAACCGCAACCCGCTCGACATCTATGGTGCATGGATTGCCGAGGTGCCTGACGCCTGGCCGCAGGATGCGCGCGAATGGGCGCATCGCGAATTCGTGGACACCGTGGCGGTGATGGTGCCCGGCGCAATCGAGCCGGTGGCCGAAAAACTGCTGCGCGTGGTCGCGCCATGGGGCGCGGGGCCATGCACGGTCTTCGGCCAGCGGCAGCAACTGGCCGCCCCCTGGGCCGCGCTGGTCAATGGCACCATCGCGCATGTGCTCGATTTCGACGATAATTTCGATCCGCCCAAGGCGCATCCCACCACCGTGCTGTTTCCCGCGATCATGGCGATTGCGGAGGAAGAGCGGCTTTCGGGCGCGGCGGCAATCGATGCCTATATCGTCGGCCTGCAGATCCTGGGGCGGATCGGGCAGGGGCTCAACCCCGCGCATCGCAACCGTGGCTGGCACGCGACGGCCACGGTAGGGGTCATGGGGGCAACGGCGGCGGTGGCGCGGCTGCTCGGGCTCGATGCCGAGGCCTGCGCGTGCGCACTCTCGATCGCCACCAGCATGTCGGCCGGGTTCATGAGCCAGTTCGGGACCGAGATGAAGCCGGTTCACGCCGGCCTTGCGGCCAAGGGCGGGATCATGGCCGCGCGTATGGCGCAGGCAGGGATTACTGCCGGGCAGGGCACGCTCGACGGACCGACAGGGATGAACCGGCTGATGGTCGGCCCCGATTACGAGTATCTGCGCGATACGATCACGCATATCGAACACGGGCAGAATCTGCGCTTCGAACTCGATCATGTCGGCGAACCGCTGCTGATCACCGAACACAAGTTCCGCGTGAAACGCTTCCCCACCTGTGGGGCGATCCACCGCGCGATGGACGGCGTGCTCGACCTCAAGGCACGGCACGGCTTCGGCGCGCATGATGTGGCCTTGGTCGATCTCCACATGCCGCGCGTGCATTTCAACAATGTCTTCTACACCGACCCGCGCACGCCGCTGGAAGCCAAGTTTTCCGCCGAATATGCGGTCGGTTGCGTGCTCGTGCGCGGCGATTGCACCCTCGCCGATTTCACGCCTGAAAAGGTGCTGGGCGAGGATGTGCGCAGCGTGTTCCCGCTCATTCACCGTCATCCGGTCGACAAGCTCGAGGGCGAATTTCCGACCGAGGTGCACATCACGCTGAAGGACGGGCGGGTGTTCAAGTCGGTCAACGAATGGCCGCTGGGGAGCAAGGCCGCGCCCTTCACCTGGGCGCAATACTGGGCCAAGTTCGAGGCGTGCTGCAATGGCGTGATAGAGGGCGAGGCGCGCATCGGCCTGCGCGGCGCGCTCGAAACCTTTCCGCAGCTTGACGATGCGGGCGAATTGATGCGCCGTGCCGGCATCGCCTTCACCCCGGTCAAGTGAACCATTCGAGACAGGACAGGATTGATCATGAATGAGCAGGCAGGCGTGAACCGGGGCAAGCCCGCGGTGCTGGTGATGGCGGCAAGCCGCCGCGGCGTCGACGATCCGGTGGCGTTGCTCCAGGGCAAGGCGCACAAATGCCTCGTCGAACTCGACGGGCAGGTCATGCTTGAGCGCGTACTCGAGGCACTGATCGATAGCGGCTGCTTCGACAAGATCCACGTTTCGCTCGACAGCCCCGATGTCCTCCTCGCCACGCCAAGGATGCGCGCATGGGTGGAGGAAGGCCGCACGGTGTTCGTGCAGGCGCGTGGTAACCTTGCCGACAGTGTGCTCGCTGCGGTGAAGGAGATCGAGAACCCGCTGCCGCTGGTCATCACCACCGGCGACAATGCGCTGCACACGCCCGAGCTGGTGCGCGATTTCGTGCAGGGCTTCATGGCGGGCAGTGAGGACGTGGCGCTGGGACTTTCGACCGAGGAAGTTGTGCTACGCGAGTTTGCCAACTCGGGCCTCGCCTTCCATCAGCTCAAGGATGGCGGGTCATCCTCGTGCAATCTATACGGGCTGCGCAATGAGCGGGCGCTCACGGCGGTCAAGGTGTTCGAAGGCGGCGGGCAGTTCGGCAAGCGCCACATGCGCATCCTCAAGGCTTTCGGGGTGTGGCCGTTCGTGCTCTACAAGCTCAAGCTTACCACCATGCGCGGGCTGATCGATGCGATCGGGCGCAGGCTGGGCGTCAGCATGGCGCCAGTATTGCTCGATTATCCGTTCGGCCCGATCGATGTCGACCACAAGCATTCGTTCGAGATCACCGAAGCGGCGCTGATCCGGCGGCGCGAGAAGGCACAGGCGAACGGCTGATCGCCGGCCTGGAGCCGTTCTGGTACTGATCGAACCGAAACGGCTCTGGATTATCTTTTGTTTGCCGTGATTTCCGAGCCGCCAGATGTTTCCATCTGGCTCGAAATCACTCTAGAGCCGCTGGTCCGAAGCTTCGGGCGGCAATGCCGACTTGACGTCGTAGATTGCCGCACCCGGCCTCCCCAGCGCACGGATACCCTCTGCCCCCAGAGCGACGATCTCGTCGTGCGCGACCGCGAGGATGATGCCGTCGTACCTGCCCGGCTCCAGCACCGGCACCGGGCGAATGCCGTATTCGCGCGCGCATTCATCGGCGTTGACCCAGGGATCCCAGACATCGACCGCAATGTCGAACTCGCCAAGGTGCTCGACGATACTGGCGACCCTGGTGTTTCGATGATCGGGGCAGTTTTCCTTGAAGGCAAAGCCCAGCACCAGCACGCGCAGATCGCCGGTCAGCAGGCCCTTGCGGCCCATCAGGCGGACGAACTGGTTGACCACATATTTGCCCATCCGGTCATTGATCCGGCGGCCCGCCAGGATGACTTCGGGATGGTGGCCGATTTCCTCGGCCTTGTGGGTGAGGTAATAGGGGTCGACCCCGATGCAGTGCCCGCCGACCAGGCCGGGGCGAACCGGCATGAAGTTCCACTTGGTCCCCGCCGCTTCGAGCACCTCGAGCGTATCGATCTCCAGCCGGTTGCAGATCATCGCCAGCTCGTTGGCGAGAGCGATGTTGAGATCGCGCTGGGTGTTCTCCATCACCTTGGCCGCTTCGGCAACGCGGATCGAACTGGCCCGGTGCGTGCCGGCGGTTATGATCTGGCCATATAGCGCGTCGACGAAGTCGGCGGCTTCGAGCGTCGATCCCGAGGTGATCTTGCTGATGTCACCGATCTTGCGGTGTTTGTCGCCCGGATTGATCCGTTCGGGGCTATAGCCGCAGAAGAAATCCTGATTGTACTTCAGGCCCGAGAGTTCTTCGAGGATCGGCACGCAGAATTCGTCGGTGCAACCGGGATAGACGGTGCTTTCGTAGATCACCACATCGCCGCGTTTGAGCACTTTGCCGATCGACCGGGTTGCGCTTTCGAGCGGACCGAGATCGGGGTGATTGTGGCTGTCGAGCGGGGTCGGCACGGTGACGATATAGACGTTGCACGCCGCAGCTTCGTTCCATTCGCAAGTGAAGCTGAGCCGTGTTGCCGCCGCCAGTTCTTCGGCCGTCGCCTCCAGCGTCTCGTCATGGCCCGCCTTGAGACCTTCGATGCGTGCGGCCCTGATGTCGATTCCCGTGGTGGGGAAGATCTGCCCGAAGGCCACCGCCACGGGCAGGCCGACATAACCCAGGCCGACAACGCAAATGTGCGCGTCGTCAAGCCGCGGTGGGAATGCTTGCGACATCTGGACTTAGCGCTCCGTGGTCTGCAACGGCCAGTAGCCGGAGAGGATGCGCTCGCCGCCCTCGCCGCGCTCGACCTCGGCGATCACGCGCTTGCCGATGCCCGAAAGGTTGCCGTCGTGCATCCGGTAGCTGAACAGCGGTTCGGGAATGTGGCGCCCGTTCCAGCCATTGGCGACAATGCGCTTCCACTTGTGGTGCTTGGTCCCCTTGCGGATCGTCTCGTCGTATGGCCCGGCATCGAGCACCGGCGCGGCAAGGCACATGGCAGGTTCGGGGATGAACGAATAACGCTCGAGCAGCGCCGGGTCGAAGGCGGCGGACTTGCCGCGATCGAGCTGCTCGCCGGTGGCCGAGATCAACATGCAATCGGTATAGATGATGGCGATGCTGGGGTCTTCAGCGCGCGCCTTTTCCAGCTCGGCGATCGTGCGTTCGGCGTATCCCGGGGTCAGCAGATCGTCCGAATCGTGGATGACGAAATACTTGCCCCGCACATGCGGCAGCGCGCGGTTCAATGCGCCGAGCTTGCCGACGTTCTCCTCCATCGCGATCAGACGTGCCGAAACGAACCGGCCCTCGTGCACATCGAGCGCCGCACGGATCACCTCCACCGAATTGTCGGTGCTGGCATCATCAACCACGATCAGTTCGATCGGGGCGTAGGTCTGCGCCGCGATGCTGGCAATCGCCTCGCTGACGAAGCGTGCGTAGTTGTAATTGGGGATGACCACGCTCAGCAGGTCGTCGGGGATAGTCTCGGTCAATTGTCGTTCCACTTGTCAGCTGTTCCGACCGGACAAGAAGGTGCCAGTCGGCAATCGTTCGGATGCGTTGCCGCCTTTAGCCTGATCGAACGGCGGATGCCAAGGATTGCGAACGGGGAAAGAGATTGGCGGGCGACCGGTCCAGCCTTTGCATCAGATCCCCGCAGATTTCCGCCACGCGCAGCCTGTCTGCCTCGGGGATCGAGGCGCGCTTCTGCGCGCTGTCGGACTTGAACTGCTGCCTGTCGCTGTCATCCTTCGAATGGAAGTTGAACTGTTCGAGCATCAGCGCAAGCTCGCCTGCGGCTGGCCGGAAGTCGAGCCCGCGCGCGAGAATATCGGCAAAATTGTCGGGCTTGATATCGACGTAATTGAGGAGATGCACCCGATTTTCCATTTGCAAGGCAAAGCCGAGATAGCGGGCAAAGCAATGCGCGAGATATTCGACTTCGGCCATCGCGCCGGTCGCGCGCCAGTCCTGCCCCGAAAGGAACCCGGCTTGCGGCCGCCCCTTGGCCCAGACCACCGCCGAAGTCTCGCGCAGCACGGATGCGATCACTTCCACCGGATCGCGGTACAGGAACAGCGCGGGCACCTGAGGAAATGCGGCAAGCGCGAAATCCATATAGAGCGTGTTCCACGAGATGAACTTGATGAAGGCGTGTTCTTCTTGGGCGAAGCGGCGCCGGGTCAGCGCCAGCACCAGGTTGCGGAATGCCTTGAGGTTTTGGGGGCTTGGTTGCGCCTCCTCACTCCAGTCTCGGGTAATGACGGCCCAGAAACCGCGTTGCAGCGGCGCGCCCTGGTTGATCACCACATGGCGCTCGCTACGCGCCAGCGCCTTGCCTGTCAGCGTCGATCCGCAGCGCGAGATGTGGAACAGGAACCCGCTCGGTTCGATCGGGTCGGCCAGGATGCGGTCATCCTGCAAAATCGCGAAGTCGGTGGCGAAGCTGTCGCCGATTTCGCCGCGCTGCGCCAGCGTGGCGACGGTGAAGATGTGCTGCCATTCGCGATAGGGGTGGCTGCCGATGTCGGCCCAATAGACCTTGCCCGCGCCGCCGCTCTCGCTTTCGGGATCGATCGCCACCGGGATCATGCCGGGGGTCGCGCGAATCCGTGCCACTGCCTCTCCGATGTCGAGCAGGCGTTGCCCTATGCCGGGGATCAGGCCTGAAACCACCTCGTGGTCGGGGAGGGCATAGAGCGCGGTCAAATCGACTCCGTGGCTTGGGGTTTTTGCGGAAATGCGCGGTTCCTTGCGCGGCGGCCGCGGCCATGTCAACAGGCGGTGAGGGGAGGTGGGGCACTTGGCAAGCCGGGCAAAAATGGGCACAGCCACGCGCCAGACGAGACCGGTTGGACGGAAATGGAAAGAAGTAAATGCCACAGGATTATGCCGCGCTGATCGCACATGGCCTTGCCGATAGCGGGGGCATGGCGGTGCTCGATCCCGCCACCGGCGAACGCATCGCCAACGTGCGCACCTATTCGAGCGCCGAGATCGACGCGATCATCCGTGCGGCAGAGACTGCGCGCAAGGATTGGGTGGGCGAGACGGCCAAGTTCCGCGCAAACAGACTGCGCGCCTGGTTCGACCTCATCGTCGCGCACCGCGAGCAACTGGCCGAAATCTGCACGCGCGAATGCGGTAAGCCACTGGCCGAGGCCCGCGCCGAGGTCGATTACGCGGCAAGTTTTGTCGAATGGTTTTCCGAAGAGGCCAGGCGCGCCTATGGCGAAGTGGTGCCCAGCTTCGCCGCGGGCAAGGCGATCATCGTGACCAAGGAGCCGGTGGGAACTTGCGCTGCGATCACCCCGTGGAACTTCCCGCTCGCCATGATCACCCGCAAGTCCGCCCCGGCGCTGGCCGCTGGCTGCGCGATGGTGATCAAGCCGTCCGAAGCGACCCCGCTGTCGGCGCTGGCGCTGGAGGCGCTGGCGGTCAAGGCAGGCATTCCCGCTGCGATCCTGCGCATCGTGCCGAGCGCCGATCCTGCCGAAGTGGGCAAGCTGTTCTGCACCCATCCGGTGATCCGCAAGATCAGCTTCACCGGATCGACCGCGGTGGGCAAGCTGCTGCTGTCGCAGGCGGGCAGCACGGTGAAGAAGGCCTGCATGGAATTGGGCGGCAACGCGCCCTTCATCGTGTTCGAGGATGCCGACATCGACGCCGCGGTCGATGGCGCGATGATCGCCAAATACAGGAACGCGGGGCAGGCCTGCATCGGGGCGAACCGGCTTCTGGTGCAGCAATCGGTGCATGACCGGTTTGTCGAACGGCTGGCCGAACGTGTCGGCGCACTCAAGGTCGGCAATGGCATGGAAGCGGACAGCCAGATCGGCCCGCTGATCAATGACAAGGCCTTGCAGAAAGTCGAGATGCTGACCGATGCCGCGCTGTCCGGCGGTGCCGCGCGCGTGTGCGGCGGCGGCAGGCACAATGCCGGGGCACAATTCTATACGCCCACGATCCTCACCGGGGTGCGGCAGGACATGGCTATCGCTCAGCAGGAAATTTTCGGGCCGGTGGCCAGCATCATTCCGTTTGCCGACGAGGCTGACGCGATCCGCATCGCCAACGATACCCGTTCGGGCCTTGCAAGCTATTGCTACACGCGCGATCTGGGCCGCGCCTGGCGGGTCATGAGCGCGCTCGAATATGGCATGGTCTCCATCAACGAAGGGCTTCTGGGCACCGAAGTCGCGCCCTTTGGCGGGGTCAAGGAATCGGGCCTTGGCCGCGAGGGCTCGCGCCACGGCATGGATGAATATCTGGAACTCAAGTACGCGCTGATGGGCGGACTGTCCGGCTGAGCGCGGGCCGAATCCGAAGGAGGGGTTGTGTAATGGGAATTAAGTATACTGTCCCCGGAACTTACCCTGGAACTTACCGGAACTTAGGCGTGAGGGTGACCAATGACCAAAAACCCTATGAGTGACGCCCGTCGTAACTGGCTTCAACGTAAGGCGAACGGGTTTATTTATGCAGGTAATAGTGAGGATGAAGTATATCTTTGGCTAATTACTGAACATACCGGCGATGAAATTGCGCGTGAGATAATCAGAATTGCTATTGAACGGCAACCTACAATAAATAAATACTTCGAAAATAAGAAGACATACGACAACGAATACTTTCGAAACGAAATAGTAAAAATTGTATTCTACGGCATAATATTAATTATTATATTCGCAGTAATTTATCAATTCATTTAGACTATTATAACAAAACATTACAAATGTTTGCGGCGATCAACCTCGCACATGGCCCGCCGCATCGCGCCCTAATCGTTGAACGCCGCGCGCGCGGCCAGGCTGCGCTGGACCACGGTGATGAGGCACAGCGCGGCATAGAACCACGCGATCGGCGCGAAGCTCTGCGGAAACAGGCACATGGCCGCAAACGCCAGGATCGTTTCCGTCCCTTCAGCCAGACCGGTATTGTAAAAAAAGCTCTTGCGGCCATGCGCGGTGGTTTCAATCCCGCGCTTGGCTGCCAAGGTGGCGAAGGCGAGAAAGCTGGTTCCGGTGAGCGCAAAGCTGGCCACCAGCACCAGCGCAGGTAACAGGTTCTCGTGGGCTGCAAGGCCAAACCCGACGGGGACGGCCACATAGAACACGAAGTCGCCGACGATATCGATATAGCCGCCGAAATCGGTCAACCCGCGCTGGCGGGCGACCGCACCGTCAAGCCCGTCGAACAGGCGATTGGTGAGGACCAGCGCCAGTCCGGCAAGATAATGGCTTTCCGAAATCGTCCAGGCGGCGGCAATTGCCAGCACCATCCCTGACAGCGTGATGGCATTTGCGCCCGCGCCGCGCGCCGCCAGCCAGCGCCCCGCAGCATTGAGCGGAGGATCTATCAGCGGACGCAGGCGGGCATCGAACATCGCGCGCGCCTCAGGCCCAGGTGACGAGGCCGATCATGGCCCCCGTCATTAGCGAGGCGAGATTGCCCGCGATCCAGCTCTTCATGCCAAGGCCCGCCACTTCGGCTCGCCGTTCGGGCGCAAGCGTGGCGATGGCCGACACCAGCAGCCCGACGCTGGCCAGATTGGCCACTCCGTTAAGCGAATAGACGACGATCAGCAGGCTGCGTGCGTCGAGCGTACCCGGCGCCAGCGCGGCGAGCTGGAGATAGGCGACATATTCGTTGAGGATCGCCTTGGTGCCCATCAGGCTGCCCGCTGTCCCCGCCTGATCCCAGGGCACACCCGTGGCCCACATCAGCGGCGCGAACAGCCAGCCGAACATCCGCCCCAGCGTCAGCGCCTCGCCACCCACCAGCGGCAGCAGTGCCAGCGCCTGATCGGCCAGATTGACCAGCGCGAACACGACGATGATGATGCCGATCACCGCCAGCATCAGCTGCACCCCCTCCATCGTGCCGCGGATCACCGCATCCATGCTGCTGGCATAATGGAGTTCAGGCTCGGCGGTGTCGTCCGCTGCGGCTTGCACCGGATCGGGGGGCACCATAAGCCGCGCGATCAGCACTGCGGCGGGCAGCGAGATCAGCGAGGCGACGATCATGTGGCCGACCGCATTGGGCACCGTTTGCGATAGCGTGGTGGCATAGAGCACCAGGATCGCGCCCGATATCGTGGCCATGATCAGCACCATGATCATGAACAGGTCCGCCCGGTTCATCCGCGCCAGCCAGGCGCGCAGCACCAGCGGGGATTCGACCACGCCGAGGAAAATCGTGGCCCCTCCGGCGAGGCCGACAACACCGCTCACCCCCATGGTCTTGCGCAGCGCCCACGATAGCCCGCGCACCGCCGCGCGCAGCACGCCCCAGTGCCACAGCACCGCCGAGAGCGCCGAAAAGACCACGATCAGCGGCAGGATTTCGAAGGCGATGATCAGCGGTTCCTGCGCGCCTTCCTTGAGGACGAAAGGCGAGGGTGCGCCGCCGGTAAAGCCGAACATATAGCTCGATCCGACCAGCGTCGCAGCCTCGATCGCCGAAACGGCCTTGTTGGCATATCCGACCAGCAGCCACACGAACGGGACGCGCGTCACGATCAGCGCGATGGCCAATTGCAGCAGCACGGCTCCGCCGATCCAGCGCCAGCCGGGGCGGACGGCGCGGTTTTCCGACAGCCCCCATGCCAGCAGCAGGATGCAGGCGATGCCGATCAAACCCTGCAAGTTCTGCATCGCTGACATCGTGCTGCTTTCCTTCAGAATTTCAGGGCGGCCCCGAACTGGAACTGGCGCGGCGGCCCGGCGTTGCGCTGGACGAACGGCGCCCCGCCGCCGAACTGGACCTGATTGGACGTTGTCGCCGCATTGGCAAAGCCCGATTCATTGTTGGTGTTGAAAACGTTGAATACGTCCGCGCTCAACTCCAGCCCGGCGAGCCCGGGCAGAGCATAGCGCAACCCAAGATCGACCGTGGCCGACCACGGCAGCCGCTCCGAATTGCGGCTAGCCCCGGGGTAACGATCGGAATTGCCGACGAAATTTTCGCCGAAGCTGGCGCCATCGCCATTGAGGTCCTGCGTGCCGAAGATCCGCGCATCGGGCACCAAGTTGACCGGCTGGCCCGACTGGAACAGCCCGGCCACGCTCATCGTCAGTCCCTCAAGCGGATAGAGGAAGCCGACCGCCGAAATGACATGCCGCCGGTCGTTGGCCGACGGGCCCCATTCGGTGCTGAAATCGTTCGAATTGGCGGCGCGGAAGTTGATATCATCGGTGTCGTTCTTGAGGCTGGAGAGCGTATAGGACAGCCGCAGCGCATAGAAATCATCGCCGCGCGCCTTGTTCGCCTGCAGGATCAGCGCCTTGTATTCGGCCTCGCCCTCGGTTTCCGAAACGGTGATCTGCCGCGCCCCGCCCGCAACCGGAGCAACCGGACGCGAGGCATCGGCATCGGCCTGCGAACGCACCAGCCCCAGCGTCTGCGCCAGCGCCAGCCGCGCGGCATTGTCGCTCTGGCCCTGAAGCAGTGCGATATTGGCGGCGGTCAGATTGGCGAGATTGGGGGTGAAAGGCGCGGGCGCATTGAGATCGCGAAGCCGCACCAGATTGTGCGAACGGCTGTAGATCACGTCTGCCGAAAGCGTCAGTGTGTCGGTCGCCTGATACTGGTAGCTGCCGCTCAGTTGCACGCTGTATGGGCTGTCATAGCCGGTCGGGCTGAGGATCCGCGCCTCGTTTATCGTCGCCGTATCGCGCAGGTTCTGGACCTCGCCGGGCGAAGGGCATTGAGCCACCGTGGCGCAAGCGGGCGAAACGGTGAGATTGCCGTCGAAGGTCACATCGGCAAGGTCGGTTCCCGCCGGGATCACACCCAGCGCCTGCAACTGGCCAAGCTGCGCGAGGAACCCGGGCGAAGTGGTGTTGCGTTGCAGCGCGTCGGAAATCACCGCGTAGGACATTTTGCCATAGAACAGCCCCGCGCCAAAGCGCAGGCTGGAGCGGGCATCGGGGCGATAGTTGAGCGAGAAGCGCGGGGCGATATTGTCATAGTCGCCGCCAGTCGCGCCCTTGCCCGTCAGGCTGTCATAATCCCAGCGGACACCCAGCGTCGCAGTCAGCTGCGATGAAAGCTGCCATTCGTCCTCGACGTAGAAGGCCAGCTGCGTCTGGGCGGTGCCGAAGCTTTGCGGGCGCAGTTCGACCGAATAGTTCGCCACCACCGGATCGAGCGCGAGCACGTCCTGCGCGGTGAGGCCAAGCCCCGCGCCGCTTGCCGCGAGCGTCGCCAGCTGCTGTGCGGTCAGATCAAGCGTGAAATTGCCATCGGGATTGCCGCCGCCCAGCAGATCGAAATCGGAACCGATCACATCGGCGCCGAAGCTCAACCGGTGGTCGCCGCTGGTGCGCTGGAAGCGGTGCGTGGTCTGCCAGGTTTCCTCCAGATCGTCGAACACGAAGCCGGGATGGCCGACCACGCCCACGGTGAGTCCAGACGGATCGCGCACCACGACCTGCGGGCCGGGGCCGCCTTTAGGCTCGCCGTAATCCCAGCGGAAACGGCTATACTGCACCGCGCCGTCATAGCTCCACACATCGCCCGAATAGCTGGCAGTCGCCGCGATCACACTCGAAAAACGGTCCTGCTCGGAGCCGGCTGAAGGGAAGGTCACATTGCCGCCGCCCAGCCCGCCGCCGGGGCGGTCGATCGTCACCCGGCCGATGTTGGCGCGCAGCCCCAGCGTCCAGTCTTCGGTCAACCGGTGATCGAGCCGGGCCGAACCGAGATAGAATTCGTTGTTGCCGGTGACCGTATCGACCACGCCCAGCGCAGGCGCATCGACCACCTGCAGATTGCGATCGCGGGTATATTCGAAATTGGCGTAGAAGAAGGTCTTGTCGCGCACGATCGGCCCGCCAAGGCTGGCACCCGCCTGATACCGCTCGAAGCTCTCGCCCACCGCATTGCCTGACAGGTCGCGGCGCGGGAATGGCGAATTGGCGTCGAGCGGCTGGCCCGGGCGCACCAGCGCATAGACCTCGCCGTGGTAGTCATTGCTGCCCGATGGTGAGGTGAAGTTGACGATGCCGTTGGCCGTGCGGCCATATTCGACCGAATAGGAATTGGCGAGCACCGTCACTTCGCGGGTGAATCCCAGCGGCACCGGAAACTTGATCCCGCCCAGGAAGTTCTCGTTATTGTCGAGCCCGTCGAGCAGGTAATTGGTGTCGAGTCCGTTCGATCCGTTGATCGAGATCGAGGGTGCTTCGGGGAAGAAGCCGGTCGAAGGCACCACATTGGGCAGGCGGATCAGCGCGCCGATCACGTCGCGCCCTTCGATCGGCAATCCGGCCAGTTCCTCGGCACCGAACGAGGCGGAAACCTCGGCATTGACGGTGTTGATCCCGGTAATCCCGCGCATCCCGGTAACGGTGATGCCGTTGGCATCCGCCCGGTCGAGCCGCAACGTGACGCTGCTGGTGAAGTTGGCGCGCAGCGTGACGCTGGCCTGCTGGTCGGCCGCGTATTCATCCCCGGCGCTGGTAGTCACGTGGTAAGTCCCGGCGGTGGTCAGCCCCTCGACCCGCGCGAGGCCGCGTTCATCGGACTGGATGGTGCGCGAAAAGCCGATCTCGGCGTTCTCGATCCGGACCTCGGCGTTGGCGACCGGCTCGCCCGTCGCGGCATCAACCACAGCGATCTGGATACCGGCCTGCTGCGCCAGCGCGGGTGAAGCAAACGCGGCGATGGCAAGCGCATAAAGGGGAAGCATAGAAATTGAGCGGTACGGCAGCAAGCGGGTTCTCCTGGGATAATCGGTCGTTTCGGGAATAGCGTATAATGGTTTGTCGCCGGAAAGGGACACAACTTACACGACGAGGGAAATCTTTGCGGGCAAATTCTCGGGAGGATCTGCACCGCGTAAGAATGCCTCACCCAGTCAAACCGGCCACATGCCGCGCTGACATGGGCCGGGGGCGGCTACGACCTGGTTTATGTAATTGATCTTGGCCGCTATCTGCTGCCTGCACGCCGGTCCCGGCTGGCTGGCGCAGGCGCGTGATCGTAATGCCCTCACTCGCGCGGGGATTCGACCATTGTGCGCTGCGGTGGAGCGATCAGAGTGGTCCGGCAGATTCGGGGGCTGCGCCAGTCAGCGCTATTGCCTATTCGGCAGGCTGCCCGGACCTCGATGCAACCAGTGAGACGTGGCTCAAGTTCGCCCCAGCAATCTGTCGATAGCGAGGCGATCATCTTCGCGGAATGCGATCAGGACCAATGTCGCCGCGGCCACGGCCAGTGATGGGAAAAACAGTACCTGGCTGGTCTCCCTGTCGAGCAGCCAGAGCCCAAGCGGGTCGAGCAGATATTTCCATATCGAGAAGGCGCCGCTCACCAGTATCACCGCCTGTGCAGGATAAACGAAACGGCGGAACAGGCCGAGGACCGTGAGCACGCCTACGACCAGCAAGATACCACCCCATGCCAATTGCACGACTTCAGCCGCGGCGAAACCGGAATAATATTTCATGCTGACACCGGTGCCCGTTTCCGGACTGGCAAGCCGGATCGCGCCCCAGATAACCAGCAACAATCCGGTCCCGATCCGGAGCAGCAGTAAACTTTGAGCTTTCATGCGATATCTCCCATGCGGCGCAGCGCGCGCAACCTCTCGTCGGAAGGCAAGACCGGGGCCGGTTTGTGCCAGCCCCGGTCCCTCAATCACCTAGCAGCAAGGCAGGCCGCAACATGCGGCAAGTGCGCAGCAAGCCTCGGTAAAGCCCGACGGGGTCGCCGCGAAGGCAGCACCCGACGTCAGAAGCGCTCCAAGCGCGATGATCTTTGCGAAAACATTCATCTTAATTCTCCAAAAAAATAGAAACTTGCATAAACGGAGTTGCTGCCATTCGCGGGGGTGGCACGTCCGGTCTTGCGGAGAAGGGGTAAAATTCCGTCCTATCTGGACCTTCCGGCGTCATATGTGTGGCGGGAACCGTCAATCGCGGGCCGTCGAACAGCGCTGCAGCCCCACAGATGCGCTTGCAGGCTGCGGCGGTGGCCTTGCAATCGACCGGTTCGTCATCGCAGCAGCCGGCGCAGTATGTGTGGCTGTCAGTCGGCGTTGCCGGAGATGCGGCAGCCTGAGCAGACGCCATCAATCCGGCCAAAAGTACTATGAGCAGGGTCTTCAGCCACATCACGGACAATGATTCGCTGCGCATGCGAGCTTGGTTACACTGCCTTGATCGTGAACGTATTAGGTCATCCGTTCATCCCCTGCGCTGGGTATGATACCACCCGACCAGTTTGAGCAGCCGCTGGGGCGCATGCGCGCGCTTCCATTCGCCGGCGGCGTACTTGTTGGCTTCCGCCATGGTCGGATAGGAGTGGATCGTCCCCAGTATCTTGCCCAGGCCCAGGTTGTACTTCATCGCCAGCACATATTCGGCGAGCAGCTCGCCCGCATGCTCGCCAACAATCGTGACGCCCAATATCCGGTCTTTGCCCGGCACCGTCAGAACCTTGACGAAACCCGTGATCGCGCTTTCGGCGATTGCACGGTCGAGTTCGTGCATCGGGAAGGTCGTGACCTCATGCGCGACGCCTTGCGCCTCAGCTTCCCGCTCGTTGAGCCCGACGCGCGCGACTTCGGGGTCGGTGAAGGTGACTGCGGGGATCACCCGGTAATCGGCCTTGAACCGCCTGAACTGGCCGAACAGCGCGTTGACGCTGGCATACCAGGCCTGGTGCGCGGCGGTGTGGGTGAACTGGAACGGTCCGGCAACGTCGCCGGCGGCATAGATGTTGGGATAGATCGTTGCCAGATAATCGTCAGTGATTACGGTGGCCGATGTCTCGATTCCCAGCTCCTCGAGCCCGTAACCCTTGAGCCGCGCCTTGCGCCCGATGGCCACGATCAGCGCGTCGTATGCCATGGTACGGCGCGATCCGTCCTGCTCGAGGATGAGGCGGCGTTGACCGTCAACCGCATCGAACCCCACCGCCTTGTGCCCGGTCAGCACGGTGACGCCCGCCCGTTCCTGCGCGGCGCGCAGCAGTTCGCTCACATCGTCGTCCTCGCGCAGCAACAGGCGCGATTCCATCTCGACCTGGCTGACTTCGGCCCCGAGCCGGGCGAATGCCTGCGACAGCTCGCATCCGATCGGTCCGCCGCCCAGCACCACGATGCGGCGCGGCAGTTCGTCGAGCCGGACAAAGTGCTCCCACAGCGTGTCGCTGGTGAGATAGCCGCTGTCCTCAATCCCGGGCAGCGGCGGGACAATAGGCTCGGCCCCGGCGGCGATCACGATCGAGCGTGTGGCAAGGCGCTGCGTCGTGCCGTCGTCACGCGCGATCTCGACCGTCCAGGGATCGACGATCGTGGCATAGCCTTTCACCACATCGACACCCAGCGCAGTATAGCGCTCCACACTGTCATGCGGCTCGATCGCGGCAATCACATCGTGCACGCGCTGCATCACCGCCTTGAAACTGAACTGCGGTTCGGCGGCGGCAAGGCCATAGCGGTTCGCATGGCGCATCTGCTCGGCGATGCGGGCCGACTTGATCAGCGCCTTTGATGGCACGCAGCCATAGTTGAGGCAGTCGCCGCCCATCTTGCCCGCTTCGACCAACGTCACACTGGCCTTCACCGTGGCTGCGATATAGGACGAGACGAGGCCTGCCGCGCCCGCGCCGATCACCACCATGTTGCGGTCGAACTTTTTGGGCCGCGTCCAGCGGGCATAGACCCGGCGGCGCTTGATCGCGGCCATGATCCACTTGCCGATCCAGGGCAGCAGGCCCAGCGCTGCAAAGCTGGCAAGGAGAGTTGGGGAGGCGATATCGCGCAGGCTCCCGATCCGCGCCAGCTGTGTGCCGGCATTGACATAGACGATCGTGCCCAGGAACATGCCGACCTGGCTGACCCAATAGAAGGTCCAGGTGCGGATCGGGGTCAGGCCCATTACCAGGTTGATCACGAAGAAGGGGAACACCGGCACCAGGCGCAGCGAAAAGAGGTAGAACGCGCCGTCGCGCTCGATCCCTTCGTTGATCGCCTTCAGCCGGTTGCCGAAGCGCTGCTGCACCCAGTCGCGCAGCACATGGCGCGAGGCGAGGAAGGCCAGCGTCGCCCCCAGGCTCGAAGCAAAGGACACCACCAGCGTGCCGGTGAACACGCCGAAGATCGCCCCGGCCGCAAGCGTCATGATCGCAGCGCCGGGCACCGATGCGGCGGTGATCGCGACATAGGCGGCGAAGAAGATCGCGATCAGCAGCAGGGAATTGGCTCGGTAGAACGCATCGATATCGCCCAGCCTCGCCTTCAACGTCTCGAGCGTCAGCAGCTCGCCCAGATCGAACAGGAAGAAGCCCAGCACGGCGAGCGCCAGCGCGAGGATGATCAGCAGTCGTTTCAATTCAGCTTACCCTTTCGTTCCGGGCCGGGGTTCTACCCCGGCTCCTTCTTCGGCGCCAGACTGTGGCAGGCCCGCAGCCAGCGCGCGCGCCGCCTTTCCCAGGACAGGCAAGTCGGCCGCGAAATTGCGGCAGGCACGGCAAACGCCCAGATGGAGGTGCAGCCGCGCACGCTCGGTCAGGCTCAGGCGGCGTTCGCTCGCTTGCGAGATGAGAACGCTCGCCTGATGGCAATCGGTCAGCATGGTCAGGCTCCCTGGTTGATCCAGTTGTGTTCAAGGCAGGACCGCAGGCCCAGCCGCGCGCGATGCAGGATGACATGAACGTTGCCCGCCGTGAGCCCCAGCTCGGCGCAGATTTCGTCGGTATCGAGTTCAAGCACTTCGCGCATCATGAAGACCCGCCCTTGCTGCGGCGGCAGGCGATTGAGGCAGTGATCGAACACCGCGAGGAACTGGCGGTCGTGCAGGTCCTTCTCGGGGTGATCCCAGCGCGAGGGGCGCTGCGTTTCGAGCCACAGGCCCCTCCCGTCGAACAGGCCGGGGTTGTCGCCCTGGTCGAGCGTGTCGTCGATTGCTTCGGGCGCGGTCGGCACATGCTGGCGTTGGCGCTGGCGCTGGATATCGGCCAGTTTGTTGCGCAGGATCGCAAAGATCCAGGTGCGCAAGGCTGCACGCCCACCGAAGCTATCTGCATTCTTCAGCGCACCGACCAGCGCCTCCTGCACGGCGTCCTCTGCCTCTTCGCGGGTGCGCAACTGGTGCATGGCGAAGCGGCGCATCTCCTCGCGAATCCCCGCGAGGAAGCGAGGGTCGGCCAGTGTGCCGGCATGGCTTTGGGGCCCGGCGCCGGTCACCGTGCGGCCTTCGCGCCGCGGTGCGAGCGGGGCGGGGGTTGCTTGGATGGGTCCATTGGCGCGATAGTTCCTCTTGCCGGTAGAGCAGCCGGGGTGCCCCTCACGACTACTACCCATGATGTCGTTGATCCGCCATGCCAAATGGCCGCCGTCGGCAATAATCATGAAGCGGTTCCGGTCGATATCATGCCACAGTCACTCAAATAGTCGCTGCACCGGCACAATCCTTACATTCGGATGCGGAATCGGCCTTGGCGGTTGACCGGGGGCACCGTGCGGGGTCATGAGGGACGCCAGGGCGGGAGGCGCGCAAGATGGCGGATAACAGATGGGCCGCAAGGCTGGGCAAATGGGCGCTGTGGCTGGCGCTGGCGGGGCTTGCCCTGGCTGCAATTGGCGTGGCGCTGGCGCGCTATGACGTAGTCGCGAAGCTGAGCGGCTTCATGGCGATGCTGATCGGCGGCGCGCTGTCGTTGGTCGCCCTGCTGGCGGGGCTGGCGAGCCTGCTTCTGGCCCTGCGGCGGACCGCACCCGGTCGGCGCAAGGCGCTCGCTGCTGTCGTGCTGGCATTGCCGCTGGTCGGGTTCCTGGGCAGCAGGCCGATGTCGGCAGGCGATGTGCCTGCGATCCACGACGTGACCACCGATCCGGCCAATCCGCCGCAGTTTCGCGCGCTTGCCCTGCGCGCGGACAATCTTGCCGGGGTGGAAACGCTGGACAATTGGCGCGCGCTGCACCGTCAGGCCTATGCCGAGCTCAGGCCATTGCATGTGGCGCTGAGCGTGCCCGAGGTTATGGAGCGCGCCCGCGGAATCGCGCTGGAAGAAGGGTGGGAAATTGCCGCTTTTTCGTCCGACGAAGGCAGGCTGGAAGCCACAGCGAGCGTTTCGTTCATCCGCTTTTACGATGATGTCGTGATCGAAGTCACGCCCGCGCCCGATGGGGAGGGGAGCGTGGTCAACATGCGATCGGTCAGCCGCATCGGTATCAGCGATTTCGGCGTCAACGCCGCGCGGATCAGGGCGTTTCTGGGCAGGCTTGAGGCCGACTGACTAGACCTGGATTTTGATTGAATCAAAATCCAGGTCCAGGTCCAGGTCCAGGTCCAGGTTCTTGTTTTATCGTGATTCCCGAGTCGTGAAATGTTCCGTTTCACTCGAAATCACTCGATCAAACCAGTGCCATCAGGGTGGCATTGCCGCCCGCCGCGGTGGTGTCGGTCGAGATAGAGACTTCCTCGACCATCCAGTCGAGCCGGTAGCGGCCTTCCCCATCGCTCAGCTGCACGGTCGCAATCGGTCCGTCGCGCGCGGCAATAGCCTTGAGCAGCGGCACGATATCGCGCCCGTCGCGCTCGATCAGTACGTGGGTGAACTGGCCCGCTTCGATGCTGGCGCACCATTCGACCTGCGGGACAGCGCCGGCAAGCGCGCGCGCCTGCGGCGTATCGAGCAGCAGCGGCGTATTGCCCGTATCCGCCACCGCCGCCAGCTGCGCGGTCAGTCCGCCGGGAGTTGCCGGGATTAGCAAGACGCGCCCGCGCGGATGTAGTGCGTAGAGGTTGCGCTCCCCCACCGGACCGGGCAGCTCCTCGGAGGCACCGATGCACAGCTCAGGCTCTCCAGCGCAGCGCACTAACCTGCGCAAATAGAGCGGCCCGCCCGCCTTGGGCCCGGTACCCGATAGCCCGCGCCCTCCAAACGGCTGAACCCCCACCACAGCGCCGATCAGGTTGCGGTTGACATAGACATTGCCCGCCTCTGCGGCATTGGTGACCGCGGTGATGGTCTCATCGATGCGGCTGTGCAGCCCGAATGTCAGCCCGTACCCCGTCGCGTTGATTGCGGCGATCACTTCGCCCAGTTCGTCGCGCCGATAACGCAGCACATGCAGCACTGGGCCGAACACCTCGCGCCGCAGCTGGCCAATGTTGTCGATTTCGATCAGCGTCGGCGCAACAAAGGTGCCGTTGTCGCACTCGCTGCCGAGCTCAAGCTGCTCGACCTTGCAGCCCGCTGTGTGCATCGCCTCGACATGCGCGCAAATGCCCGCGCGCGCCTCGGCACTGATTACCGGCCCGACATCTGTGCTGAGCCGATCGGGCTGGCCAACCTGCAGCTCGCTCAGCGCTCCGTGCAGCATAGCCAGCAGGTTGTCGGCGATATCCTCCTGCACGCACAGCACGCGCAGCGCCGAACAGCGCTGCCCTGCGCTGTCGAAGGCAGAGGCGATGACGTCGCGCACCACCTGTTCGGGCAGCGCCGAGGAATCGACCACCATCGCGTTCTGCCCGCCGGTTTCGGCGATCAGCGGCAGCGGAGAACCATCATCGAGCACGCGCCCCGCAAGCTGCGCGTTGATGAGCCGCGCCACTTCGGTCGAGCCGGTGAAGATCACTCCGCAAACCTCGGCTGCGGCGACCAGCGCCGCGCCGATCGCCCCATCGCCGGGCACGAATTGCAGAACGTCGCGCGGGATACCCGCCTCGTGCAGGATGGTGACCGCATGCGCCGCGATCAGCGGGGTCTCTTCGGCGGGCTTGGCCAGCACCGTATTGCCAGCGGCCAGCGCGGCGGCGACCTGCCCGGTGAAGATCGCGAGCGGGAAGTTCCACGGGCTGATGCAGGCGACGGGCCCGATCGGGCGGGCGTCCTCGCCCAGCGTCTGGCGCGCGGCCCGCGCATAATAGCGCAGGAAATCGACTGCCTCGCGCACCTCGCCAATGGCATTGGAGAGCGATTTGCCCGCCTCGCGCACGATCAGGCCGAGCAGCGCTTCCATCCGCGCCTCGAGCAGGTCGGCCGCGCGATCGAGGCAGGCGGCGCGCGCATCCACCGGGGTCGCCGCCCAGCATGCAAACGCCGCCTGCGCAGCCCGTGCCGCCAGCAGCGCATCTTCGGGCAGCGCGAATGCGACCTCGCCCACCACATCGCGGTGATCGGCGGGGTTGAGAACCGGCGCGGCGGGGCGCGGCTTGGCAAGGCCGGCGATCAGCGGCGCGGCGCGCCACTCGGTTCCAGTGCTATGGGTCAGCGCTTTCGAGAGATCGGCCAGCACGGCCTCGCTCGCCAGATCGAGCCCGCGCGAATTGCGCCGCCCGGGATAGAGATCGCGCGGCAGGGCGATCACCGGGTGCGGCGCGCCCACGGGCGAAGTCGCCTCGGCCAGCGTGACCGGATCGGCGACCAGCTCCTCCACCGTCACCGCCTCGTCCCAGATGCGGTTGACGAAGGAGGAATTGGCCCCGTTTTCGAGCAGGCGGCGCACCAGATAGGCGAGCAGCGTTTCATGCGTGCCCACGGGCGCATAGATGCGGCAAGGGCGGGCGAGCTTGCTCGGACCGACTACCTCGTCATAGAGCGCCTCACCCATGCCGTGTAGGCATTGGAACTCGTAATCGCCGGGTGCGAAACTCTCGCCCGCAAGGTGGTAGATCGTCGCCAGCGTCTGCGCATTGTGCGTGGCGAATTGCGGGAAAAGATGCTCGCGCGCGGCCAGCAGCCGCTTCGCGCAGGCGATATAGGACACATCGGTGTGGACCTTGCGGGTGAAGACCGGGAAATCCTCCTGCCCTTCCACTTGCGCACGCTTGATCTCGCTGTCCCAATAGGCGCCCTTGACCAGCCGCACCATGATGCGGTGGCCCGAACGCCGCGCCAGATCGGCAATCCAGTCGATCACGAACGGGCAACGCTTGCCATAGGCCTGCACCACGAAGCCCAGCCCCTGCCAGCCCTCCAGCACCGGATCGAGCGCCAATGCCTCGAGCAGGTCGAGCGAAATCTCGAGCCTTTCGGACTCCTCGGCATCGATGTTGAAGCCGATGCCGTAATGGCGCGCGAGCAGCGCGAGTTGGCGCAGGCGCGGCAGCAGTTCGCCCGTGACGCGCGCGGACTGCGCGCGGGCATAGCGCGGATGCAGCGCTGAAAGCTTGATCGATATGCCCGGCGCGGCATAGACATCGCGGCCGCTCGCAACCTTGCCGATGGCGTGGATCGCGGCGTCGTAATCGCGGTAGTATCGCTCGGCATCGGCCATGGTCATCGCCGCTTCGCCCAACATGTCATAGCTGTAGGTGAAGCCTCTGGCCTCCTGCGCGCGCGCGCGCTTGAGCGCTTCGGCAATCGTCTCGCCGGTGACGAACTGTTCACCCATCATCCGCATTGCCATGTTCACGCCGCTGCGGATCACCGGTTCGCCAAAGCGCCTGACCAGCCCAGCAAGCGTTTCGGTTAACCCGCCCTCGTTCACCGGCGACACGAGCTTGCCCGATACCACCAGCCCCCAGGTGGCGGCGTTGACGAAGATCGAGCGGCCATCGCCCACGTGCGATTGCCAGTCGCCGCGCGCGATCTTGTCACGGATCAGCGCATCGCGTGTGGCATTGTCGGGGATGCGCAGCAGAGCTTCGGCGAGACACATCAGCGCCACCCCCTCCTCGCTCGAGAGCGAGTATTCCGCCACCAGGCCCTCGACCCCGCCACTCTGCCCCTTGGCACGCAGCCTTGCGACGAGCGCGCCGGCGGTGGCGGCGATGCTGGCGCGCAATCCATCGGGCAGGCGTGCCTCGGCCAGCAGCGGCGGCAGGCAGGCGGGCTCCGGCCTGCGGCAGGCCTGCGTTATCGCCTCTCTCAGCGGCGTCGGCGGGCTGATCGGCGGGGCGAAACGGGAAAAGCGGGCGGGCTCTTGCGCGGGCGACATGCAAATCGCCCTAAGATGATTTCAAATGAAATGGAACGCGCAAAGATCGTCCCTGTTCGCCCTATTTGACCTTCTGACCGCCCTTGATCACATGCGCCACGGTTTCGAGGTGGCTGACGTCGCTCAGCGGATTGCCCGCGACGGCGATCAGATCTGCAAACGTGCCCGGCTTGAGGCTGCCCAATTCATCCTCGCGCCCCAGCACCGTCGCCGCATCCAGCGTTGCCGCGCGGATCGCCTGGAGCGGGGTCATCCCGTTTGCGACCATATAGGCGAACTGGCGGGCATTGATCCCGTGCGGATAGACCCCGCTGTCGCTGCCAAAGGCCAGCGGAACTCCCAATTCGACCGCGCGGCGGAAATTGTCGCGCTGCACCTGCGTCGTCTCGCGATTCTTGCGCAGATACTCCTCGGGCCAGCCTTCCGCCGTGCCGACCTCATCGATGTAATCGCCGTTGAACACGTCCATCACCAGCCACACGCCCGCCGCGCGCGCCATCAGCAGGCCTTGCTCGTCGATCAGGCTGGCGTGCTCGATGCTGCGCACGCCAGCGCGGATTGCGCTCTTGATCCCTTCGGCGCCATGTGCATGCGCGGTGGCATAGGAACCATGCGTCCTGGCGACCGCGACCGCCGCGCGCATTTCTTCCTCGGTCAGTTCGGGCTCGCCCGGCTCGGTGCCGATAGCCAGCACCGCGCCGGTTGCCATCAGCTTGAGGAAATCGACCCCGCCCGCGAACAGGAATTCCGCCCGATCGCGCGCTCCGTCGGCGCTGGCCAGCACGCCAAGGCGCATGTCGGCGGGCAATTGGTCGTTGGGTACCACGCCGTTGAGTTCACCCCCGCCGCCCGGATGCGTCAGATAGGCCCCGGCGACGAACATGCGCGGCCCCGGCACATGCCCGGCATTGATCGCATCGCGCAGCGCCACATCGGTGAGCCCGCGATAGGTGCCGACATCGCGCACGGTGGTAAAGCCGGCCTCGAGCGTGACGTGGGCATTGCGCGCACCGATCAGCGCGGTGGCGGCGGGCGAAGTCTTGAGCGGCAGTGCAACATCCGCATCCTGCCCGGCATCGGCCAGATGGGTGTGCAGGTCGATCAGCCCGGGCAGGACGGTGAAGGCCGACCAGTCGACGCGCTCGGCGCCCTCGGGCGCCGTGCCGCAGGGCTCGATCCGGGCAATCCGCTCGCCTTCGGTCAGTATGCACAGTCCACTCGCCAGCGCGCCGGTTTCGACGTCGAGCAGCTGCCCCGCCTCGATATAGAGCGGCCCGGCGGCGGCGGGCGTTGCCGCCAGCAGCGCGCAGGCGACCGCCAGCGCCCTCACTTCGCGGCCAGCTCGGTCAGGAGGGTTCGATAATAGCTGAGGCTGCGTGCGATATTGCCGATCGGAACGCGCTCGTTCAGCCCGTGCGAATATTCGTCGCTATCCTTGGTGAAGGTGCCGCTCGCGCCGTAGCTGGGCACGCCGAGGGCGCGGTACCACATCGAATCCGACGCGCCCGAAGCCTGCGAAGCGATCACCGGGACATCCCCGAAAGCAGCGCGCACCGCCCTTGTCGCCGCGTCGACGAACGCCTGGTCGTATGGAGAGGCATCTGCCTCCACCACATATTCGGGGTTGATTTCCGCGATTGTCAGCGCCGGTTCGTCCGCCACGCCGGAAAGTTCGGCGATGATCTCCGCCTTGGAGTGGCCGGGGAAGATACGGCAATTGACATATCCGGTTGCGCGCTGGGGCAAGGCGTTGAGCGCATGGCCACCTTCGACCATGGTCGGCACGCAGGTGGTGCCGATCTTGCCGATCGTCGCCGGATTGCCGCGCAGCACCGCGATCGCTGCCTTGTCCGCCGGATCTTTCGCAAAGGCGCGCATCGCCGCGGCGAGCAGCGGGTCGCTCTCGAAATCGGCCGCCTTGGAGAAATAGTCGCGGGTGATGTCGTTGAGTTCAGGCGTAAAGCGATAGGCGCCGATCCGCGCCAGCGCTGCACCCAGTTGGGCGATGGCATTCTCGTCGCGTGGGGTCGAACTGTGGCCGCCGGGGTTGGTCACCTCCAGCTTGAAATCGCCATAGGTCTTTTCCGCCCCCTGCCAGCTCCAATAGGCGGGCTTGCCGGTTTGCTCGTCGAGCGTGCCCGAAGCGCCATCGACATTGAGCACGATCTTCGCATTACGCAGCCGCTCGGCGATGATCTTCGCTGTGATCATCGTGGTTTCCTCGTCGCCCGAATAGGCGATGACGATGCTGCGTTTCGGCTTGTAGCCCTGATTGCGCAGCTCGATCACCGAAACCATCGCCTGCACCGCTTCGAACTTGGTATCGCTCGCACCGCGGCCATAGAGGTAGCCGTTCTCGACCACCGGGGTGAAGGGATCACGCTCCCAGTCCTCGGGCTTGGCCTCGACCACATCCATGTGCGCGGAAATGACGATCGGGCCGAGCGAGGGATCGCTGCCGGCCCAGGTGGCGATGAGATAGGCAGTATCGCCAACCGGGACGATCTCGATGTCGCTATCGGCCCAGCCGCCTGCCAGCAGCGCATTGCGGAACAGCGCGGCGACCTGCGGGGTCTCATTGCCCTCGCCGCGAACCGAGCGCAGCGCAATCGCCTGCTTCGAAAGTTCGAGCACTTGCGCAACAGCGGCGGGATTGTCCTTCGCCGCCAGCGGCTGCGCGCCGGTGCAAGCCGCGCCGAGAACCGCCGCTACCGCTAATTTGCCTGCCAGATTCATAGTCTTCCTCTCCCGTTTGGTGGACGCGATAGCATGCACGCCATGACGCCGTAAGCCGGTTTTCTGTGCCTTTCAGTGCCCTGTGTGGAAGCGCCCCCAACGCCCGCGATCGGCCAGCACCTCGGCGGCGCAATTATGCCCCGGCGCACCGGTCACACCGCCGCCCGGATGCGTTCCCGCGCCGCACATGTAGAGCCCCTTCACCGGCCCGCGATAGGCGCCATGACCCAGCACCGGGCGCGCCGACCACAGCTGGTCGAGGCTCATGTGCCCGTGCATGATGTCGCCACCGACAAGACCGAACTTGTCGTAGAGCCCCTTGGGGCTGAGCACTTGCCGCCCCAGGATCGAGGCGCGAAATCCCGGTGCATGGCGTTCAACCGTGTCGATGATCGTATCGGCTGCCGCATCTTCTTCCGCGTCCCAGTCGCGGCCATCGGGCAGCTCGGGTGCAAACTGCTGGCAGAACAGGCTGGCGACATGCTGCCCCGGGGGGGCAAGGCTGTCATCGACGGTCGAGGGGATCAGCATCTCGACGATCGGCGCCTTGGACCAGCCGAACTGCTTGGCGTCGAGGAAAGCCCTGTCCATGTAATCGAGCGTGGGAGCCAGGATGATGCCCGACTGCAAGTGTTCGCCCGGTTCGGGCAGGCAGGTGAAGCGTGGCAGTTCGCTCAGCGCGACATTCATGCGGAAGGTCCCGCCGCCCGCCTTGAAGCCGCGCATGCGCCTCCGGAAATCCTCCGGCTGCGCGCTTTCGGGCACCATCTTGCCATAGAGCAGCCTGGGTCCGACATTGGCGATCACGCGCCTGGCCGCGATCTCCTCGCCGCTTTCAAGCCTTACGCCCGCCACCTTGTCGCCATCGACCAGAACCTCTGCCACCGGCGCCTCAAGGCTGATCTCGACGCCAAGGTCGTGGCACACGCGCGCCATGATCTGCGTGATAGTGCCCATCCCGCCTACGCAGTGCCCCCAGGCGCCCTTCTTGCCGTTCACCTCGCCAAACACATGGTGCAGCAGCACATAAGCGCTTCCCGGTGTATCGGGCGAGGCATAGTTGCCCACCACTGCGTCAAATCCGAAAGCCGCCTTGACTGCCTCGCTTTCGAACCAGCTGTCGAGGAAGCTGCGCGCCGATTTTGTGAACAGGTCGAGCACGTCGCGCTTGGCCTCGATCCCCAGCCGCGACATGCCCCAGCCCTGCGATGCCCCTGCCATGAGCGTTCGCAGCCCTTCACCGACGTTGGGGGGCGATTTGAGCGCGAGGCTGCGCAGCACTTCGGCAACGCCTTCCAGCGCTTCGTAGTATTGCGGCAGGACCCGGGCATCATGCGCGGAGAACTTGCGGAATTCCGCCTGCGTTCGCTCCAGCCCGCCACCGAGCTTGAGGTATCCGCCATCCGGTTGCGGCAGGAAATTCGAGATTGGCCGCTCAATTACGCGGTAGCCGTGATCGGCCAGCTTCATGTCGGCGATGACCTTGGGCTGGAGCAGGCTGACGGTGTAGCTCGCCACCGAATTGCGAAAGCCCGGGTGAAACTCTTCGGTCACAGCCGCGCCGCCCACCACATCGCGGCGTTCGAGAATGCGGACCTTGAGACCAGCGCGCGCCAGATAGAAGGCGCAGACGAGCCCGTTGTGGCCCGCGCCGATGATTACGGCATCATATTGCTTGGTCATGCGCGGCTCCACCCGGCGGCTGGTTGCAGTTCGAGCCGCGCCTCGGGGATGATTTCGCGGATGCGGCTGCAGAAATGGCGCAGGCAGACTTCCTTTTCCGAAAGCGGGCCCATCGAAAAACTGTGCGAGGCCATGCCTTGCTGTACTCGGGTGATGAGCGCGGTGTCCTCAGCATTGACCTGCCGGTTGATCCGCCAGTTGAGATAGCGCGCGGCGTGCATTTCGCGCCGCCATTCGTAATTAGGGTCATCGTCAAGCACATAGCTGATCTCGCGGATCAAGCTTGTCGTCGGGCTGACGGGCAGCCATTGCATGAAATCGACCTGATCCGGGTAAATGTCGAAGGCAACATTGGGCCACAGCTTGAAATAGAGCCAATGGCGCTGGCTTTGGGGCGGGAGATGCGGCACCGGGGGCAGCAGGCGTTGATACATGCGTTCGGACCAGTTTGCGCTATCGCGGTCGATCATATCGCCCCACATCCGGTCAACATGGCGCTGGGCCTCGATGCCGTAGCTCTTGCCGAAGAGCCGGGTGAGGCCGGGATGCGCGACCGGTATGTGCAGCCCATCCGAATAATTGTCGCCCACGTTCTTCCAGTTGACCTGTCTGGGGCGCAGCGTGACGCGGCCCAGCGCCTTGAGTTCGCCAAATCGGTAGGGTTCGACCATGGCTTCGTAGGGCGCCATCATCGCCGCGACCGAAGGCCCGCCATCGTCTTCGAGCCGCACGAAGACAAAGCCGCGCCACACCTCCATTTCGACCGGGGCGAGGCCTGCCTTGGCGCGATCAAGCGTGGGGTAGCTGGCGCTGTCGGGAACCCCGGTCAGTCGCCCGTCGAGATCGTAGGTCCAGGCATGATAAGGGCAAACCAGCTTCTTCGCACAGCCCTGCGATCCGTCGACTATCCGCGATCCGCGGTGGCGGCAGACATTGGTGAAGGAGCGCAGCATGTCGTCCTTGCCGCGCACCACAATCACGCTTTCACCGCAGTAATCGAGCGCGTGCCAATCGCCGGCTGCGGGTACATCGCTCTCGTGGCAGACAACCTGCCAACTCGGCCGGAAAACCCGATCGAGTTCCAATGCGAAAAACTCTGGATCGCGATAGGTCCATGCTGGCAGACTCCAGCCTGCAAGCGCGTCCTGCTGCGATGTTTCCCTGACCTGTGTTGCCATTGGCTCTTCCTTGCTGTACGATCGTATAACAAGATGCAAACGAACCATCAACCCGCGTTTTCACGCGCCGATCCCGATGAACGGCGGCAAAGCTTGATCGAGGCGACCGCGCGTGTCCTGGCATCGAAGGGCGCGGCGGGCGTGTCGGTGCGGGCGATTTGTGCCGAGGCGGGGGTTTCGCCCGGCCTGCTGCGACATTATTTCGCCGGCGTTTCGGACGCGATCGCCGATACCTATCGGATAATCGGGCGGCAGATCGCCGAAGCGCTTGAAATCGCGGTGGAGATGGCCGGGCCCGATCCGCGCGCGCGCCTCATTGCCTATATCACCGCCAGCTTTCGCGCGCCTATCGCCGATCCGCAATTGCTCTCCAGCTATGTCGCCTTGTGGAGCCTGTCGCGCAGCGATCCCGAGGTCGCGCGCGTGCGCGCCGAGGTTTACCGCGACTTTCGCAGCGGACTGGAATTGCTGATCCGCGCCTGGCGCCCCGAGCTGCCCGATTTGCGCCTGCCCGCGATCGCGTTGACCGCGCTGATCGACGGGTTGTGGCTTGAACTGTCGCTGGGCGATGCGCCGTTCACGCCCGAGGAGGCGGAGATGCTGGCGGAAAAGTGGCTCGACTGCGTGATCGCTTGAATTTGCGCCCGCGCGCGGGTCAGGCGGATGCCGCCTGCCTGCGGCGGGTCCACAGGTACAGCGGCACGCCGGCAGCAGCAAGAATCAGGCTCCACCCGGTGGCCTCCAATCCTGCCCCCCACAGAGTCCACAGCGCATAGGCGGCCCCGACTAGCGCGAAACCCCGCACCACTTTCTTCCGCCAGGCCGCCAGCGCACAGAGCAGGTACAGCCACAGCGTTGCGCTGGTCGAAAGCAACAGCAGGAATTCATAGATTCCCTGCATCGAGCGGCTGGCAGTGAAGACCAGGAAGAAGCTCGCAATCGCGCTCGACAGCAGCAACGCCCGCACTGGCGTGCCGCCCGCGTCTGTCGCCGCAAACCATGCCGGCAGGATGCCGCGTTCAGCCATGCTGCGCGGCAACTCGCCTTGCATCAGGACCCAGCCGTTGACCGCGCCGACACAGCTGATGATCGCAAACACGCTGAGCAGCTGACCGGTGCCGGCGTTCCAATAGGTTTCGACAAATGTCGCAAGCGGCGCGGACGATGTCGCCGCCACCGCTTCGGGCAGCATCAGCGCCACCGCCGAACAGACCAGCAGATAGACGAGGCCCGTCAACGCCGTGCCCCACATGGTTGCGCGGGGGACGTTGACCCCGGGGTTCTCGACCTGCCCCGCCGCCACGCTGGCGCATTCGAAGCCGAGCAGCGCGAACAGGGTCAAAGCCGCCGCACCGCCCAACTGACCGGCGTTGACCTCGCTGGACTGGAATGGCCTTATCTCGCCGCTTCCATCGCCCAGCACCAGCGCCGCCAGCACGATCACACCGATGAGCGGCAGAAGTTTGAGCGCCAGGGTGAGTATCTGGAAATTACCCGCCGCGCGCACCCCGCGCAGATTGACCAGCGTCATGGTCCACACCAGGCCCATTGCGCAAAGTGCGGGCAGGAAGGGGGTGGTGCCAATCGTCGGCAGCAGAGACGAAAGATAGCTGACCCCCGCCATCGAGATCGAGGCGACGGCACTCCAGATCGATACCCAATAGAGCCATGCGACCAGGAACGCGGGCAATTCGCCGAATGCTTCGGTCACGAATCCGGTGGGGTCGCGTGCGGCGGGCAGTGCGCGGGTGAGCGCTGCGAAGACCCAGGCCAGGACCAGCGTGCCGACAATGGTGACGATCCAGCCGAACACCGCGTTCCAGCCATAGGGAGCGAGGCTGGCCGGGAGCAGGAACACACCGCTGCCGATCATATTGCCCATGATGAGGGCGATGGCAGCAAAAAGGCCGAGCTTGCGGCCCGGCCTTCCTGCTTGGTTGGTTGTGTGCATCACGAAATCAGAAGTCGATGCCGGCCTTGATCCCAACGAGCCTGGGCCTGATCACCGTATCGTAGAATACGCCGCCGGTGCTACTGACCCCGTCCGGGTCGCCGCAGGTGGTTTCGAGGCATTGCACCCCGCTGTTGATCACCCCGTTGCTGTCGAACAGATTGGTTGCAAACAGTTCGAAGCGCAGATTGTCCTTCTTGACGCCAATGCTGAGGTCGGCGGTGGTATAGGCGCTGAACGTCCCCTTGAGTTCGTTTTCGAAATCGCGAAGGTCGCTACGCCGCTTGCCGATGTGTGACAGCGATCCCTGGAAATGCCCCTCCCAATCGCCCACTGGGAATTCGTAACGGGCAATGGCATTACCCTTGAACTTGGCGGTGATTGGCAGCTGCGTTCCGGACGGAGCGAGCAGGGCATTGGTGCGGCCGTCACCCGGATCGAAGGTGCAGTCGAAGTCGGGGTTGGCGATACGGCAGAAATCGCGCCGTATCTTGGCGTCGTTGTAACTGCCTGCAAGCGTCAACGTCAGCCCCCCCGAACGGTAGGTCAGATCGGATTCGATGCCCTGAATCCGGGCGATCCCGGCGTTGCGGATTTCGGTGAGGCCATTTTCGCCCAGGAACGAAAGCTGGATGTCGGTCCATTTTTCCTGGTAGATCGCGCCATTGAAGGTGACATCGCCGAAGCGCGTCTTCCAACCAATTTCGTAGTTGTCGAGCGCATCGGGATTGTATGGTGGCAGCGTACCGCGCCGGTTGATCCCGCCCGGACGGAAGCCCTGCGACCAGGTGGCATAGACCAGGACATCGGGATTGATCTTGTAGGTCGCATTGACCTTGAAGATCGAATCCGTGTCCGCCGTGGTCTTGTCGAGATTGGTGCAGGGCGAGCCTTCCACGATCGGCGGACCGAAGCACGCCGCCTCGCCCGTACGGCTGGAGAAATTGGCGTTGTAACCGAAGAAACCAACCAGCGAGTTCTTGTAGCGATAGAGCCGCCCGCCGCCCGTCAGCGTCAGCTTGTCGGTCACATCGAAGCTCACTTCACCGAAGGCCGCATAGTCACGGTCGGTCCGGTCCTGCTTGGTCAACCAGATGTTGCTGTCCGTCCCGGTGACGGTGAACAGATCGGTCAGATTTGCGATGATGTAGTTCTGTTCGATCTCGTGCCGCTGGCGCTGCGCAAACACGCCGCCGATGAAACGAACCGGTGCGTCCTGCGGGCTGCTGATGCGGATTTCGCCGAAATTGCGACGATACCGGTCGCCGCCATTGATGAACTGGTTGGGGCTGACCAGTTCGTAATTGTTGTCATAGAAATAGGCGCCATAGCCATAGAGCGCATCGTAGAAATAGGCGTAATCGGAATAGTCCGAATCCACCCGGTCACGCCGCCACAGCCGCCCGCCGGTGGCCACCAGATCCCAGTTGCCGATCTTGCCTTCGATCGTCAGCGCAGCCTGGAGCCACTTGTCTTTGCTGAATTCGGGGTTGTACTGGACGGTTTGCAGCTTGTCGTTGACTGCGGTCGAACGTTCCTGCGCAAAGCTGCCGTCAGCCTGCGTCACTTGGCCTATAAGGGTGGGGCGAACAGTCCAGCTTTCATTGAGTTCGATCCCCAACGCCAACCGTGCGCCATAAGTTTCGACGTCGTTGTAGTCCTCTTCGACAAACTCCGCATTGTCCTGCGTGATGCCCGAAGTGGGATAAGTACGGCTGCCCGGGATATTATCGATGAAGCCCGCATCCTTGCGATACCAGGCAACCAGGCGCAGCGCCGCACTGTCCGACAGCTTGGCGTTGTAGAACCCTTCGGCGATACCGCCGAATTCGCCGTGGGCGACGCTGTTGAGCTCAAGGTCCATCGAGCCGTAGCTACCCGAATAATCGGGCTGGTTAGTCACCAGCTTGATCGTCCCGGCCATCGAACTTGCACCGTAGAGCGTGCCTTGCGGCCCCGCCAGCGCCTCGACCCGCGCGAGGTCATAGGCATGAATGTCGAGCGCACCCTGAATTGTCGTGACCGGCATTTCGTCGAGATAGGTCCCGACCGTAGGCAGCGAGGACGAGTGGTTGGCGTTTTCGCCCGACGCCACGCCGCGGAAATAGACCTGGCTGAAGCCCGGTGCCAGAGTCTGGATCGTGACCGAGGGCAGGAATTTCACCACGTCGCGCAGTTCGCTGACCTGGAGCTCGTCGAGCGTTTCGGTGCCCAGCGCGGTGATCGCCACCGGCACGTCCTGCAGATTCTGCGAGCGTTTCTGCGCGGTGACGATGATGACATTGCTGTCATCCGCGTCTTCTCCCTGCGCCATGGCAGGGGTTACCACTGCGAGCGAACAGCCCGCCAGCAGCGTTGCGGTCAGGGCGCGCGCCCGGCCATTTTCAGGAATTCTCACTGAACATCCCCTTTGAATTGTCCCGAATGGCCTATCCGCCACAACCGGCGGCATTTGCCAAGGAGTTGCTTCGCGTTGACCACACAAATCGCGAAATTGGGACAGATTATTGCAAATTTGCCACAATGGCCTGCGCCACGTGCATCCTAGCGCGCGTAGGTTTCCACAAGGTCCCCCAATGCCGCGCGCAACGGGCCAAGCCATTGATCATAGGGCTGCCATTGCCCTACGCCGTCGCGATTGATCGGACGGCGGACCTGCTCGGAAGAGGCGGTGCGCACCGCCCGCGCATTGGTATGGAAATCCATGCAGGCTTCTTCGAACTCAAGGCCGAGATAAGCGAGCAGCGCGCGCACTTCGGCTTCGGGGTTGTCGAGCAGGCGTTCGTGGATCACGCGGTGCACGCGCCCCGGCAGCACCGCGTCACAATGATCCATCGCCCGCACATAATCGGCATAATAACGCCCGATATGGTCGAGCGAGTAGGAAAAGCCCTGCCCCTTGGCGAAATGCTGCCGGAAATTGGAGAAACAGCAATCGAGCGGGTGGCGCCGCGCATCGATGATCTTCGCATTCGGCAGGATCAGGTGAATGAACCCGGCATAGCTCCAGTTATTGGGCAGCTTGTCGATATAAAAAGGCTTTCCGGTCTTGCGCTGCACGCGCGTGCGTTCGAGAAATTCCGCCCCCAGTTCGGCAAAGCGTCCGGGCGGCATTTCGGCCACGGCATCGGGCCAGTCGCGCATATTGCCGCCGGCCTTCCTCGCCTCGCGCATGGCCATCGCCGGAATATCGGGCAGTTCCATCGTCCCTTCCACCTTCGAGTGGCTGGAGAGGATCTGTTCGAGCAGTGTCGATCCGGCGCGCGGCAGGCCGAGGATGAAGACCGGATCGGGCGAAGGGTCACCCATGCCCCGGTGCGCCTCAACGAATTGCGGCGTGAACCGCGCGATCATTCCATCCACCTGCCGGGTTATCGCGTCGGGATCGTATTCGAGCTCCTCGCTGCGCAGCGCGTTGCCCGCGGCAAAGTGCCTGAAGCTCGCTTCTGCCTGCCGACGGTCGCCGTAGGCTTTGCCCAGTGCAAAATGGAGGTGCAGGCGGTCATGATGCGAAGGCGTGCCCTCCAGCGCCGCCTCCATCGCCGCCACGTCGTCGTCGCTGAAATGCACGGTCTTGAGATTGGCGAGACTCCACCATACCTCGCCCAGATCGCTCTGCGCGCGCAGCGCACGGCGATAGGCCGCAACGCCCTCCTCCAGGCGCCCAACGGTCTTGAGCATATGGCCATAGCTCATCCACAGCTTGGCATGATCGGGGAAAGTCTCGACCAGTTCGGCGTAGAGCGCCAGCGCCTCGTCATAATCGCCGATCCGGCCCAGCGTGGCGGCGAGAAGATTGCGATTGCCCGGATCGGCGGGATCGATCGCCAAAACCTCGTCGAGCACGTGCGCCGCCTCTTCGTAGCGGCTTTGCTTGTAGAGCACGGTTGCCAGATTGGCGCGCGCGGCGGCGAAAGCCGGGGCCAGTTCGATCGCCCTGCGCAGCAGTGCCTCGGCATCGGGGAGGCGGCCGATCCGCGCGGCCAGTTCGGCCATCAACCGGATCGCCGCCGCATCGGTGGGCTGTGCATGAAGCCGTTCGCGCAGCAATGCCTCCGCCTGCTCCAGATCGCCCTCGAGCATGGCCGCGGCGATGGCGATCATCTGCGGGTCATATGCGGTGGCGCGGATTGCCGCCATTTCGGCCTCGCCCGCTTCATCCTCGCGTTCCAGTTGGCGCAAGGTCCGCCCCATCAGGCGCCAGGCGGGTGCATTGCGCGGATCGCGTGCAACGACGCGTCGCAGGCGTTCTACAGCGGCGGCGGGATCGCTCTCGATCAGCCGGGCGATGGGCACGGGTTGGCCATTTCCCTTGAGGTTCTGCGCGGGCGGAGTTGCGGCTTCCATGACGGGCTGCCTATCATGGCCGCGGGTGCAGTCAAATCCCCCGGGCAAAAATCAGATCAGCCCACGCGCCAGGTAGTGATCGACCGGATCGGTTGGCGCGCCCGTATCCAGCGCCAGTTCGGTAAAGGCGCGGTTCTGCGACAGATAGACCTTGCCATTGAGCTGCTCGACGAAATGCGTGCGCCCCAGCCTGTCCATGACCGGCCCTTTCACCTCCGACAGGTGCAGACCGATCCCGCCGTCGCCCAGCCGGTGGTTGATCGCCTCGAGGCTTTCCAGCCCCGATGCGTCTATCTCGTTTACCGCGCTGCACATCAGAATGACGTGGCGCAGTTCGGGCCGCTCGGCCACCCGCTCCAGCACATATTCCTCGAGCCAACGGGCATTGAGATTGGTCAGGCTTTCATCGATGCGGATCGAAAGCACATGCGGCACGGTGAAGACCTTGTGCCGCTCGACATTACGGAAGTGCTCGGTTTCCGGAACGCGCCCGACGATTGCCGCATGCGGGCGGCTGGCGCGCCACAGATAGAGCAGCAGGCCGACCGCGACGCCTGCGATCACCCCCATCTCCACCCCCGCGATCAGCGTGGTTCCGATCGTTGCCGCATGCGCGGCGAAGTCGGCCTTGGCATAGCGCCACAACCGGCCCGGGGTCTTGAGATCGACCAGGCTCAGCACCGCAACGATGATCGTGGCCGCCAACGTGGCGACCGGGAGGTGAAACAGCAGAGGCGTGAGAAACAGCGAGGCCAGCGCGATGCCTGCTGCGGTATAGGCGCCTGCCGCGGGTGTTTGCGCCCCGGCATCGAAATTGACCACGCTGCGGGCAAAGCCGCCGGTGACAGGGTAACCGCCCGAAAAGGCGCTGGCCAGATTGGCCGCGCCCAGCCCGATCAGTTCCTGGTCGGGCGCGATCCGCTGGCGGCGCTTGGCCGCGAGCGTCTGGGCGACCGATACGCTTTCGACAAAGCCGATGGTCGAAATGAGGAGCGCGGGCACCCACAGCTTCTCGATCAACGCGAGATCGGGCGAAGGCAGGGCGAAGGGCGGCAAGCCTTGCGGGATCGCCCCGACCAACTTCACGCCCTTGCTCTCTAGGCCGAACGCCAGCACCGCCAGGATCGTCAGCGCGACCGCCACGATCGGCCCGGCCTTGGCCGCGATATCGGCAGCGCGCGGCTTCAGACCGGCAGCGATCAGCGCGGGCTTGGCCCCCTTGCGTACCCAGAACAGGAACAGCGTCGCGAACAGGCCGACCGCGAGCGTCCAGAAATTCGTGCGACCCAGCCCGTCTGCGAGCGCGCCCAACATTTCGGGCCAGTTGTCGCCGCCTGCCCTGATTCCTGTCAGGTGACCCAATTGGCTGGTGGCGATCAGCACGCCAGACGCGGTGATGAAGCCGCTGATCACCGGGTGCGACAGAAGGTTGGCAAGGAAGCCCAGCCGCAGCAGACCCAGAACCGCCAGCATCACGCCCGACAGAGCCGCGAGCGTGATCGCCGCCTCGAGATATTGCGCTGTTCCCTGCGCCGCGACCGCGCCCGCCGCACTCGCGGTCATTAGCGATATGACCGCCACCGGCCCCACTGCCAGCGTGCGGCTGGTGCCAAAGATCGCATAGGCCACCAGCGGCAGGATCGAGGCATAGAGGCCCACCACCGGCGGCAGGCCCGCCAGCAGCGCATAGGCGAGGCTCTGCGGGATCAGCATGATGGTGACGATCAGCGCCGCGACCATATCGCTGGTCAGCGTGTCGCCATTGTAACTGCGGCCCCATTCGAGGATCGGGAAATAGCGCGCGATTGCGCCGCCGCGCGGCGGGGGCTTGGTGCCGTTCCCAGACGGCGCAGGTCGGGGAGCCTGCGTATCAGTCACAGGGTGCGCGTTTCCCTCGGCTTCACCAGCCACTCATGCCCCTTGAGCATGCCGTTCCAATAGACCCATGGCAAGATTTCGGACTTGAGCAACCACGAGAGCGTGCGCGGACGGGTGCCGTTGATCAACCAGATGGGGAAAGTCGGCAGCAATTTGCCGCCGTAACCGAATTCGGCGAGCACGATCTTGCCGCGCTCGACGGTCAGCGGGCATGAACCATAGCCGTCGTAATCAGACACAGGATCCTTGCCGTCGAGCACCGCCAGCGCATTGACCGCGACGATCGGGGCCTGTTTGCGCACGGCGGCAGCGGTCTTGGCATTGGGCATCGATCCGGCATCGCCAAGGCCGAAAATGTCGGGATAGCGATTGTGCTGCAAGGTCGCCTGATCGACATCGACGAACCCGCTTTCCGCAGCGAGCGGGCTGTCGGCGATGAATTGCGGGGCGACTTGCGGCGGGACGACGTGGAGCATCTCGAAATCGCGCGTGATCTCGCCCGATGCGGTCTGGAACGTTGCCGTCCGGCCCGGCCCGTCCACCGCCACCAGGTTCGAACCGAGATTGAGGTCGATGGCGTATTTTTCGACATATTCCATCAGTGCGGGGACATAGGCCTCGACCCCGAACAGCACCCCGCCGGCATTGTGGAACTCGACCTTTACGTCGCGCAGGCAGCCTGCCTCGCGCCAGGCGTCGCACGACAGGTACATCGCCTTCTGCGGGGCACCCGCGCACTTGATCGGCATTGGTGGCTGGGTGAAGATCGCGCGGCCCGATTTCGTCCGCCGCACCAGTTCCCACGTATAGGGTGCCAGATCATAGCGGTAGTTCGATGTGACGCCGTTGCGGCCCAGAGTTTCCTCCAGTCCGGCGATCTTTTCCCAGGCGAGGCGGATTCCAGGCGCGACGATCAGCAGGCGGTAGGCAACCGTCGAGCCGTCTTCCAGCGTGACTGTGCGGTTCTCCGGCTGGAAGGTGTCGACGCGCTGCCTGATCCAGCGCACGCCTTTTGGCATGACCTTGGCAGTCGGGCGGCAGGTGACGGGCGCATCGAACACGCCGCCGCCCACCATGGTCCAGCCGGGCTGGTAAAAATGCTTGTCGCTCGGCTCGATGATCGCGATGTCGAGCCCGGGACGACGTTTGAGCAAGGAAGATGCGGTGGCGATTCCTGCCGATCCTCCCCCGACGATGACGATATCGTGCGCTTGGCGCTGTGCCATGGCAATTTTCCTCTCCGGTTTGTGCTGCCCTACGCGGCGGGTTCCATCAGGCGGACGATAGCCATTCCCACCAGCATCGCAGCGACGAATATCGTTGCAGCGCCCGGTTCGATTGCCAGCGCTGCGAAGCCGGGCCCCGGGCACAGGCCTGCCACGCCCCAACCGACGCCGAACAGCGCTGCGCCGCCGATAAGGCGCGCGGTCAGGTCGCTGCGATCAGGCAGAGCAAATTTGGGGGCGAACAGGGGATGGGCCATGCGCGGTACAAATCGCCAGGCCACCGCCATCACCAGCACCGCGCCACCCATGACGAACACCAGCGTCGGGTCCCATGCGCCGAACAGGTCGAGGAAGCCGCGCACGCGCGCCGGATCGGTCATCCCGCCCAGCGCCAGACCGGCTCCGAACAGCGTGCCCGCAGCGAGCGGAGGAAGGGTCCGGGCGATCATTGCAGCACCTCCAGTCCCAGGGCGTTCATCAGCGTCACCGTGGCGATCCCCGTGGCGATGAAGGTTAATGTGGCGACGATCGAGCGCTGCGACAGGCGGCTGACCCCGCACACGCCGTGGCCGCTGGTGCAGCCGCTGCCCATCCGTGTGCCCATGCCGACCAGAAGCCCGGCAATGACGAGCGGCACCGTGCCCGCATATTGCGGCTCGCCGCCGCCCCCAAGCAGGCCGATGATCGCTGCTCCCAGCGGCAACCCGATCAGGAAAGCCCAGGCGCCATCGCGCGAAATGCCGCCGTCGCTGATCCCGAATGCGCGCGCGCTGATCCCTGAAACCCCGGCGATACGTCCCGCGCCCAGCAGCATCAGCGCTGCGGCAAGGCCGATCAATATGCCCCCGGCAAGGCCGGCCAGCGGTGCGGCATCGGGAAAGCCAGGCAGGATCATACCGCGTTCACCGGCAGCTTGAGATAGACTATGCCATTATCATCCGCAGGCGGAAGGTGGCCGGCGCGCATGTTGACCTGTACCGAGGGCAGGATCAATCGCGGCATCTCGAGCGTGGCATCGCGCGCCTCGCGCATTTGCACGAAATCATCCTCGCTCACCCCGTCATGCGCGTGGATGTTGCCTTCGCGCTCGGCTTTGACCGTGGTTTCCCAGGCGTAGGTATCGCGGCCCGACGGCAGATAATCATGGCACATAAACAGGCGCGTGTCGGGCGGCAGCGCCAGAATACGTCTGAGCGAACGGTACAACTGGCGCGCGTCGCCGCCGGGAAAATCGACGCGGGCGGTGCCGTAATCGGGCATGAACATGGTATCGCCCACGAAAACCGCATCACCCACGACATAGGCAATGCAGGCAGGGGTATGCCCCGGCACATGCAGCACCTTGACCGGCAGATTGCCGATGTTGAAGGTGTCGCTATCGGCCAGCAGTCTGTCGAAATCCGATCCGTCGCGCCGGAACTCGTCGCCTGCGTTGAACAGCTGGCCGAATACCCTCTGCACAGTCGTGATATGCTCGCCGATGGCGATCCTGCCGCCCAGCTTCTGTTGCAGATAGGGCGCGGCGGAGAGGTGATCGGCATGGGCATGCGTTTCGAGCAGCCACGACACTTTCAGATTATTCGATGTGACATATTCGACGACCTCATCGGCGGAGGTATGCGACGTCCGCCCCGATGCAGGATCGAAATCCAGCACAGGATCGATCACTGCCGCCTCGTTCGTGGCGCGATCGTGGACCACATAAGTGACCGTAAATGTGCCCTCATCGAAGAAGCCCTTGATTTCAGGGCAAAGCGAAGCATCGGCAAGTGATCGCTCAACCTGCGATCGGGCCGTTTCGAGAGCTGAATCCGAATCAGTCATCAGAAATCACCTTGTCAATTACAATAAATATGTATATAGAGGGCCGATCAATGTCAAGCGTAAGGGAATCAATGGACCAGACTGAAACCCGAATACCGCCCTGCGCAGGTCTGCGGATTGGTGATGCCGCACCCGATTTTGCCGCGCGCAGCACGGTCGGCGATATCCGACTGGCCGAGTTTCGCGGGCGCTGGCTGATCCTGTTCTCGCACCCTGCCGATTTCACCCCGGTCTGCACCACCGAGTTCGTTGCCCTGGCGCGCGAGGCGGCGGCATTCGAGGCGCGCGATTGCGCGCTGATGGCGCTTTCGGTGGACAGCCTGTTTTCGCATTTTGCGTGGCTGCGGATGATCAGGGACCGTTTCGGCGTGGAGGTACGCTTTCCGATCGTCGAGGATCCGACGCTGGTCGTCGGCCGCGCTTTCGGCATGGTATCGGCGCAGGACAACGACAGCGCCACCGTGCGCACCAGCTTCTTCATCGATCCTGCCGGGGTCATCCGCGCGATGAGCTGCTATCCCGCCAATGTCGGCCGCTCCACGCCCGAGATGCTGCGCACGCTTGATGCCTTGCAGGCGGTCGATCGGCACGGGGGCCTGGCACCGGCCAACTGGGCGCCGGGGGATGCAATGCTCAAACCGCCGAGCAACAGTCTGGACGAAGTTTACGCGTCAGCCGATGAAACATCGTGGTTTCTGAGCGAACAGGCGGGCGGCCGGAAGGGCGGCCCGGAGAATGGACAGCCGCGATGAGCGACGAGGCCCCGATCGATCAGCTCAAGGCGCTGGCACACCCGCTGCGCCTGTCGATCCTCAAGGAGCTGGACAGGCAGGAACGCAACGTCAGCGAGATCGAGCAGGCGACCGGGATTGGTCAGCCGATGTTGTCCCAGCAGCTGGCGGTGCTCAGGAAATCGGGCCTGGTGAAGACGCGCAGGGCCGCCAAGCTGGTCTATTACCGGATCGTGCCCGAACAGATCGCGCTGGTGGTGCAGCTGCTCGACGGCCTGGCTGGCGGCCACGGGCAAGGACGCGCGGCACCGCCGGAAGGGCGCGCCCCATCGCCCGGGGCAGCCAATTTCGCTCGGCTTTCATGAGAATGCCTCAGGCATTTGGATCAAGTTCTGGTGCGGTCGAGAAGACTCGAACTTCCACGGGCTTTCGCCCACAACGACCTCAACGTTGCGCGTCTACCAATTCCGCCACGACCGCACACAGCCCCGATAGCGAGTGAAGCCTTCGGGCTTCCCGCTGCCTGGAAGTGCGGCCCCCTAGCAACAGGCAGCCGCCTCCGCAAGCACTTTGCCATGCTGCAACCGGGAGGTTTGTTCAGCCGGGTTTCCAGCCGATTTCGGCAAACTTGGCCGAGCGCGGGATATCGGTCACCGCCTCCTTGATCGTCATCGTCTCACCCGGGGCAAGGCGCGATTTCGGCGGAACAATTTCCCAGCTGTAAACGATCCGGTCGAGCTCATCGCGCAGCACGATCAGGATCGAAGGGACGCTGGCGGTTTCGCGCCCGATATTGGTCACAGTCCCGCTTGCCCCGAAATATTCGGTGCCGTTGGGCAATGTGCGCCGGTCTTGCTGATCGGGCGGAAATTCGAGCTGCAGATCCGGCTGGTTGATCGCGAAGGTAGGCCTTGCCACAGGTACCCATTCGGGCAGGCCCCAGTAGTTGACAGCCAGAATCGTGCCGATAGCCAGCGTCGCAAACAGGACCGCGGCCGCGGTCCACAGCTTCAGCGGATTGCGGCGCGCACGGAACGGCGGCTCGTAATCGAACTGCGTCGGCTCATCCTCATCGACCGGGGCCGCAGTCGCACGGCCGGGCCCAAGATCAGGCACAGCGGTCGCCACCTGACGTTCAATGGCCGGCGGACGATCCGGCTCGGGCCTGGGCGGTGCATCTACGTCAATTTCCGCATTTTCCCGGTCCGAAGTGCGCCAATGGTTGACCGATGGATGCGGCGGCAGGCCCGCGCCCCGGCCGCCAGTCTCCAGCCCGGCCCCGGTCGCGCTCGCAGCCGCCCCGGGCACAGGTTCGTCGACCGGCAGCGAAGGTGGCGAGGGAGTTGGCGCAAGCTGCGGCCCATGCTGGAACCAGCTGTGCTTGCATTTGGCGCAGCGGACCGTGCGCCCGTCAATGCCGACTGCCTCATCCGGCACGACATAGCGTGTGCTGCATTGAGGGCAGGCAATGATCATGGCTTGTTAGGCATGACGCGGGCCATGTTCGGTTGCAAGGGCTGGCGGCTCCAACCGCCCCAAAACCGTCCTTTTTTCCACATCGAAGCCCCGCTATAGCCGCCTGGCAATGATTGACCTTGCAGTCTCGGCCCCTTGGGATAGAGCCCCGGCATGACCGCAGTGCAGGGCAGCATCGTGAGTTTTGACAATGTCGGGCTGCGATACGGCACCGAGCCTGAAGTCCTGAGCGATCTCTCCTTCACCCTTTTTCCCGGCTGTTTCTACTTCCTGACGGGGGCGAGCGGCGCGGGCAAGACCAGCCTGCTGAAACTGCTTTACCTGGCGCAGCGTCCTTCGCGCGGGGCAATTCACATGTTCGGCACCGATCTGATCACCACCTCGCGCGACGACCTGCCGCGGTTCCGCAGGCGGCTGGGTGTGGTGTTTCAGGACTTCCGGCTGGTCGGGCATCTTTCGGCGTTCGACAATGTCGCCCTGCCGCTGCGGATTGCCGGGGTGAAGGAGGCCGACGTGATCCGTCCGGTCAGCGAGATGCTCGATTGGGTCGGACTGGCGCATCGCGCGCGGGCGCTTCCCGCGACGCTTTCGGGCGGCGAGCAACAGCGCGTGGCGATTGCGCGCGCGGTGATCGGCAGGCCCGACCTGTTGGTGGCCGACGAGCCGACCGGCAACGTCGATCCGGATATGGCGCTGCGGCTCCTGCGCCTGTTCGAAGCACTCGGCCGGCTGGGGACGACGGTGGTCGTGGCAACGCACGATGTGCAACTGCTCAAGGCGCTTCCCGATTCGCTGATCATGCGGCTTACCAAGGGCCGGTTGCTCGATCCCACCGGTGCGCTGAGATACCCTCCGCGCGCGAGCTATGCAGCGGCACCGTGGACGGGGACGGGTGCATGACCAAGCCGCCGCCGATTTCGGGTGAACTGGAACGCGGCGTTGTCGCGTTCGGCGGACGTGCCGCCGCCGATCTGGTGCCGCGCAGGCGCGTTGCCGGCCCGGTTCCCTGGGTGATCGCGATCATGATCATGCTCAGCACCCTGGCGGCGGGAGCGGCATTGTCGCTGGGCAATCTCGCCGGTTCGGCGCGAAGCGAGCTGTCGGGTGCAGTGACGGTGCAGGTGATCGAGGCCGATCGGCAGTCGCGCGATGCGCAAGCCGTGCGTGCGGCTGAATTGCTGCTGGGCGATCCGGCGGTGGCGGCAGTGCGGCCGGTCCCGCGCGAGGAGCTCGTATCGCTGGTCGAGCCGTGGCTGGGTACAGGCGATGCGGGTGCCGCGATCCCGCTGCCGGCGCTGATCGACGTCCAGCTTTCCCGCGCGGCGGACAACGCCGAAGTGCTGAGACTCGAAACGCTGCTCAAGGCGGAAATCCCCACGGCACGGGTCGATGCACAGTCTGCACTGTTGCAACCGGTCTATGCGGCGCTTTCGGCGCTGCAATACCTGTCGTTGGGACTGATTGCGCTCCTTGCCATCGCCAGTTCGGCAGCGGTCTGGCTGGCTTCGCGCAGCGCCTTCGTCAACCATCGCGAGTCGGTGGAAATCGTTCACCTGCTGGGCGGTGCCGACCGTCAGATCGCACGCATCTTCCAGCGTTCGGTGGCCATGGACGCGGTTTTGGGGGCGACGCTGGGCCTGGGGCTGGGCACGGCGGTGATGCTGCTGGTCGCAAACCGGTTTGCCGCGCTCGATTCAGGGATGGTCGCGGGCGGCGGGTTCGACTGGGGCGACTGGCTGGTGATCGCAGCGATTCCCCTTTCCGGCGTGCTGATCGCGTTGATGACGGCGCGGATTACGGTGATGTCAGCGTTGAGGCGCATGCCATGATCGTGCGGTCTGTTGCCAGTGTGGTTCTGCTGTGGATGCTCGGCTTCCTGTGGTTTGTCGTGTCGCTGCCGGGCGAGGCCGGACCGGTCAAGACCGATGCGGTGGTGGTCGCCACAGGTGGGGCGGGACGGATCAAGCATGGCCTTGCCGTGCTGGCGAGCGGGCGGGCGCAAGCACTGTTCGTCAGCGGCGTCGATCCCGATGTCACGAACGAGCAGTTCGCCGAGCAGTTCGAGGTTCCGCGGCGTCAGATGCAGTGTTGTGTCACTCTGGGGTACGAGGCCAAGGATACGCACGGCAATGCGGCGGAAATTGCGCGCTGGATTGCCGAGGGCGACGTGCGATCGGTGCGGCTGGTCACGCACGACTGGCACATGCGGCGCACCGCGCTGGAACTCGACCGCGCCGTTCCCGACGACATCTATATCCTGCGCGATGCAGTGCCCTCGCAGCCGGGTATGCCCACGCTCTTTCTCGAATATCACAAGCTGGTGGCAATCTGGGCCCGGGGCCTGTTTGACAGGTGGCTGCGATGATCGCGGCGATCCGCAGCATTTTCTACTATCCGGTGTTTTACGGCATCAGCGCGCTCCTGGTACTGATTTCGGTGCTGTCGATCCCGTTCGGACGCGACGCGCTGCGCCGGGCGGTTGCCAACTGGAGCGGCTGGCACCGCTGGTGCGTGGTTCACCTGCTCGGCGCGAAGGTCAGGATCGAAGGCGAAATTCCGAAACATCCAGTGCTGTTCGCGATCAAGCACGAAAGCTTCTTCGAGGCGATCGATGCTCCTACCCTGCTCGAATTTCCGGCGGTTTTCGCCAAGCAGGAACTCTTTTCCATCCCGCTGTGGGGGCATTCGGCGCTCGTCTATGGCCTCATTCCCGTGGCCCGTGACCAGGGCGCGCGAATGCTGCGGCAGATGGTTGCGGGCGCGCGCGAACGGATTGCCGACGGGCGTCCGCTGGTGATCTTCCCTGAAGGAACACGGGTGCCGCACGGCACAAGGCCGCCGCTCCAGGCCGGGTTCGCAGGGCTCTACAAGCTGCTCGGCATTCCGGTGGTGCCGGTGGCCGTGAACAGCGGCCCGCTCTATCACCGCCTGTGGAAGCGCAGCGGGACGATCACCTATCGCTTCGGCGAATTGATCCCGCCCGGCCTGCCGCGTGAGGAAGTCGAGGCGCGGGTCAGCGCCGCAATCAATGCGCTGAATTAATGACCGCGGCCGAAGTCGGGCGCGGCATCGTCCTGGCCCTCTTCGATGATAGAGCGGCGGATCGCCCTCGTCCGGGTAAAGAGGTCGAACAGCGTATCCCCATCGCCCGACCGGATCGCCCGCTGTAGCGCGGTCAGGTCCTCGGTGAAGCGCCCCAGCATCTCGAGCACCGCGGCCCGGTTGTTGATGAATACGTCGCGCCACATGGTCGGATCCGAGGCGGCGATGCGGGTGAAGTCACGGAAGCCGCCGGCGGAATACTTGATTACCTCGCCGCGTGTGACACCCTCAAGATCGCTTGCGGTACCGACGATCGTATAGGCAATGAGGTGCGGGATATGGCTGGTCACCGCCAGCACCAGATCGTGGTGGCCCGCATCCATGATATCGACGCGCGATCCAAGACGCTCCCAGAAGCGTGAGAGCGCTGCCAAGGCGGCCTCATCAGTGCCTTCGGGTGGGGTGAGAATGCACCAGCGGCCCGCGAACAGCCTGGCAAAGCCAGCGTCGGGGCCGCTCTCCTCGGTTCCGGCAACCGGGTGCGCGGGGATGACCACATGGCCGGGCAGCGCTGCGGCAAGATCGTGCATCACGCTCTGTTTCGACGACCCGACATCGGAAACGATCGCACTGGGCGGCAAGGCACCGGCAATTTCGCGCGCGGCGGCTCCCATCGCCCCTACCGGAACGCAAAGGATCACGAGATCGGCATTCTCAACCGCTTCGGCGGCGCTGTCGCAGACCTGGTCCACCAGCCCACGCTGGCGTGCCCGTTCGCGGACTGCGGGGTCGGAATCGAAGCCGGTGGTGGCGATGTCCGGCGCAAATTGCGCCACCGCCAGGCCTAGCGAACCGCCGAGCAGGCCGAGGCCGATTACGGCGACCCGGTCGATGCGCCTCGTCTCGCCAGTCATGCGCCCTGTTCCGCCAACTGCCGCAAGGTGGCCGCGATCGTATCCATGTCCTCGCGCCTGCCGATGGTGATCCGCAGCGCATGGCCCAACCCCTGACCGGGCAGATGCCGTACCGCATAACCGGCCTCGGCCAGCGCATCGAGTGCGGTTCTGGCGCTCAGCGCTCCCTCGAACAGCACCAGAAGGAAATTTGCCTTGCTCGGGACCGCGCGCAGCCCGTGGTTGCCCAGCGCCTCAATCGCGCCGACAAATCGCGCCAGTTCGCGTGCATTGTGATCGCGGCTGCTGGCGACGAAACCTTGGTCGCCCAGCGCAGCCAAGGCTGCCGCCTGCCCGCTTTGTGTGACGTTGAACGGCCCGCGAATACGGTTCAGCACATCGACCAGATATGGCGAACCGGTCGCCCAGCCGATCCGTTCCCCGGCAAGGCCATAGATCTTGGAGAAGGTGCGCGTGACCAGCACATTCGACTGCGCGGCAGCCAGCGCCAGCCCGCCATCGTCCTCGCCATCGGCCAGATATTCGGAATAGGCCTGATCGATTACCAGCAGAACGTCGGCGGGCAATCCTGCGTGCAGACGCGCAAGTTCGCCCGCCGGCAGATAGGTCCCGGTGGGATTGTTGGGATTGGCGACATAGACCACGCGGGTGCGCGGGGTCACCGCCGCCAGCAGCGCATCGACATTGGTGGCATAGTCGTTGTCAGGCGCTTCGACCGGGGTCGCGCCGCAGCGCCGCGCGGCAATGTCATAGACCACGAAGCTGAACCGGCTGAACAGTACCTCATCGCCTTGACCGGCGAAAGCCTGCGGGATCAGATTGAGAAGTTCGTCCGATCCGGTGCCGCAGACGATGCGCGCGGGATCGATCCCGTGCAGCGCGCCGATTGCAGCGCGCAACGCCCGCGAATCCGGGTCGGGGTAGCTCGACGGGGCCGCAGCTGCCGCTCGCGCCGCCAGTGCCGCCGGGCTCGATCCAAGCGGGTTCTCGTTGGCTGAAAGCTTGATCAGCTCGCGTCCGTCCGCCGCACGAGCCTGGCCCGGCACATAGGCGTGAATGCCCATGATCCATGGTTTTGCTTCAGGGCGGTCGGTTGGCGCGTTACTCATGTCGCGGCGGCGCATAACCGCTTTGGCCCGCAATGGACAGGCTGAAAACAGCGCAATTGACACCTGCGCCCGGCTCGCCCAATCGGGGGCCGCCAATGACCACCGCGATCGCCTCGCAGAGCCTCACGCTCACGCATGACCTGCCGCTCGATTGCGGGCAGTCGCTTGCGGCGGCGCGCATTGCCTTTGAGACCTATGGCGAACTCAACGCAGACAAGAGTAATGCTGTGCTGGTCTGCCATGCGCTGACCGGCGATCAGTATGTCGCTTCGAACCACCCGATCACGGGCAAACCGGGCTGGTGGGAACGGATGGTCGGGCCGGGCAGGCCGATCGATACGGGCCGCTTTCACGTCATCTGCGCCAATGTGATCGGCAGCTGCATGGGATCGACCGGTCCATCGAGCATCGCTCCAGATGGGGAGCGATACGCCTTGCGTTTTCCCGTGATCACCGTGCGCGACATGGCGCGCGCCCAGATCGCGCTGATCGACGCGCTGGGGATCGAGCGGCTGCACACCGTGGTCGGAGGCTCGATGGGCGGGATGCAGGTGCTGAGCCTCGCTGCCAATTTCCCCGAGCGCGCCGCCCGAGTTCTGGCGATTGCCACCACTGCCCGCCATTCGGCGCAGAACATCGCCTTTCACGAGGTCGGGCGGCAGGCGATCATGGCCGATCCAAACTGGCGGGGCGGCAGCTATTATGGCCACGCCGCGCCCGATGCCGGGTTGGCAGTGGCGCGTATGGCGGCGCACATCACATATCTGTCCGAAGCCGGCCTCACCGAGAAGTTCGGCCGCCGCCTGCAGGACCGTGCAGAAAAGTCCTTCGGCTTCGACGCCGATTTCCAGGTCGAAAGCTATCTGCGTTATCAGGGATCGGGCTTCACCCAGCGCTTCGATGCCAACTCCTACCTCTATATCACCCGCGCGATGGATTATTTCGACCTGGCGGAGGAAGTTTCCAGCGGAGGAGAGGGAAGCGGCAAGCTCGCCGATGCCTTTGCCGGCCACGCCATGGGCAAGGGCGCGCGGTTCTTCCTGATCAGCTTCGATTCGGACTGGCTCTATCCTACCGCCGAAAGCCGGCATGTCGTGCATGCGCTCAATGCGGTGGGCGCGCCGGTCAGCTTCGTCGAGCTTTCGGCCCCGCATGGCCATGACAGCTTCCTGCTCGATGTGCCCGCGCTCGACAGGGTGGTCAGAGGATTCCTGCGATGACCGTGCTGCCGGAAGGCTATGCCTTCGTCACCGATCCCGAGGCGATCGACCTTGATGCGACCCATGCCTACCTGACGCGCAGCTATTGGGCCGCGGGCATCCCGTTCGAAACCGTCAGGCGCGCGCTGGCCAATTCGTTTTGCGTCGCCATCACCTATCAGGGAGCGCAAGTTGCCTTCGCCCGGCTGGTGAGCGACCGCGCCACGTTTGCCTATCTGGCCGACGTCTATGTGCTCGAGGAACATCGGGGCAAGGGCCTGTCGCACGCCATTCTGGATTTCTTGCAAGGCCATCCCGAATTTCAGGGCCTGCGCCGCTGGGCGCTGTTCACGCGCGATGCGCAGGGACTTTATGCCGCACATGGCTGGAAACAATATCCCCACCCCGATCGCATGATGACGATCGACGATCCGGACGTCTACCGATGAGCGGCCTGCGCGCCGATCTGGCGGTGATCGCTCGGCTGATCGAACCAGGCAGCCGCGTGCTCGATGTCGGCTGCGGCGAGGGGCAATTGCTGGCCGAGCTGGAGGCGCAGCGCGATGTCGATGCGCGCGGGCTCGAACTCGATCCGGAACTGGTCGAACGCGGTGTTTCGCGCGGGCTTTCAGTGGTGCAGGGCGATGCCAATTGCGATCTCGGCGATTACCCCGACAAGGCGTTCGACTATGCCATCCTGTCGCAAACGCTGCAAACTGCGCAGCGGCCCGACCTGATGCTCGACGAGCTTCTGCGGGTGGGGCGCAAGGCCTTTGTCAGCTTTCCCAACTTTGCGCACTGGCGCACCCGTGCCGCGCTGCTGCTTGGTGGCAGGATGCCGGTCACGCGCGCCTTGCCGCTGAGCTGGTATGAAACGCAGAACATCCACCATGTGACCGTGCGCGATTTCTGCGATCTGATTGCGGCCAAAGGGGTCGGCACCGAAGGGGTGTGGTATTTCTCCGGCGGGCACGAGATCGGTGCAACGGGCGCGAACTGGCGTGCCGAATTCGCTCTGTTCAAGCTCAGCCGGTGATTGCCAGCTCGGTCGTGCGAGGTTCAGATAACTCAGGTTAGGCCATGCTCATGCTGATTGAAACTCTTGCCGTTCTGCTGGCCACCACATCGCACGCACCCTCCACAGCGCCACCTGTCGAGCTGTCGCTCGAAGGTCGCACGCTTTTGCGATGCTCTGCCGCCTTTGCAATCGTCGCGCATGGCCAGTCGGTCGGCGATGAAAAGGCGCTCGCTTGGCCCCAGCTTGGCGCAAGAGGCCGCGAATTCTTCGTCCGCGCGCTGGCGCAGCTGATCGACCAGACCGGCCTTGACCGCGATGCCGTGGCGCAATTGGCGAGGGACGAGGCCATGGTTTTGCAGGAGCGCGGCGAGGTCGACCGGATGATGCCCGGATGCCTTGTGATACTGGAACAATCGGGCGTCTGATTATCCGCGCCTGATTGGCGCATGGCGGTGGATTTCATGCCCGCTTTACTGCATGGACAACGGCAATATGTGGCGCCTCCACCAATTCCCCTTGTGTCCATTCAGCCGCAAGATCCGCCTGCTGATGGGCGAGAAGCAGATCCCCTACGAAATGGCCCGCGAGGACCCGTGGGCGGCCAGCGAGCACTTCTACGATCTCAACCCGGCCGGCTGCACACCGGTGCTGGTCGATGAGGAGCGCGGCATCACCTTGTGCGACAGCCGCGCGATTGCAGAGTATTTCGAGGAGACGGTTGACCGGGCGCCGATGATCAACGGCACTGCGGTCAATCGCGCCGAGATCCGCCGCCTGGTCGCGCTGTTCGATGAGAAGTTCCACGCCGACGTCACCGCGCCGCTGATGAACGAGCGGATGAAGAAGCGGATCGTGCTGCGCCAGTCGCCCGATTCGGGGGCCTTGCGCCGGGCAATGAAGATGGCGCACGGCCACCTCGACTACATGGACTGGTTGATCGACAACCGCCCATGGCTGGCGGGACCGACCATGAGCCTTGCCGATCTTGCCGCGGCGGCGCAGATCTCGGTCGCCGATTATCTGGGCGGGATTGACTGGAAGGGGCACGAACAGAGCCGCGGCTGGTATTCCGTGCTCAAGAGCAGGCCCAGTTTCCGCCCGTTGCTGAGCGAGCGGATGGACGTGATTCAACCACCCGCGCATTATGCGCAGGTCGATTTGTGAGGAGGCGACGATGCCCGAACCCAAGGAACTGAGCGATGCCGAATGGCGCGAAAGGCTCAGCCCCGATCAGTATCATGTGCTGCGCGAGGCTGGGACCGAACGCGCGTTCACCGGCCAGTATGACAAGCATTTCGAACAGGGAGCCTATCGCTGCGCCGGGTGTGGAGAGATGCTGTTCGAGAGCGATTCCAAGTACAACAGCGGCTGCGGCTGGCCCGCCTTCACCGGCCCTGTGGAGGGCGACGCGGTTGAGGAACGGCGCGATGTCTCGCACGGGATGATCCGCACCGAAGTGCTCTGCAGCAAGTGCGGCGGCCATCTTGGCCACGTATTCCCCGATGGCCCGCCAGAACAGGGCGGCATGCGCTATTGCATCAATTCGCTTTCGCTCGACTTCGACCCCAAGGATTGATCCGAATGGTCGAGTCCGTGTCGATCGTTCACCGGGCGTTACACTTCCCGCATGCAGGGCCGCACCGGTCATTTGCAGGGTGGGCAGGAGCCTGATGTCGAGGCGCGGCGATCAATTGAGGAAGGCGGACAAGCGCGGTAGCCGACGGGCCGCAGCCCAGCGGCAGGAGCGGCCGCGCTCCGGCAAGGGGGGGCAGCGCAACTCGCGGATCGGGCGCTGGTTTCGCAAATTTATGCTGTGGGGCGGGCTGGCCGCGCTACTGGGCATTTTGGTGCTGGCGATTGCGGTAGGCGTGTCGCTGAGCAGTCTTCCGAGCTTTGGCCAGCTTCAGGCGACGCAGACCGCGCAGACTATCGTGCTGCGCGCGCGCGACGGGACCGAGATCGTCGAGATGGGCCCCAGCTATGGCGAATGGCTCGATTTCGACGAGATCCCCGATTCGATGAAGAACGCTATGGTGGCGGTCGAGGACCGGCGCTTTTATGCGCATTTCGGAATCGATCCCATACGCCTTACCGGTGCCGTGCTTGAAAGCGCGATGGGGAACGGGCGCATTTCGGCCACGTCCACCATCACCCAGCAGCTTGCCCGCAACCTGTTTCTCAACAACAATCGCAGCATCGACCGCAAGCTGCGCGAAGCGGTGCTGGCAATGGCGCTGGAATGGAAGTTCTCGAAGGAACAGATCCTCGAGCTCTATCTCAACAAGGTCTATTTCGGCGGTGGTGCCTATGGTATCGACAGTGCCAGCCGCAATTTCTTCAGCCATCCTGCAACGCAGCTTTCGACCGCCGAAGCCGCGATTATCGCGGGTCTGGTCAAGGCTCCTTCGCGATATTCGCCAACCGCCGATGTCGATGCGGCGGTGGCGCGCGCGCGGGTAGTGTTGCAGCTGATGGAGGAGCAGGGGTACATCACCCCCGCCCAGGCGAGAGTCGATATCGGGGCGGTCAGGCTCAAGAAGCAGAACGGGCAGAACTCGCTGCGCTACTTCACCGATTGGGTGCTTCCGCAGCTGGACATACTGCTGCCCGAAACATTCGAACCGATCGAAGTGTGGACGACGATCGATGTAAATCTCCAGCAGGCGGCAAGCGATGCGATCAAGGCCAATGCCCCGTCCGGCACCCAGGGCGCGCTCGTCAGCCTCGACCGCGACGGCGCTGTGCTGGCCATGGTCGGCGGCACCGATTATGTCGAAACCAACTACAACCGCGCCACTGCGGCCCAGCGGCAGCCGGGCTCGGCGTGGAAGCTGTTTGTCTATCTGGCCGCGCTCGAGGCGGGCTACACGCCCGATGACAGGGTGGTCGATACGCCGGTGACAATCGACGGTTGGAGCCCGCGCAACTCCAATGGCAAGAACGTGGGCGAAACCAATCTGCGCACTGCCTTTGCCTATTCGATCAACACCGTGGCGGCGCAATTGGGCCAGGAGGTGGGCTTTGGCACGGTCGCCTCGATGGCGCGCAGGTTCGGGATCACCTCACCCATTTCGACCTTTCCCTCGATGGTGTTGGGCAGTTCGGAGGTTCGGCTGATCGATCTGACCCGCGCCTTTGCCGCGATTTCGGCCAAGGGCGTTTCGGTCGAACC
>PNJY01000003.1 GCA_013822125.1 Erythrobacter sp. | reverse complement strand
GGCCATGGCAATATCGATACTGCAGTTTCGGCGGTCAGCCGGGGCGCGATGGATTTTATCGAGAAGCCGTTCGAGGCAGAGCGTCTGCTGCTGTTGGTCGACCGGGCTACCGAGACTGAGCGTCTGAGACGTGAAATCTCGCGCCTGCGCGAAGGGTTCAGCCGCGGCGAGGAATTCACCGGCAACTCGAGCCAGATCAACGCGGTGCGCGCCACGCTCAAGCGTGTGGCGGCAACCGGCAGCAGGGTACTGATTTCAGGCCCGGCCGGGTCGGGCAAGGAAGTTGCTGCGCGGCTGCTGCACAGCTGGAGCCAGCGGGCAGACAACGCTTTCGTGATCGTCAATTCGGCGCGGATTACGCCCGAACGCTTCGAGCAGGAGCTGTTCGGCGAGGAAATCGATGGCAAGCTGGTGCGGCCGGGACTGCTCGAACTCGCTGATGGCGGCACGCTCTACCTCGACGAAGTGTCGGACATGCCGCTTTCGACGCAGGCGCGGATACTGCGTGTGCTGACCGAACAGAGCTTTGTCAGGGTAGGGGGCACGCGCCAGATCGGGGTGGATGTGCGGGTGGTTTCATCAAGCTCGCGCGATCTGGCCGCCGAATTGCCCAAAAGGCACTTTCGTGAGGATCTATTCTATCGTCTGAACGTGGTGCCGGTTTGCGTCCCTTCGCTAGCCGAGAGGCGCGAGGATATTCCTGCACTGGCCGAACACTTCTTCACCCGCTATTCCGCCGAACAGGGGATCGCGCCGCCGGTCCTGACCAAGGATGCAATAGCGGCCCTGCAAGTTTACGATTGGCCCGGCAACGTCCGTCAACTACGAAACGTGGTCGAACGCACGATCATCATGACGCCGCGCGACCGGCTCACCCACATTGAAACCGACATGCTGCCCGCCGAACTCTTCGGGAATTCGCAGGTCGAGAACGGTCAGGGCTATGCGGCGATGATGGGGGCGCCGTTGCGCGAGGCACGCGAGAACTTCGAACGCGAATACCTGGCGGTCCAGATTCGCCGTTTTTCCGGCAATATCTCCAAGACCGCTGCGTTCATCGGCATGGAAAGGTCTGCGCTTCATCGCAAGCTAAAGCTGCTGGGTATGACCGACAAGACCGACGGCCAAGTGGAGGAATGAGCGGAATTTGCTCAAGGTTCCGCCGGGCGCGCTTGCAAATCGATTATTGCACACCCTGCCAAATCGCCTAAAAGTGCACGGATCAGACGGCTCGGGCGGATATGCCGGATCGGGCCAGATCGCGGACCGCAAGGGCGGCCGCCAAAAACAGGAGTTTAAAAACATGGCAGACGGGCAGACCCTCTCCGCACGCCCACGGGCCAAGAAGGAAAGCAAGAAGGTTGAAAGCGCAGCCAACGACCGGCAAGTCAACCTTCAAGATGCCTTTCTCAACCTGCTCCGCAAACACAAAACGCCTGTGACGATCTTTCTCGTCAAGGGCGTGAAGTTGCAGGGCATTGTCACCTGGTTCGACAATTTCTCGATCCTGCTGCGCCGGGACGGGCAGTCGCAATTGGTGTACAAGCACGCGATCTCAACCATCATGCCGGGCCAACCGCTCGATGCCGGCCAGTTCACGAGCCAGGCAGGCAATCGCAAGGTTCGGCTGCTGCAGGACGTGTTTCTCAGCCGGGTTTGCGATGCGCAGGTGCAAGTCACCATGTTCCTGGTCAATGGCGTGATGTTGCAGGGCCGGATCGCGGCTTTCGACCTCTTCTGCACGCTGCTCGAACGCGATGGCTTTGTACAGCTTGCCTACAAACATGCCGTATCGACCATCCAACCCGCCGCCCACGTCGACTTGAGCGACGGACTTGAAGGCGAAGACGACTGAGTTTTGCTGGCGAACCACGCGAGGAAGTCACCCGCGGCGCGCGGGCACTGGTTCTGTGCCCTGAAATAAAGGGCCAACGCCACGATCTCGACGGCAAGGGCAGGCTGGAGGAAGCTTGCGGGCTGGCGCTGGCGATTGGCCTCGATATTGCCGAGGCGCGCTTGCTGCCCGTTCGCATGGTTCGTGCCAACACGCTTTTCGGTAGCGGCCAGGTTGATGCTATTGCCGCCGATTGCGAACTGCTGTCGGTCGAACTGGTTGTAGTCGATGGCGCGCTCAGCGCGATCCAGCAACGCAACCTTGAGGAAAAGCTGGGGCGCAAGGTGATCGACCGCACCGGCCTGATACTCGAGATATTCGGTGAGCGCGCGGCCACCGCCGAAGGGAGGCTCCAGGTCGAACTGGCGCACCTCGACTATCAACAGAGCCGCCTGGTGCGAAGCTGGACCCACCTTGAGCGCCAGCGTGGCGGTTTCGGGTTTCTCGGCGGCCCCGGCGAGACGCAGATCGAGGCCGACCGGCGAATGATCCGCCAGCGCATGGGCCGGTTGCGACGCGAGCTTGAGCAAGTGCGCAAAACCCGCAAGCTGCATCGTGGCAGGCGCGAGAAGGCGCCGTGGCCGGTGATAGCGCTGGTCGGCTACACCAACGCCGGAAAATCGACGTTGTTCAACCGGCTCACCGGATCGGATGTGATGGCAGAGGATCTGCTGTTTGCCACGCTCGATCCGACAATGCGCGCGATCGGTCTGCCGGGAATCGTAAAGGCGATCCTTTCGGATACCGTAGGCTTCATCTCGGACCTGCCGACGCAGCTGGTTGCCGCATTCCGGGCGACGCTGGAAGAGGTAACTTCGGCCGATCTCATTCTGCATGTGCGCGACATGGCCAATACCGCGCACGGAGCGCAGAAGAAGCAGGTCATGGCAGTGCTTGCGGACCTTGGCATCGTTGACCTTCAGACCGGCGAGAGCTCAATCCCGATCCTTGAGGTCTGGAACAAGATCGATCTGCTCGCGCCCGAGGAAGCGCGGGAGCTTTATCAGGTCTGCCATGACCGAGAAAATGCGGTGGCGATTTCGGCGGTGACGGGGGAGGGGATCGATATGCTGCTTGATCGTGTTTCGTTGATGTTGACTGGCGAGGCGCGCGAATTCGAGCTGATCCTGCCTGCAACCGACGGACGTCGGATTGCATGGCTGCATGCGCACGGTGAAGTGATCAGCGACGAAGAGGCCACCGACCGCGAGTCGGCGATGCGCAAACTGGTTGTGCGGCTCAATCCCAAGGAATTCGGGCAGTTCCGTTCACTTTAGCTTCGAAACGTCAACTTTGCTCGTTGCGTTTCACGCGCTGCCACAACTCCTCCTGCTCATGGAGCGATAGCGTGGGAAATTGCGGCCCGGCCAATTGCTCCATTGCCTTGAAACGGGTCTCAAACTTCAGGTTGGCGGCGCGGAGCGCCTCCTCGGCATCCACACCATAAGCGCGGACCAGATTGACCACGGCAAACAACAGGTCGCCAGCTTCCTCCTTTCGCTCAACTTCGGAACATGCTTCGGCAAGCTCTTTCAATTCTTCATGAATTTTTGCCAAAGGCCCCGCAACGTCTGGCCAGTCGAAGCCGGTGCGCGCGGCCCGTTTTTGAAGTTTCTGGGCGCGGAGCAGCGCGGGCAGCGCCAGCGCCACATGATCGAGCGCGCTGCTGGCGCCTTTCTGACGGCGTTCGTCGGCCTTGAGCGTTTCCCAACGTTCTTCGCGCATGTCCTGCGCGTGTTTGGCATTGCCAAAAATATGTGGGTGGCGTGCCTCAAGCTTGTCCGCGATCGACCGGGCGACATCATCGATGTCGAACAGTCCGGCTTCCGCAGCGATTCGTGCCTGGAAGACCACCTGAAACAGAAGGTCGCCAAGTTCATCCCTGATTTCCGCGACGTCGCCGCGTTCGATAGCATCGGCAACCTCATACGCTTCTTCAATGGTGTGTGGGACAATGGTGGAAAATGTTTGGGCCAGGTCCCATTCGCAACCCCGCTGCGGATCGCGTAGCGTTGCCATGACTTGGAGGAGGCGGGAAAATTGGTCGGTCACACGACACTCGTTTAAGAATGATAATATATATTATGTTAAATATAATGGGATGGATCTGCGATCGAAGCTGGTCAGGCGACCCTGACCGCGCTGAAAAGGAAAAAGACCCCCATGAATATGGCCATCCACACAAAAGCCATGCGCAGCGCCTTGCTCCAGTTCAATCGATGTGAAGCCAGCGCACCGCCGACAAGGATGAGCCATCCGGTCAGCGCCACTATCTGCACGGTGTCGGTCTCGTTCACGCGATCAGCTCCATCCCGTCGAATCCCACAAGCACATGCGCCGGTGTCTCCGCCTCAATTGAGGCATAATCCATACTCTTGTCGAGATGGCTGAGCACAAGTTTCTGTACCTGACACCGCTCTGCCAGCTCCAGCGCCATAGCAAGATTGGCGTGTGTGGGATGCGGTTCGCGCCTGAGGCAATCGGAAACAACTATATCCGCACCATGAAATAAATCGATCATGCCATCAGTAATGGCGCTATAATCAGTTGCATAACCAATGGACTTGCCATCGGTTTCGAAACGGAAGCCGGTCGTCTCACTGGGACCGTGTGGCATCTGGCACCAGCTGACGGCAAAACCGGCAAACAGCCGAAGCCGGTCGAGCGTTTCTATCGTCGCGATGGTGGGATAGCCGTGCTGGCCGGAAAATACATAGCTGAAGCGCTGGCGCAGCCGGCGAACAGTCTCACTCGAGGCAAATCCCGGTATCGGACCACCGCGCCCGTACCGCAATACGCGCAGGTCATCGATTCCATGGCAGTGATCGGCGTGATCGTGCGTCCAGAACACCCCGTCGATCCGGTCGATGTTGTTGTCGAGCAGCTGTTGCCTGAGGTCTGTCGATGTATCGACAAGCAGCCGGGCTCCGTCATTGCTCTCGAGAAGAATGGAAACGCGCGTGCGGCGATTGCGCGGATCGGCAGGATCGCACTCGCCCCAGTCATTGCCAATGCGAGGGACCCCTGTCGAGGTACCCGAACCGAGTACGATCAGTTTCAAGACCCGGCCTTGCTGAACAGCCGGAAAAAATTGGCCGTGGTATAATCTGACAGATGAGCGATCGGCTCGCCACGCAGATCGGACAAAAACCGGGCCGTATCGGCGACAAAGGCCGGCTCGCATGGCCTGCCGCGATGCGGGACCGGCGCCAGGAACGGGCTGTCGGTTTCGACCAGAAGGCGACCAGCGGGAATTTCCTTGGCAACCCCCTGTAGTTCTGCCGCGTTCTTGAAGGTAACTATGCCTGATATCGAGATTGAAAGCCCCAGTTCCAGGACGCGGCCAGCGAACTGCGCCGACGCGGTGAAGCAATGGATGAGCGCCGGGAAGGCCCCCTTCTCCATTTCGTCTGCGAGAATGGTCAGCGTGTCGTCTTCGGCATCGCGCGTATGCACGATCAGCGGCAGGCCGGTTTCGCGTGCAACGCCGATGTGCATACGAAACAGATCGCGCTGAACGCCGCGATCCGATTTGTCATAGTAATAATCGAGCCCTGTTTCGCCGATCCCGATCACGCGAGGGTGTTCGCAGGCCGTGCGCAGCACTTCGGCTCCAAGATCGGCGTGTTGGTCCGCTTCGTGGGGATGGATGCCGACGCTGGCCCATACGTCGGCTTCGCGCTCGGCAGTGGCGACAACCTGCTTCCATTCGGAACGGCGGGTGGAGATATTGAGAAACTGCCCCACACCGGCCGCTCGTGCCCGTTCAAGCACGCCCTGCTGGTCTTCCACCAGACCTTCATATTCAAGGTGGCAGTGGCTGTCGACCAGCATCAGGCTGCCTCCTCCGGCATTTCCAGCCGCGGAAAGACACCTGTCGGCTGTTCGAGCACGAAGCCGCTTTCGACAAGCCTACCGAACCAATCAGCGTCCTCAAGCGCAGCGAAATCGCGTTCGCCTGGCGGTATGCCCATTTGGTCGAGCAGCCGGTCGGCGGAGCCGGGCACGACCGGGCGAACCGCGATGGCGAGCGTGCGGACCTGCATGAACAGCGTCATCAGCACCGCCTTCATCCGTTCCGGATCGGTCTTGCGTAACGCCCAGGGGGCCTGTTCGTCGACATACTGGTTGCAGGCGAAGACTGCGCGCATCCACTCGGCAAGGCCTTCGGAGAAATTGAGCACTTCGAATTCGCGCGGCAGCAAGGTGCGGCAAGCGTCGTTCACAGTACTCCTCAGCGCCAAATCTGCTTCGCTCGGCGAATAATCGTCTGAAAGAACCCCATCCAGATTCTTGAATATCATAGATAATGTACGCTGCGCCAGATTGCCGAAACTGTTCGCCAGTTCGGCATTGGTGCGGGAGACGATGGCCTCTGGCGAATAGCTGCCGTCCTGTCCGAAGGCGATTTCGCGCATGAAAAAATAGCGCAGATTATCGACCCCGTAGCGCTCGGCAAGCTCCATCGGATCGACCACATTGCCCGCGCTCTTGCTCATCTTCTCGCCTCCGCGTGCGAGCAGGAAACCATGGCCGAAAACCTGCCTGGGCAGAGGCAGCCCTGCACTCATCAGGAAGGCAGGCCAATAGACCGCGTGGAACCGGACAATGTCCTTGCCGATCATATGGATATCGGCGGGCCAGTACTTGCGGAACTTCTCGCCGTCGGAATCGGGGAAGCCGACGCCGGTCATGTAAGTCGTGAGCGCATCGACCCAGACATACATCACATGACCATCAGAACCCGGCACCGGCACACCCCAGTCGAAGCTGGTCCGCGAGACGCTCAAATCCTTGAGCCCGCCTTCGACGAACCGCAGCACCTCGTTGCGGCGGCTCTCCGGGCGAATAAAGTCGGGGTGGTCGCGATAATGCGCGAGCAATTTGTCCTGATATTTCGATAGGCGGAAGAACCAGGTTTCCTCGGCCGTCCATTCGACGGGCGTCCCTTGGGGCGAGAGCTTTTCGCTCCCCTCCCCTTCGGACAATTCGCTTTCATCGTAGAAAGCCTCGTCACGAACCGAATACCAGCCTTCGTAGCGATCGAGATAGAGGTCACCCGCCGCTTCCATCCGCCTCCACAATTCGACGCTCGCGGCATGGTGGCGCGGCTCGGTCGTGCGGACGAATGCGTCGCAAGAAATGTCAAGCTTCGTGCACATCTCACGGAAATAGCCAGACATCTCGTTGGCGAGATCGATCGTGGCCCGGCCAGCCTTGCGGGCGGTCTGGTCCATCTTGAGCCCATGCTCGTCGGTCCCGGTCACGAAATAGACATCGCGGCCACGCGCGCGTTGAAACCGCGCCACGACATCGGTGGCGATCCCTTCATAGGCGTGGCCGATATGCGGCCGCCCATTGGGATAATTGATCGCTGTAGTGATATAGAATGGTTCAGGCATCGGCGCGTTCGCTAGCTGCCGCGGCGCGCGCAAGCAAGCTTCCGATTTCCATGACCAGCAGGCCGGCGTCGAAGTTGTAGGTGGTGGCCTGTGCGCCAAGCTCCACCATTGCGGCATGGGCCTCGATCAGCTCGGTCCCGTCGGCGGGGCCGCATTGATCGGCCTGTCGTGCCAGAATTGCACGGGCAAGATCGAGCGTTGCCTGGATCCGGGCGCGATCCGGCCGTGCGCCGATTGCAGTCACCAACTGGCCTCCCAGCTTGAACGCCGGGTCCCCCTGTTCGGCAATTTCGCGCATCAAGGCGGCGATCGGGGACAGATTCTGCTCGATGAATTCGAGAGCAGCCCCGAACGAGCCGCCCGCGGCGCTGATGGCGGCTTCGCTCGCATGCAAATCGCCATCGGGCGCGTGGAGGCGCAGCATCTGCGCAATCTGGCTGTCGGCCAGTTCGGCAAAGCGCAACATACGGCATCTGGAACGGATGGTGGGGAGCAAACGCTGGGGCCGGTGCGCCACCAGCAAGAAATAGGTTCCCTGTGGCGGCTCCTCAAGGCTCTTGAGCAGCGCGTTCGAGGCAGATTTCTCGAGATCGTCGGCGGGATCGACGATCACCGCGCGGCGCGCGCCCAACGTGGGCCGGGTGAAGAGACGCTGCTGCATCGCTCGCACCTGCGCCACCGAAATGCTGCGCTTGACCTCGAAAGGCTTGCCCTCCTGCCGCTTGGCCTCTTCCTTTTCATCCTTGGGCAGGTGAGTGAGGACAAGGATATCTGGATGGTCGCCGGCGGGCTGAAGAATTCCGTCCTCGGCCACCAGCGCGCGCGCGGCGGCCAGCGCAAACTCTCGTTTACCCAAGCCCGCCTTGCCCGCAAGCAGCCAGGCGTGGTGCATCCGCGTACCGCCCATGGCCTCGCGCCATTCGCGCCATGGTTCGGCGTGGTTGGGCCACTCTATACCGGTCATGAAATCAAGCGCTCGATTGCGCGCAGGATACGCTGATGTACCTGCGCAGGATCGCCACTGCCGTCGATCAGCGCAAAGCCTGCCGGGTCCGCCTCTGCGAAGCTGCGAAACGCCTGCGCGACCTTGCGATGATAGGCCGGGTCGCGCCCACCGATCGCATCGGCCCCACCGCCATCGCGCGCGGCAATCCTGTGCAGCGCGGTCTGTTCGTCGACCTCGATCAACAACGTCAAATCGGGACGCAAGCCATGGCTGCCGATTTGGTGCAGCGCGACAATGGCCTGTTCGCCCAGCCCGCCTGCCTTGCCCTGATAGGCCCTGCTCGAATCGACGAAACGGTCGCACACGATCCAGCGCCCGGCTTTTAGCGCGGGACGGATGCGGCGCGCGACGTGATCGGCCCTGGCGGCAGCAAACAGCAGCGCCTCGGCCTCGGCGCCCCAACCTTCCCCCGGCGGATGGAGAAGCAGCGAGCGGATTGCCTCTGCGCCCGGAGTTCCCCCCGGCTCGCGCGTTACCTCGACAGTCAACCCACGCCGTTCGAGCGCCTCGGCCAGAAGCTGTGCTTGGGTGGACTTGCCTGTCCCCTCCCCTCCTTCGAGCGCGATGAAACGCCCGCGCGTCACGCGAACAGGCCCATTATGCCATTGACGATGCGGTGAAATATACCGGCCCTGCGGACGTCATGCTGTGCCACCAGCGAAATGCGCCCCGGTGGCATGCCTGCAACTGCGATTTCCAGCTCGGCAAGCTTGTCACCTGCGGCAAACGGTGCGCGCACGGGGCCGTCATAATGGAGGGTCAGCATGACATCGGGATCGGTTCCCTTGGGGACAGTCGCAACGATCGGCCCACGAGCGACCAGATCCACCGACCGTGCAGTGCCATCCTGCACCCTTGCCAAAGCGATACTCTGGCCCTTAGGCAACAGCACCCGGTGCTCGAAAGCGTCAAAGCCCCATTCGATCATCGCGAGGGCGGCCTTGTCACGATCGCGATGATGTTCGGCCCCAGCCACCACCACTGCCAGGCGTCTGCCGCCACGCTCCGCCGAGCCGAGGAAGCCATAACCGGCCTGGTTGGTGAAGCCGGTCTTGATTCCGTCGGCCCCGGCAACACGCCCAATCAGGGGATCGTGATTGCGCTGGGTAATCCCGCCATAGGTTAATGTGGGCCTGCCGATATAGCGGCGATAGAGCGCGGGATGGCGCTCGATCATGACCTGCGCCAGCGTGACCAGATCGCGCGCAGAGACGAATGTGCGCCCTTCATCCGGCCAACCATTGGGCGTGCCGAAATGCGAATTGACCATGCCGATCGCGCGGGCTTTGGCATTCATCAATGCCGTCCAGTTTTCGACCGACCCCGCCACGCCTTCGGCCAGAACGATCGATCCGTCATTGGCCGAAACCGTGGCAATCCCGCGCAATAGCTGGTCCACGCTCACCCGCGCATCCTGCTCGAGGAACATGGTCGAGCCCTTGCGCCGCCACTCAGCAAAGCTCTCGGTCCTGTAAGTCAGCACCTGCTGCGGCTTGAGCTTGCCACCATCGATCATCTCGAAAGCGGTGAACAGTGTCATTACCTTGGTGATCGAGGCGGGGATGAACCGCCGATCGGCATTTCGCGCGTACAGCACCTGCCCTGAGGACAGGTCCGTCAGCAGCAGGATCGGGACCGAATGGGCTTCAGGCGGCGGCGCAGGCATCGCTCGCGCACCTGCCGGACTGGCCAGGCAGGTCAACAGCGCCAGCAATGTCACGAACTGGGCGTAAATACGCAAATCCGGCTCCCACGAAATACCGACCGGCTATAACCCCGGCGTTTCAACATGGCGAGCGCCGCACTCGGCTTTCCACGTCATTTAGGGCAGGATTATCGGGATATTTCGTCTGCCAGCAGACCCACGCTCATCGCGTAGTAATTCGAACAGTTATAGGCCAGGATCGCGCGGTAATTCGAGGTCAACAGCCAGGCGGGGGTGCCGGGGCCATCGGGCTGAAACAGCGTGGCAAGCACATCGGGCGCAAGATAACCCTGCGGCTGCACCCCAAGAGCGCGCCACTCGGCCGCGGTCTTCCACTGGCTGTGCCGGTCATGCACTCGTGGGCAGGTCGGTGCATCTAGCCGGGTCCTGACAGCGCTCCAGTCAAAACCGGCAGGCACCATGGCGCGCACGCCCCAAGGCTGGCCACGCCGCCATCCGGCATCGCGGAAATAGTTGGCGATCGACGCGAAGGTATCGGCCTGGTTGGTGAAGATGTCCGCGCGCCCGTCACCATCACCGTCAGCGGCAAGCCGCAGATAGACGCTGGGAAGGAATTGCGGGTTGCCGAAGGCGCCCGCCCAACTGCCGACCAGCTGATTGCGCGAATAACCCTTGTCCGCAACCTTGAGCAGATTGACGAATTCGTCCGCGAACAGTTCTCGCCTGCGCCCTTCCCATGCAAGCGTTGCCAGGGCTTCGGCGAGATCGAACGTGCCCTTGACCTGGCCGTAAGCGGTTTCGTGGCCGTAGATCGCCACAATGATCGCGCCGGGAACGCCGTACTGCTGCTCGATCCGGGCGAGCGTTTGCAGGTTGGCGCGATAAACGCCGCGCCCACCATTGATCCGGGCACTATCAACATGCCGGTCGATATAGCCGCCCAGCCGTGGATAGCCGCTGACGGTCGGTGAACCAGGTTGCGCGCGGTCAAGCCTGACCACTCGATCGTTGGCGGTCAGGCCGGCGGTCATGCGCGTAATAGTCGCCTCGCTCACCCCTTCGGCGCGCGCGCGGGCGATCAGCAGCTGGAGATATGCGTCGAAACCAGGCGCAATCCGGGCTTCAACAGCAACCTGCGGCTGCTGAGCGGAGGCAGAAGGGGCCGAGAGCAGCAGAAAGATAGCAATGGACGCTGTGCGCAAGTTCATGCCCGCTTTCTGTCATATCCTGCCTTAACCCGAAACAACAATTGCCTCGTGACAGGCCCCTCGTCCGGCGCTAGCACGCGGCGCAGCGGACAGGTGGCCGAGTGGTTTAAGGCAGCGGTCTTGAAAACCGCCGTGGGCGAAAGCCCACCGTGGGTTCGAATCCCACCCTGTCCGCCATTCCCTTATGCAAGGCTTACCGGGCAGCCTAGCTTCCGCGCCGCCCCAGGATCTCGTCGATCTGTTCGCGCAGTTTAGGGTCCCATTCGGCGCGCAGCTCGAGCACCTTGGCGATCAGCGGTTCGTTCTCGTACGCGGGCACGTCGATCTGGTAGAGATCGGCCAGAGCGCGCATCGAAGACCGGTCCATCGCCTCGAAGGCATCAACTATCGCGCGCGCCGATTGGCGATCGTGCCCCAGTGCCTCGAGCGCCGATCGCCCGATCCGCAGCGAGGAGTCATAAGTCTCGCGGATGACGTCGCGGCAGCCCAGCGCCCACAGCTTGTAAACATGATCGCGGTCGATTGCGCGCACGGTGATGTGTACATCGGGATATGTCCGCGCGACATAGCCGACCAGGTGGTCGATCTGCTCCTTCCCATCGAGCGCGACCACCAGCAGCCTGGCGCGCGCAATCCCCGCGCTTTCGAGTAGATCCGGCCGCGTGGCATCGCCGAAATAGGTCCTGATGCCGAATTTTTTGAGATTTTCGAGGTGGCGCGAATCGTGATCGATCACCGTCGCCTTGTGGCCCGCCGCATCGAGAATCCGGTCGACGATTCCGCCAACGCGTCCGCGCCCGGCGATGATGATCGGATGCACTTCCTCGATTGCATCAGGCGGCGCATCCTCGCCCGTGCAATAGGCCGCCGCGATCAGCCGGTCATAGAGGATGAACAACAGCGGTGTGACCAACATCGACAGCGCCACGACCAGCAGCAGCAGATCGGCCAGCGGCTCGCTGAAGACAAAGCTGGCGGTGGCAAGCGCGATCAGGACGAAGGCAAATTCGCCCGCCTGCGCCAGGCTCAACGTAAACAGCCAGCCCGCCTGCTTCCTGACACCGGCAAGCCGCGCGATCAGCGCCAGCACCGCGATCTTGGCCACAATCACCAGAGCGGTCCAGAACAACACGGCGCCGATCTGCTCAAAGGCCAGCGCAAAGTTCACCCCTGCGCCCACGGTGATGAAGAACAGGCCGAGCAGCAGGCCCTTGAACGGCTCGATATCGGCTTCGAGTTCGTGGCGGTATTCGCTGTTCGCCAGCACCACGCCCGCAAGGAAGGTGCCGAGCGCTGGGGACAGCCCGACGAGCGACATCAGCAGCGCGATCCCGATCACGAACATCAACGCGGTGCCGGTGAACAGTTCGCGCAACTGCGCCCCAGCGATGAAGCGAAACACCGGACGCGTCAGCGTGTTGCCGATGAACACGACGAGCGCCACAGCCGCCACGGTGACGATCCCGGCAAGCCATCGGGGCATTTCCGCTGTGAGTGTCCACCCCTCCGCGTGCGCGGCCTCGCCCGCCACGCCACCGGCCTGCGCTGCCAGTTCGGGAACCGCCAGCAGCGGCAGGATCGCCAGGATCGGGATTACCGCCACGTCCTGCACCAGCAGCACGGCAAAGCTGGCCTCTCCGCCCTCGCTTCGCAGCAGCCCCTTCTCGCGCAGCGTCTGGACGATGATTGCGGTGGAAGACAGCGCCAGCACCATGCCGATACCCACGGCGGTGCGCCAGTCGTTGCCATAGATCAGTGCGATGGCGGCAATCACCAGCGTGGTCAGCACCACCTGGCCGCCGCCCATTCCGATCAGCCGCCTGCGCATGTCCCACAGGCGCTTCGGTTCAAGTTCGAGCCCGACGAGGAACAGCATCATCACCACGCCGAATTCGGCAAAGAGCTGAAGCTGGTCGAGATCGACCTTGAGAATTCCGAGTAGCGGGCTGATCGCCATTCCGGCGAGCAGATAGCCGAGCACCGAACCGAGGCCCAGGCGCGTGGCCAGCGGCACCGCGACTACGCCCGCGAGCAGGATCAGGAAGGCGATTACGAGAAAATCTGTCATCGCCCTCCCTCTATTCGCTCAGATGTGCGCTCAAATGTGTAGGGCTCGCCCGTATGCACCCAGAACGCTTTCATGCATCATTTCGGACAGCGTCGGGTGCGGGAAAATGGTCTGCATCAGTTCCGCTTCGGTCGTCTCGAGCTGCTTGCCGACAGTATAGCCCTGGATCAGTTCGGTCACTTCGGCCCCGATCATGTGCGCACCCAGCAGTTCGCCGGTCTTGGCGTCGAACACAGTCTTGATGAAGCCTTCGGCCTCGCCCAGCGCAATCGCCTTGCCGTTGCCGATGAAGGGGAAATTGCCGACCTTGACAGTATATCCTGCCTCCTTCGCCTTGGCCTCGGTCATGCCGACACTGGCGATCTGCGGGTGGCAATAGGTACAGCCGGGGATGTTGTTGCGATCGAGCGGGTGCGGGTGGACATCCTTGTTACCGAGCTCTTGCGCAATCGCCTCGGCGGCGGTCACGCCTTCGTGGCTAGCCTTGTGCGCCAGCCACGGCCCAGGGGTGCAGTCGCCGATTGCCCACAGGCCCTTGGCCTTGGTGCGGCCATAAGGATCGATCTTGATGAAGCCGCGGTCCAAATCCGCCAGCTTTTCCAGCCCGATGTTCTCGGTATTGGGCACGATGCCGATGGCGACGATGGCGTGGGTGAAGTCCGGCTCGCTGACCTTGCCAGCCTTGTCCTTGATCCTGGCCTTGACCCCGGTGGCGCTGGCCTTCAGGTCTTCGACCCCGGCTCCGGTCATCACCGTCATGCCTTGCTTTGTGAGCGACTTTTCGAGGAAGGCGGAGACGTCCGCGTCTTCCACCGGCACCACCCGGTCGAGCATTTCGACCACGGTCACCTCAGCGCCCAGATCGTTGTAGAAACTGGCGAATTCGATCCCGATCGCGCCGGATCCGATCACCAGCAGCTTCTTCGGCATTTCGGGCGGGGTCATGGCATGGCGATATGTCCAGATGCGCTTTCCATCGGCAGGTGCGAACGGCAGGTCGCGCGCACGCGCGCCGGTGGCGACGATGACGTGTTTGGCGTTTAGCTTCTCTTCGCCCTTCTCTCCTTTGACGGTGAGCGCAGTCGGTCCAGTCAGCGTGCCCTCGCCCATGTGCACTGTGATCTTGTTCTTCTTCATCAGGTGGGTGACGCCCTGGTTGAGCTGCTTGGCGACGCCGCGGCTGCGCTTCACCACCGCCTCAAGATCGGCCTCTATCCCCTTGGCAACAAGGCCATAATCCTTGGCGTGCTGCATATAGTGGAAGATTTCGGCAGACCGCAGCAGCGCCTTGGTAGGGATGCAGCCCCAGTTGAGGCAGATGCCGCCCAGGTTCTCGCGCTCTACAATCGCGGTCTTGAGCCCGAGTTGCGCAGCGCGGATCGCCGCGACATAGCCGCCGGGTCCGGAGCCGAGAACGATGACGTCATAACTTGCTGACATTACTCGATTACCTCTTTTGAAGTCCTACAACCTGGAACACATGGAACACTGTCCTGAGGTTAGAATCATTTGGCTGTAATTTGGTGCGGCTCATGGCTGCTCTATCGCACAAAATCCCATGTGTAGGACACACAGCCAGTCCTCCGCTCACCCTGAGCCTGTCGAAGGGTAGTCGCCTGTCCTTCGACAAGCTCAGGACGAGCGGACTTTTGTTCATTTCTCACGCACCGGACGGGGTTTGCCCTCCTCGTCCGCAAGCACGAACACGAAGGTTCCCTTGCAAACCAGCTTGGTCGCTTCGCCATTGCGCTCGCGCGAGATGCCTTCGGCAGCGATGGTGATGGATGTGTTCCCTTCGCGCACGATCTCGCAATAGACACTCAGCTCGTCGCCGAGTGCCATGGCCGCGGGGAATGCGAAATCGCTGGCCGCAACCACATTGGCGCGGCCCTGCCCTACCCGGCTGGCAAGCGAGCCTGCACCCAGCGCCATCTGCGCCATCAGCCAACCGCCGAAAATCCCGCCATAGGGGTTCATGTCGGTCGGCATCGCCGTGACGCGGATGAGCGGGGAGCGGCTCAAAGCCCCTCTCCCCTTGCGGGAAAGGGGTTGGGGAGAGGGGGCATTGCCCTCAAACCACCAGCCCCATCGGGTTTTCGCACAGCTGCTGGAACGCCTGCATCAACTGCGCGCCGTCGGCGCCGTCGATCGCGCGGTGGTCGAAGCTGCCGGTCACGCTCATCACCGTGGCAATCGCCAGCGCGCCGTCCACCACAAACGGGCGCTGCTCGCCCGCACCAACCGCCAGGATCATGCCCTGCGGCGGGTTAATCACCGCGTCGAACTGCTTGGTGCCGAACATGCCGAGGTTGGAGAGGCTGGCCGTGCCGCCCTGGAATTCATGCGGCTGCAGCTTGCCGTCGCGCGCCTTGGTGGCCAGCTCCTTCATCTCGGTGCTGATTTGTGCCAGCCCCTTGCGCCCTGCGTCGCGGATGATCGGGGTGATCAGGCCCGAGGGCGCCGCCACCGCAACCGAGATATCCTGCCGCATATATTGGTGCAGCACATCGCCCTGGAAGCTGACATTGCACTTGGGCACACGCGCCAGCGCGCGGGCGAGCGCCTTGATCAGCAGATCGTTGACCGAAAGCTTCACCCCGTCAGGCTCGAGCGAGGCGTTGAGCTGGCTGCGCAGCTTCAAAAGCGCATCGAGCCGCACATCGACTGTGAGGTAGATATGCGGCACGGTCTGCTTCGCCTCAGTCAACCGGCGGGCGATGACCTTGCGGACATTGTTGAGCTTCTGTTCCTCGTAAGGCGCGTCAAGATCGCCGCCGAGGCTTGCGGGCTTCTGAGCCCCTGCGGAGGCAGGGGTCTCGGTCGGCTGTGAGCCTTGCTTGGAGGCCCCAGCCTGCGCTGGGGCGCCCGCAACGTCAGCTTTGACGATCCGCCCACCCGGCCCGCTGCCCTTGACTGCCGCAAGGTCGATCCCCTGCTGTTCGGCGATGCGCTTGGCCAGCGGAGAGGCGATTACTCGCGAAACACCATCTTGCGTTCGCGCTGAGCCTGTCGAAGTGCCGGAAGGTGGTGCCTGTCCTTTGACCGGCTCAGGACGAGCGGGCTTGGGCTCGGCTTCCACAGCTGCAGGAGCAGGAACCGGCTTCGCCTCAGGCGCCGGTGCAACGGCTCCTGCATCCTCGTCCTCCCCCGCCAGCGTCGCGATCACGGTGCCGACCTTGACCCCCTCGGCACCTTCGGCAACGTCGATCGAGGCGATCACGCCTTCGTCCACGGCCTCGAACTCCATCGTCGCCTTGTCGGTCTCGATTTCGGCCATCACGTCGCCGGAAGAAACGCTATCCCCCACCTTGACCAGCCAGCGCGCCAGCGTTCCTTCTTCCATGGTGGGCGACAGGGCCGGCATCTTGATTGCGATTGCCATGACGGGGTCGATTCCTCTTGCGTTATCTTAGGGAAATTTCTCTGGCGAATTCGCGGGCGCAGGGCAAGGTTCTTGCGAAGAATACGATTTCAGCGGATATGCTGCGTCGCTGGAGGCTCGATGCGCGCATTCCTGGTGGTAATGGACGAGACCGAAGAGGCGGGCGCCGCCCTGCGCTACGCATCGCGTCGCGCGGCGCTGGTCAATGGCGAGGTTCACCTTCTGGCGCTGGTGCCACAGCAGAATATCAGCGCATTCGGCGCGGTGCAGGCAACGCTCGAGCAGGAAGCGCGCGAGCGGGCCGAGATGCTGGCGCACGGCGCGGCCGGCAACATCTTCAGTGAAAGCGGGATCATGCCCGCCATTTCGGTGCGCATCGGCAACGGCCAGAAAGTGGTCAGCGAATTCCTTAGAGAGCACGGCGAGATCGCAGCCTTGGTGCTGGGCGCTGCCACCGGCGGGCACCCCGGCCCGCTGGTTGCCCATTTCTCCGCCCATGCGGGTTCGTTGCCCTGCCCGCTCTATATCGTTCCCGCCACTTATGACGAGAACCACGCGCTGCCCTGATTATCTGCGGCGGCCCTGATGGCGGATATTGGCGGGGCGGCCACGCTGGCCAGCCACAGGTTTAGGCTTGCGCCGCTCGGGCGGGCGGCCACCGCGCGGTTCGATCGAACCGTTGCCGCCTTCGGGGAGCTCGAACTTGAGCGCACCGGTGAGCGAATTGGCCTCTGCCAGCCGCAGCTTGAGCCGGTCGCCCGCGGCATAGCGTGTGCCGCTGCTCTCGCCGACCAGCGCCTGTGCAGCTTCTTCGTACCGAAACCGTTCGCGCCCCAACGTCGAAATGGGAACCAGCCCGTCGCCGCCCAGCCCCATGATTGTGGCGAAGAACCCGAAGCTCTGCACCCCGGTGATACGGGTATCGAAAATCTCGCCTATGCGGTGCGACAGCCATGCGGCGACATAGCGGTCGATCGTATCGCGCTCGGCCTCCATCGCGCGGCGCTCGGCCTGGCTGATCGCATCGCTGACCTGTTGCAGGCTGGCGCGGTCGCGCTCCGAAAGCCCTGTAGTCGGCGCGATTGCACTCTTTGGCCGCGGCTGCTCCAACTTGTAGGCATCGACCAGCGCGCGGTGCACCAGAAGGTCGGCATAGCGCCGGATGGGCGAAGTGAAGTGCGCGTAGGACGCCAGCGCTAGGCCGAAATGCCCGGCGTTGCGCGGCCCGTAATAGGCCTGCATCTGGCTGCGCAGCACCGCTTCCATCACCTGCATCTTTTCGGCCTCGTCGCTCACATCCTTGAGCGTCCTGTTGAACAGGCCCGGCGTGATAACCTGCCCCAGCGCCAGCGAGCGCCCGAACGTCTTGAGGTAATCCCTCAGCGCGATCAGCTTCTCGCGCGCGGGCGGTTCGTGGATGCGATAGACCACCGGCGCGGTCTTCGCCTCAAGCGCTTGCGCAGCAGCGACATTGGCGGCGATCATGAAATCTTCGACCACGCGGTGCGCATCGAGCCGCTCCCGAATCGCGATTTCGGCGATCCGGCCCTGCTCGTCGAGCATGACCCGGCGTTCGGGGAGCTCGAGCTCGAGCGGATCGCGCGCCTGCCTTGCGTCGGCCAGCGCCTTCCAGCAGGCCCACAGATCGACGAGATGTTGCGGCGCGGTGCCACCCTCGATAGCCGCCTGCGCATCTTCATAGGCGATGTTCTGCGCAATCCGCACAATCGCGCGGGTGAAACGGAACTTCGTAACCTTGCCCTGCGGCGATATATGCAGGTGGCAGACCATCGCCGCACGGTCCTCCCCCGCCTTGAGCGAGCAGACATCCGCGCTCAGCACTTCTGGCAGCATCGGCACCACCCGGTCGGGGAAATAGACCGAATTGCCGCGCTTCCTCGCTTCGCGGTCTAGCGCGCCGTCAGGCCGCACATAGTAGCTTACGTCGGCAATCGCGACGAGCGCGTTGAACCCGCCCTGCCCATCGGGTTCGGCCCAGATCGCGTCATCATGGTCGCGCGCATCCGCCGGGTCGATCGCTACGATCGGCAGGTCGCGCAAATCCTCGCGCGCGCCAGGGTGAAGCGGCAGGCCAGCAGCCAATCCGGCTTCAGCTAGGGTCTCTTCACCAAACACATGCGGAAGGCCGTGCTTGGCAATCGCGATCAGGCTGAAGCTCTTGGGCGCCAGCGGATCGCCGATCACTTCGACCACCTTGACCCCGGCGCGGTCCGATCGCCCTGCCCTTTCGGCGAGCACAAGTTGGCCGGGTTCTGCACCCGAAAGGTCGGAAATTGGCGAGGAACTGCGGATCCGCTTGTCAATCGGTGCGAGCCATGGCTTGCCGCTGCCGTCGATCTCGACCACGCCCATCAGGCCGTCGCTGCGCGCTGGCAGCTTCTTTATCGGATGCGCGATCCACCCATGTGCGGTTTCCTCGGTGCGCGCGAGCACGCGGTCGCCGCGCCGCAGTGCTGGAACGCGTTGGCCGCCCTTGGGCTTGCGCTCCTTGAGCGTCAGGCGAGGGGGCGCGGCAGCATCCTCCGCATCCCAATTGTCAGGAATGCCAATCGCCTCACCATCTTCGATATCGACTACGCGCAGCACGGTGACCTTCGGCACGCCGCCCATGCGGTGATAGGCGGTTTGCCTGCCGTCAATCAGCCCTTCGTCAGTCATGTCCTTGAGCAGCTTTTTGAGCGCGATCTTTTCCTGCCCCCTTAGGCCGAAGGCCTTGGCGATCTCGCGCTTGCCGGCGGGGGTGTCAGAGGTCTGGAGAAACGCGAGCACCTGCTTGGCGCTCGGCATACCTTGGGGGAGCTTGGGAGATCTGGGCATCGCTCAGCCCTAACCCATGAGTCTCGTCATTGCGAGGAGCCATTAGGCAACGCGGCAATCCATAACGAATTGCCGCGCACTGGGGAGAGTGTTGGCCATGGATTGGTTGGCCTTTGGCCGACTTCGTCTCGCTGCGCTCGCAATGACGAAGGTTATTCTTTCACCACCGGCTCGAACGCGCCGCCGGGAACAGCGCTGGAAACAGGCGAACAATATTCGCCCGCGCAGGCGGCGACGCCGAACAACCAGTCATCACCGCGCAGTTTTTTGATGTGCTTGACCTCCCGAGCCTCCGCCGCGGCGGCATCATTCGCAGCGGCCGGGCCGTCGAGATAAACCAGCGTAACGTCCTTGCTCCAGCCTGGTGCGTCGGTTGGGCGGGTGGCAATTGTATAGAGCGAAGCGCCGGGCACGACCTGCCACTTCAATTCCGTGTCGAGCCGCGCCGCCGCATCCACCGTCACCTTGGGCGGCATCGGCGCGCGGGCCAGCGCGTCCAGTGCGCGCACATTCAGCTGCGTCACTTTCGCCAGATAGGCGAAATCCATCTCGTTCACCGTGTCGCCATAGGTCACGCCATCTTCAACCCGCAAGTCCTGATGCTGGTGCTCGTAATCCTCGACCGCGACCGAGAAGCGCACCGCCGGATAGCCCTTGTCGAGAAAGGGTATCTGGTCGCCGCCGCGCCCCATGCGGTCGGTCCGCCAGATCTGCCGCACGTCGAGCCCCTCTGCATCCTGTGCGGCGAGCTGATCTATCCAGCGCGAGAGATTGCGCCCCGGTGAATCGTTCTCGCCGCCATTGCGGCGCTGCTGCGCGCGCAGGCCATCGGTGAGGTCTGCGCGCGGCCCTTCGGAAAAGACGCGCACCGTCTGGTCGTCGCAATATCCGTCCGAACCGCACGACCCGCCGACGATGTCGTTGTTGAGCACTGCCTTGACAGTGAAGCCCTGTTCTTCGGCCCAATCGGCCAGCAACCGTCCGCCGAACAGCCCCTGCTCCTCGCCCGAAAGCAGCGCGTAGATAATGGTCGCGGGGTATTGATGTTGTGAAAGCACCCGCGCCGCCTCAATCACCAGCACGGTGCCCGAACCATCGTCATTGGCGCCCGGCGCATCGCTCTTCCAGTCTAACGGGTCGCTCACCCGGCTGTCGATATGCCCTTGCACGATCACGACCTCGTTCGGGCGCTCGCTGCCGCGCTGGATGGCAACGGCATTGCGCAGCCGCGTGGGCTGCGGGATGCGCGGTCCTTCCACAATGCGTTCGGGCAGCACGACTTCGAGGCAGCCGCCGCATTGCGCCGAAATCCGGCCGAATTCGGCCGCACCCCAATCGACCGCCGCGCCGATCCCGCGCGCGGGATTGTCCTGCTCGGAAAGCGTGTGCCTGGTACCGAAGCCGACCAACGTGTCGATATCGGCGCGCAGGCGTGCCTCGGAAACATTGTTGGCCGGATGGTCTTGTGCCGATAATGGCGTGGAAAGCGCGAGCGCGGCAGCGCAGATGGCAAGGTTTTTCATGCCGTCATGGTGCAGCGAATTCCCTTTCAACTCAATAGGCGCGGGCGATCAGGATGCGTTCCACCGCAGGTTTGCCGGTGAACACGCAGGTGCCGTCCGCCGGGGCACTGTCGCGCGGGACATTGCGGATCGTCAGCTTGTGCGCCTTGAGCGCATCGACCACCTGTTCGAGCTCGTCGCCTGACGGCTTGGACCATTGCACTTCCAGCCAGCCGGGGAACCTGGCATCGCCTGCATAATGCGCCGCCACTTCGCCCATCGAAGTGATCCCACGCGTGATATTGGCATCGCGGCGTGTGCGGGCTTCGTTGAACAGCCCAGTCTGGATTTCCTCGAGCAGCGAGCCAATCTCGCCAACGGCTTGTTCGACCGAAAGCGCAGCGAAATCGGGCTTGGCGGCATCGTTCCACAGCCGGTCGCGCCGAAGCAGGCTAACGACGCCATTGTCCATATCGCGCCCACCGATCTCGATGATCACCGGCACACCCTTGCGCACCCAGTCCCACCGCTTGGCGGCGGCCTTGCCGTGGCTCATATCTAGCAGGACGCGAACCTTTTCGCCCAGCGCGATCTGCGCCGCGATTCCGGCGCGCAATTTCTCGCAGTAGTCGAGCAGCGCACCGTCCTCGTCGCTTCCGCGAAGCATCGGCAGGATCACCACTTGTTGCGGCGCGATCGCGGGTGGCACGCGCAGTCCGTCGTCATCGCCATGCGTCATGATGACGCCGCCAATGAGTCGCGTCGATACGCCCCAGCTGGTCGTGTGGCAGAATTGCTGTGCGCCTTCGCGGTCCTGGAACTGTATTCCGGCCGCCTCGGCGAAATTGGTGCCGAGGTAATGCGAAGTGCCCGCCTGTAGCGCCTTGCCATCCTGCATCATCGCCTCGATCGACCAGGTTTCGACCGCGCCTGGAAACCGCTCGTTTTCGGGCTTCTCGCCAGTCACCACCGAGATGGCGAGGTCTTCCTCGGCGCAGGCGCGATACATCTCGAGCGCGCGCTGTGTTTCCCGTCGTGCATCCTCGGCATTCTCGTGCGCGGTATGCCCTTCCTGCCACAGGAACTCGCTGGTCCGCAGGAACATACGGGTACGCATTTCCCAGCGCACCACATTGGCCCACTGATTGGTCAGCAGCGGCAGGTCGCGCCAGCTCTGGATCCAGCGCGCCATGGCATCGCCGATTATGGTTTCTGAAGTCGGGCGGACGACCAGCGGCTCTTCCAGCTTCGCCTCGGGATCGGGCATCAGCCCGCCCTTGCCGTCTGCGATCAGGCGGTGGTGTGTGACCACCGCCATTTCCTTGGCGAAGCCTTCGACATGAGACGCTTCGCGCTCAAAGTTCTTTAGCGGAATGAAGATCGGGAAATAGCAATTCTGGACGCCTGCGGCCTTGATCCGGTCATCCATCAGGCGCTGGATGCGTTCCCAGATGCCATAGCCCCACGGCTTGATCACCATGCAGCCGCGCACACCCGATTCTTCGGCCATGTCGGCCTCGGCAATCACCGCCTGATACCACGCGGCAAAATCGTCGGACCGTTTTACCGACAGGGCATGGCGTATCTGAGACACTTGTTCGTTATCCTGCGTATTGAAATGGGGAGAGAGCGGCCGCGCGACAGCCCATTCTATTTGCTCAGTTCGTCGAGCTTCTTCTGCATCTCGGCCATCTGCTTGCGCAGCGCCTCGATCTCGCCTGACGATGCGTCTCGGCGCGGCTCCTGCTTGAGCATACCCGCCGCACCCGGAATGAAGGCTTCGGTCGCAGCGCGCATCATCGCCATGTTGGTTTCGTGGATCCTGGCGATCGGGCTGTTGGCGATACCCTTTTCGAATGCCTCGCGGATCTTGCTCTGGTTCTCGCGGAAATTGGTCATCGCCGCTTCGAGATAGGACGGCATCAGAGCCTGCATCGAATTGCCGTACATGCTGATGAGCTGGCGCAGAAAGCTGACCGGCAGCATCTGTTCGCCCTGCGCCTCCTCGTCCATGATGATCTGGGTGAGGATCGAATGGGTGATGTCCTCACCGCTCTTGGCATCGAGCACCTGGAACTCGACATTTTCGCGCACCATCCGCGCCAGGTCCTCCAGCGTGATATAGCTCGACGTGCTGGTGTTATAGAGGCGGCGGTTGGCGTACTTCTTGACGATGACGGGGCCGTCGCCATTCGCATTGTGCTTGGCCATGGGTTCAATCCTGCGGTGGTTGCCAGCTGCCCTTAGCATCCGCAATATGTGCGGTGCAACAAGGCATCAGGCCTGCTTCAGCCGGGAACCGAGCACAGTCAGCAATTCGTATTGCGACAGAGCGCTTTGCCGCGCAGCATCGGGGAGCGAATAGGGCAATGAGAGCCAGTCGCCTTCGCGTAGGCCTGGCGCCATGGTGAGATCGACCACCACCATATCCATCGAGATCTTGCCCAACAGCCGCAGACGAATATCGCCGTTCAGAAGATATCCGCCCTTGCCCCACGATCGCAGGAATCCGTCAGCATATCCGATCGAAACGACTCCTGCCCGCATCGGCGCATCGGCGGTGAAGGTGGCGTTATAGCCCACGGTTTGCCCTGCTTCGAGATCGCGAAGCTGGATGATCGCCGCTTCGGGGAAGGCCACTTGCCGGATCGGGCCGGCCAGATCGTCGCGCGGCACCCCGCCATAGAGCGCCAGCCCCGGCCGGGTGAGGTCGAAGGCATATTCGCGTCCCAGGGCAATACCTGCGCTGTTGGCAAGGCTGGCGCGTTGGTGAGGGACGAGCGGCAGCAGCGTACGAAACGCTGCCAGCTGCCGGGCGTTCATGTCCACATCCTCGTCCGCGCAGGCGAGGTGCGACATCAGCGTGTTCACTTCCAGGGCGCCGACCAGTGGATCGCCGATTTCAGCGGGCGCAAGGCCCAGCCGATTGATTCCCGTGTCGATCATCAGATCGCAGCGCCTGCCACCGGCATCGAGCCAGCGCTGCGCCTGTTCGAGCGAATTGATCACCGGAACCGCTCCGCAGGCTTTGGAATAGGCGGCGTCCGCCGGTGTCAGCGGGCCATGCAGCACCGATATCTGCGCAGGCGGGACGTGCCGCGCGACCGCTGCGACCTCGCTCCAATGGGCAACAAAGAACTGCTTCGCGCCGGCATCGCGCAAGGTTGGCAGGCAAGCATCGATGCCCAGGCCATAGCAATCCGCCTTGACCGCAGCACCTGCCTCGGCACTGCCCGACAGGTTGTCGAGCGCGCGCCAATTGCCGGCCAGCGCCTCACGATCGAGCCTTAGCCGCAGAGTAGGTGGCGGGGCGTCAGGCATCGTCGGCAAAATCACGCGGCGGGCCGTCGGGAATGCCCCACCAGGCGACCACCAGTCCGAATGCGACGACGATCCAGGTGTACCAAAGCCCGGCGTAGATATCGCCTGTGCTGGCAACGATCACCCCCGCAATCAGCGGAAGGAACCCACCCAGATAACCGGCCCCGATATGATAGGGAATCGACATCGAGCTGTAGCGGATGCGTGGCGGGAACATTTCTGCCAGCAGCGCCGCTACAGAACCATAAGTGAGGGCCGAAAGCATGCCGAGCCCGACAAGGATTGCGACGATCCCGGCCATGTTCGCCATTGAAGGAACCTGGCGCGAAAAATCGAAGCCATAACCCGAAAGCCGGCCCTGCAACTCGTCGCGCCGGACATGGCTATCGTCGAGCCATGGGTCCGGAATCGCGACCTCGGTCCCCCCGACCGTCAGGCCCAGCTCGACTCCGGGCGCGACGCTGTAACGCACGCCGCTGGCGGTGAGCGTCTCGAGAATCTTGCCGCAATCGCTCTGCGTCCGTCCGAACAGCTCGGCAAACGGGTCGGTGGTGCACTGCTGGCCGGCGACGACTACCGGGCTGCGTTCCGCCGCCGTGGCAAGGCCTGGATTGGCGAGGCTGCCCAGCGCCCAGAATGCCGGAAACAACAGCCCCAGCGAAGCAACCGCGCCGATCAGAATCGGTTTCTTGCGACCGACCCGGTCCGACCATTTGCCGACAATAACATAGAACGACATGGCAATGCAGGCCGATGCCAGCAGCAGGTACTCGACTATCTGCGGCTCGACCCGCATGTCTCGCTGGAGGAAGGAAAGGCTGCTGAAGAAGGACGTGTACCAGATAGTCGTCAGGATTCCGGTAATTCCGAACAGCGCTACGAAGATGCGCTTTTTGTTGCCGGGATAGGTAAAGCTTTCGGTGAAGGGATTCTTCGCGGTTTCACCCGCATCCTTCATTGCCTGGAACACCGGGCTTTCCGACAGCTTCAACCGCATCCAGAGCGAGATGCCGAGCAGCACGACCGATAGTAGAAACGGAATCCGCCAGCCCCATTCTGCGAATGATTCCGTCGGGATAAGGGCGCGGCAGGCCAGGACCACCAAGATCGACAGCACGAAGCCACCGACCACGCTGGCCTGGATGAAACTGGTGTAGTAACCGCGCTTTTCCGGTGGCGCGTGTTCGGCAACGTAGATCGCGGCGCCGCCATACTCCCCGCCCAGCGCCAGCCCTTGCAGGATGCGCAGGGTGATCACGATGCCGGGTGCCCACAACCCGATGCTGGCCGCGCCTGGGACCAGACCGACCCCGGCAGTGGCGATGCCCATCAGCGTGACCGTGACCAGAAAAGTGTATTTGCGCCCCAGCCTGTCGCCCAGAAAGCCGAACATGATCGCGCCCAACGGGCGGAAGCCGAACCCGATCGCGAAACCGGCCCAGACCAGCAGAATCTGCAAAGTTTCGTTGTCGCTGGGGAAGAACGCCGCGCCGATCAGGCTGAACAGCGTGCCATAGATGAAGAAGTCATACCATTCGAAGACCGTTCCTGCAGAACTGGCGGCGATCACCAGCCGGATTTCCTTCTCGCTGGGCTCGGCAATGGCTGGCTGTGCTTCCTCGGTCATCTCGTGGCATTCCCTCCCTCTTTGTTGGCGACGCTCTAGCCACTGCCCCCCGGCTTGGAAAGAACCGACAACGCAGCCTTCCACGGCAGCATCAGCGCTTCATGGCGCGAGGTCAGCGCCCGGGCGGGCTCGAGAACGCCCAGGCCGGGCCAATCGGGAAGATCGCCGCCGCTTCGCAGCCATCCTTCGACGCGGGCAGATGTCCTGGCGATTTCATCGGCCGACCGGCCGATTGCCGACCGTGCGAACAGGGCTGCAGAGGCTTGCCCGACCGCGCAGGCGGAAACCCGCATGCCCAGCCGCGCGATCCGGCCCTCTCCATCAAGTTCAAGGCCAAGCTCGATCGTGCTGCCGCAAGTTCGGGAACGCTCATGCGCACGCAGCGGCAGATCGTGGACCAGCGGAAATGCGGCAAGACCTGTCGCCAGGGCGAGCAATTCGGGCGAATAGAGCCTGCCTGCGCGGCCGGCGGTCATTCCTTCGCTTCGCCCTCGCCGGCAAGCCTGGAGCGCCTTTCGGCAATGATGGCAACCAGATCGCGCGAAAAGGCGTCAACGAAGGAATAGGTGCGCGCGGTGGTTATCCAGACCGGCCGACCTTCGAGTTCCCATGCCCGGTCATACCCGAGAGCCAGCACCGAAAACGCCAGCGTCACGATCAATGCACCTTTGATCAGCCCGAATCCAAACCCCAGGACCCGGTCGATCGGCCCAACTATCGAATTGCGCGATGCCCGGCCCACGTTGTTCGCGATCACCTTCATCGCCGCATAGGGGATCAGCAGAAGCAGCGCGAATGCGAGAATCGACGTCGCCGGCTCTGCATCAAGATAGACCGACAGTGCCTCGGTCAACGGACGATGCAGGTAATAGATCGCGAAAGCCGCCAGAATCCACGAAGCTAGCGATAGCACTTCCTGCACCAAACCGCGCAGAAAGCCGCCAATCGCGGCAACGCCAACCACCGCGAAAACGATAATGTCGAATACGTTCATCCCGGCGCAAATTATGCGTTCGCCACTATCCGGTCAACGAGGTTCATCAGCCGGGCAAGTCCTTGATACCGCAAGCCATGTGGACTCGCCCGCTTTTCCATCGGCCCGTATCCAGCCACAAAGCCCAGCTTGGCCGATTCTTTCAACCGCAGGTCGAGGTGCGCCACCGGCCTGATTTCGCCCGCCAGCGAAACCTCGCCGGACCATACGCTTCCATTCGGCAGCGGCCGGTCCGCCAGCGCCGAGACCAGCGCGGCGGCGACCGCGAGGTCGGCCGCCGGATCGGACAGGCGATACCCGCCTGCGATGTTGAGATAGACTTCGGCAGAACTGAAATTGAGCCCGCAGCGCGATTCGAGCACAGCCAGCAACATGGCGAGCCTGCCTGTGTCCCATCCCACCACCGCACGGCGCGGTGTGGCGCCCGATTGCAAGCGCACAATCAGTGCCTGGATCTCCACCAGCACGGGACGCGTGCCTTCCAGCGCCGGGAATACCGCGCTCCCCGCCAATGGCTCGTCGCGCCCTGACAGAAACAATGTCGAAGGATTGGCGACCTCGGCCAGACCTTCGCCGCGCATTGCGAACACCCCGATTTCATCCACGGCGCCAAACCGGTTCTTGAGCGCGCGCAGGATGCGATACTGGTGGCTGCGCTCGCCCTCGAAGCTCATCACCACATCAACCATGTGTTCGAGCACGCGTGGCCCGGCGATGGTGCCGTCCTTCGTCACATGACCCACCAGCACCAGCACGACGCCGTTTTCCTTGGCATAGCGGATCAGTTCGAGCGCACAGCCGCGAACCTGGCTGACCGTGCCAGGCGCCCCTTCGATGGTGTCCGAATGCATGGTCTGTATCGAATCGATCACCAGCATCGTGGGCGCATCCATCGAACCCAGGGTGGTCAGGATGTCGCGGACCGAGGTTTCCGAGGCAAGGCTGATCGGCGCGTCCGACAGGCCCAGCCGCGCGGCGCGCAGCCTCACCTGGCCTGCCGCTTCCTCGCCGCTGATATAGACCACACTTGCGCCTTCGCGGGCGATTGCCGCAGCGGATTGCAGCAGCAGCGTCGATTTGCCGATCCCCGGATCGCCCCCCATCAGGATAGCCGATCCAGGCACCAATCCGCCGCCCAGCGCCCGGTCGAATTCGGCAAGGCCGGTGCTGCGCCGTTGCGGCAGTTGGGTCGGCGCGTTGAGCGGAGAGAACCCGACCTTGCGCCCGCCGCTCGACAGGTCGTGTCTGAGCGAGAATACCGTTGCAGGTGCGTCTTCGGCCAGGCTGTTCCATTCGCTGCAATCGGGGCATTGCCCCTGCCAACGATGCGAGACACTGCCACAAGCCTGGCAAACAAAGCGCTTTTTCGTCTTGGCCATGGGGCAGCGATAAACGGAACATAAAAAGAACGCAATTGCCTTTGGCGAATTTACCCGCCATCACGCAAGCATGCGCCAGAAGGAACTCAGAATAGCCCTGGTCTGCTATGGCGGGGTCAGCCTTGCGGTTTACATGCATGGCGTCACCAAGGAGATCTGGCACCTGACGCGTGCAAGCCGGGCATCGCACGCTGACGAACCGAGTTCAGGCAGCAGCGAGGCGGTATATCGCGCGCTGATCGATCAGATCGCTGAAAACCAGGGGCTGCATCTGCGGGTGCTCCCCGATATCCTGTCAGGAGCCAGCGCAGGCGGGATCAATGCCGTGTTCCTCGCCCAGGCGATCCACTCGGGCCAGTCGCTCGATCCGTTGACCGACCTGTGGCTGGACAATGCCGATGTCGAACGACTGGTCGATCCTGACGCGCGCCCGCTCTGGCGCTTTGCCAAGTTCTGGGCGCAACCGTTCGTCGAATGGCTGCTGCGGCGTCCGGGCAACGCGGTAAGCGAGAGCGTTTCCCCCGAGGCCCGCAAAGAAGTGCGGCACAAGCTCTCGCGCTTTATCCGGGGGCGATGGTTCCAGCCGCCGTTCTCGGGATTGGGGTTTTCGGGGCTGTTGTGCGGCGGCTTTGTCGCGATGCGCGAAGGCACGCAGGGTGCGCCGCTCTTGCCGGCGGGTCATCCGATCGACCTGATGGTGACCGCCACCGACTTTCGTGGCCACAGGCAACTGCTGCGGCTCAACAGCCCGAAACTGGTTGAAGAGAGCGAGCACCGCATCGCGATCGGCTTTTGCGCAACCACCCCCAAAACGGCGGGAATGGACCTGGCCAATCCGCTCGAGCTGACATTTGCCGCGCGCGCCACGGCCAGCTTCCCGGGCGCCTTTCCGCCGCTGCGCCTGACCGAAATCGATGAACTTGCCAAGGCGTTGAAGCTGGACTGGCCAACGCGCGGATCATTCCTGTCGCGGGTCATGCCGATCCACGTGCGCAACGGCGAAAGCGAGCAGGTTTCACTGATCGACGGCTCGGTGCTGGTGAACAAGCCCTTTGCCGGCGCGATAGATGCGCTGTCCGCGCGTCCGGCGCAACGCGAGGTGGATCGTCGCTTCGTCTATATCGATCCCCGGCCCGATCGCGTTGGAGCGGTGAGCGAAAATATCGCCCGCCCGGTCGGCTTCTTCGAGGCGATGCTGGGTTCGATATCGATCATCCCTCGAGAACAGCCGATTCGCGACAATCTTCTGGCGCTCGACGAACAATCGCGTGACGCTGAAAGGCTGCGCCGCATCATCGACGGGTTGCGCCCGGAAGTGGACCATGCGGTCGAAAAGCTGTTCGGGAGAACCTTCTTTCTCGATCGCCCCAATCCGCGCCGGCTTAAAAGCTGGCGAAACAAGGCACAGCAGGAGGCAGCCGTACAGGCCGGATATGCCTTCCAATCGTATGCCCAGGCCAAGTTTTCCGGGATTATCGAGCGGATCGCCAAACTTGCCCTGCGCGCCGCGCCCGAGCTGAACCTGCCAGACAGCAGGCCGATCGAAGCAGCATTGCGCGACGAACTCGCGCGGCGCGGGCTCGATACGCTGGCGGCGCAAGGCGGCGGCGCGAGCGCCGAGGCGATCGCGTTTTTCCGCGCACACGATCTCGGATTCCGTATCCGCCGCCTGCGGCTGCTGCTGCGGCGGCTAACGCGTGAATGGCAGATAGATCCGGAGATTCCAGGCGATGCCCTCGATCTGGCGCGAGGCAGAATGTACGAAATCCTCGCGCTTTATCAGTCTTATGTCAGCCTTGGCAGTTTGGGTGACGAGTTTCCGGAATATGCGCAAAACGTTCTCGCAAATCCGGGCAGCTTGCTCGATTTTCTCGAGAAGCGCCGTCACCTGATCGAAATCGATTCGAACGCTGAACGGCTGCTTTCCTCGGCGCTTGGGGCCATGCCGCGCAACCTGCGGCGGCGAATGCTGCTGACGTATCTGGGTTTTCCCTTTTACGATGTCTCCACCCTCCCCTTGCTTCCCGATGAAGGCATGAACGAGTATGACCCGGTGAAGGTCGATCGCATTTCTCCAAACGATGCCCAGTCGATCCGTTCCGGAGGTTCGCATGCCACCTTGCGCGGCACCGAGCTGTTCAATTTCGGCGCCTTCTTCAGCCGCGCCTATCGCGAGAACGACTATCTTTGGGGCAGGCTGCACGGCGCCGAGCGGATGGTTGACCTCGTCTGTTCGACGGTCGATCATGACATCGAGACCGCACAATGCATGCGGTTCAAGCGCGAGGCATTCCTTGCCATACTGGACGAAGAGAGCAGCGGGGGAAGGATAGGTCGCGCGCTGATCGAACAACTGCGCGGCGAGGTGCTTGCCCGACTAGGCTGATTGTGTGCCGCACGTCATTCTTGGTCCAGCTCGAAGTTGCAACCATTGATATGACAGTCAGCCTACCGCATTGACCTTGCAGATATGATCAAGCACCGCCGGGTGCAGACTGCCTTCAAAGGCGACACCGGCATATTCGTTCTCAACCCAGGCGATAGTACCGAGCGGGGTCTTGAAACCGGCGATTCTCAGGTTCACCGTTTCACCTTCGGTGACGAAGCCGTGGCGTCCCTTGATCTTGCAGCCGTGTTCGGAAAGATCGAACAGATCGACATAGACCTGCCGCGAACGGACCCGCCCATCGACAAGGATGCGCAATGGCCTGCGATCGGCGATCCGCGGTATCTCAAACTTGTTCATGGTTACCTTTTGCCAGCAATTGGTAAAGGAAATATGGCCTATCCGCCAAATGCGTCCTTCAACTTCTCGAAGAAACCTTTGCTTTCAGGGCATTCGTCCCCGGTTTCGGTCTCACGAAACGATTCGAGGATTTCGCGCTGCTTGCGGCTCAGGCGGGTCGGGGTCTCGACCAGGATCTCGGCAACAAGATCGCCGCGCCCGCGCCCTTGCAGCACCGGCATGCCTGCCCCGCGAATCCGCAATTGGCGACCCGACTGGATGCCGGCCGGAATGTCGAGCCGGTTGACCCCGCCATCGAGATCGGGAACCTCGACAAACCCGCCTAGCGCGGCGGTGGTGAAGCTGACCGGTACCCGCATTGCCAGCGTGGTGCCCTCGCGCTGATAGAGCGCATGCGGGCGGACGTGGACGAAAATGTACAGATCACCCGCCGGAGCGCCGCGCGGGCCTGCCTCGCCCTTGCCTGCAAGCCTTATGCGCGTGCCGGTGTCAACGCCTTGCGGAACTTCGACCTCAAGCTTTCTGGGGCGATCGACCACGCCTTCACCGCGGCATTCCTTGCACGGATTTTCGATCACCGTGCCGCGACCGTGACAGGTCGGGCAGGGTCGTTCGACCACGAAGAAGCCCTGCTTGGCGCGCACCTGCCCGTGGCCGTTGCACAAATGGCATTCGCGTTCCTGCGTGCCGGGGCTCGCCCCCGATCCGCCGCAGCTGTCGCATCCTTGCGAAACTTCGATCTCGATTTCGGCCGCGTGGCCGTGAAAAGCCTGCTCCAGCGTGATTTCCAGATCGTAACGCAGGTCGGCGCCGCGCCGCGGCTGTCTGCGTGCGCCCCCGGCACCAAAGGCGCTGCCGAAAATCGTTTCGAATATGTCGCCAATGTCGCCGAAGTCGGGACCGCGCGCGTGGCCGTTACCAAATCCACCGTTCTGGAAGGCGGCGTGGCCGAAACGGTCGTAGGCCGCACGTTTCTGCGGGTCCTTGAGACAATCATAGGCCTGGCTGATGGCCTTGAATCGCGCTTCGCTGTCACCGCAGCCGGGATTGCGATCGGGATGGTATTGCATCGCCAGCTTGCGATAGGCAGCCTTGATCGCGCCGTCATCGGCGTCGCGCGAAACCTGCAGAAGTTCGTAATAGTCGGTTTCGGACGACATCAATCAGCCCTCTCCCCGGCCTCTCCCCCCGTCAGGAGGAGAGGGAGGGTCCATTCCTTCAGCCCTTGTTGTCTTCGTCCACTTCGGAAAATTCCGCATCGACGACTTCTTCCTCGCCGGTGGCCGCTGCTTCGCCGCCATCCGCAGCGGAGGAGGACGCAGCAGCCTGCTCCTTCTCGTAGATCTGCTGGCCCATCTTCATGGCTGCTTCGGTCAGCGCTTGCGCCTTGGCGTTGATCGCGTCGACATCGTCGCCAGCAAGCGCGGTCTTGGCTTCGGCCAATGCCGCCTCGACCGCAGATTTGGTGTCGGCGTCGATCTTGTCGCCATGTTCCTCGAGCTGCTTTTCGGTCGCGTGGACCAGACTGTCGGCCTGGTTGCGCGCTTCGGCGGCGGCGCGACGCTTCTTGTCCTCATCGGCGAACTTCTCGGCATCCTTGACCATCTGGTCGATATCGGCATCCGAAAGCCCGCCCGAGGCCTGGATCTTGATCTGCTGTTCCTTGCCAGTGCCCTTGTCCTTGGCGGTAACATGGACAATGCCGTTGGCGTCGATGTCGAACGTCACCTCGATCTGCGGTACGCCGCGCGGCGCGGGCGGAATGCCCAGCAGATCGAACTGGCCGAGCAGCTTGTTGTCCGCAGCCATCTCGCGCTCGCCCTGGAACACGCGGATCGTTACCGCGTTCTGGTTGTCCTCTGCGGTCGAGTAGGTCTGTGCCTTCTTGGTCGGGATCGTGGTGTTGCGGTCGATCATGCGGGTGAACACGCCGCCCAGCGTTTCGATGCCGAGCGAAAGCGGCGTCACGTCGAGCAGCAGCACGTCCTTGACGTCGCCCTGCAGCACACCCGCCTGGATTGCCGCACCCATGGCAACCACCTCGTCGGGGTTGACGCCGGTGTGCGGCTTCTTGCCGAAGAATTCCTCGACCACTTCGCGCACCTTCGGCATGCGGGTCATCCCGCCGACCAGCACCACTTCGTCGATCCCGCCCTTGTCGAGTCCGGCATCGGCCAGTGCCTTCTTGCAGGGGTCGAGCGTGCGCTTGATCAGTCCCGCCACCAACTGTTCGAGCTTTGCGCGAGTGATCGTTTCGACAAGGTGCAGCGGGGTTGAACTACCGCCTTCCATGCGGGCTGTGATGAAGGGCAGGTTGACTTCGGTCTGCTGCGAGCTGGAGAGTTCGATCTTGGCCTTTTCCGCCGCTTCCTTCAGCCGCTGGAGCGCAAGCTTGTCGCTGCGCAGGTCCATGTTTTCCTTCTTCTTGAACTCGTCGGCAAGGTATTCCACCACCGCGCTGTCGAAGTCTTCACCACCCAGGAACGTGTCGCCGTTGGTGCTCTTGACCTCGAATACGCCGTCTCCGATCTCGAGGACCGAAATGTCGAAGGTGCCGCCGCCAAGGTCATATACGGCGATGGTTTTGCCCTCGTCCTTCTCGAGGCCGTAGGCCAGCGCTGCAGCAGTCGGCTCGTTGATGATGCGCAGCACCTCAAGCCCGGCGATCTGGCCGGCGTCCTTGGTTGCCTGACGCTGGGCGTCGTTGAAATACGCCGGAACGGTGATCACCGCCTGCGTAACGGTTTCACCAAGATAGCTTTCGGCGGTTTCCTTCATCTTCTGGAGGATGAAGGCGGAAATCTGGCTGGGCGAATAGTCCTCGCCCCCCGCCTTGACCCAGGCATCGCCATTCTTGCCCTTGGCGATCGTGTAGGGAACGAGCTCCATGTCCTTCTTGGTCATGGGATCGTCGAACCGGCGACCGATCAGGCGCTTGATCGCGAACAGCGTATTGTCGGGATTGGTCACCGCCTGGCGTTTGGCCGGCTGACCGATCAGCCGCTCGCCATCCTTGGTGAAGGCCACGATCGAAGGCGTGGTGCGCGCGCCTTCCGAATTCTCGATTACCTTGGGCTTGCCCCCGTCCATCACGGCAACGCAGGAATTGGTCGTACCAAGGTCGATACCGATTACTTTCGCCATTGTTCTTCCATCCGTCTTCTATAATTGGACGCCAGACTTTCGGATCTCCACAGGGGCAAAACCGGTCGTCGGCTCTAGAGAGTTACTGTGTTACACGGGCGATATAGGAGTGGATTCGCTTGGCACAAGAGACCGTGCACGGTAGATTTTCACTGTTTCGCATCGGGGGGAGAGTTGATGATGAATGCCAAGCCGGTCTGGGCAGCGATGCTGCTGGTATCAAGCCTTGCGTTGCAATCCTGCGGCGGCGGAGCCGATGAAGCCGCCCAGACTGAGGTGGAAGGCGTGCCCGGTCTGAGCGTGAACAATGGCAGGATGGTGCTGGCACCAGTCGCAGGGAACCCCGCTGCCGTCTATTTCGATCTCTCCTATGAAGGTGACCGCGGGCTGACGATCCGCCGCGCCGATGTGGCTGGCGCGAAAAGCGCCATGCTGCACGATTATGGCGAGTACGATTTCAAGGTGCAGATGATGGAAGCGTTGCCCATCGGCATCAAGAAGGGCGACAAGCTCTCGTTCGAACCGGGCAAAAGGCATGTGATGGCATTTGTGGTTTCGCCCGATCTCAAGCCTGGCGGTTCAACCGAAGTGACACTCACCGTATCAGGCGGGGACAAACACAGTTTTCCGGTCGAGATCAGGGCCGCCGGGGATGAACGCTGACGCGCCAGCCGGCTGACGTAGTGCCGAATTGCCCGGTTGGGGGTGAACGATCGCTCACATTGGGTGAGATTGAACTTGCTCGCGGAATTTTCGGCGACGCGGTCGAATATTCCCGCGTCACTATCCGGCGGCGCAAGTGGTTTCCCTTCCAGCCACGCCATATCGCCATGGCTCCCATGGGGCACCTGCATTTCCATCCGTTCAGCGAAAGTTACTGCGATGATTTCTCGCAGGCGAATATCCATCGGCAAGGCTTCTTCATTCATGAGATGACGCATGTCTGGCAGGCTCAGACGCGCGGGCGCTGGTTCCTGATTATCGGTCGTATGCCGTGGGCGCGATACGATTATGGCTTGCGCCCGGGATGGCCGCTGGTGCGCTATGGCATCGAGCAGCAGGCCGAGATCGTCCGCCACGCCTTCCTGCTGCGCAACGGAATTCGGCTTGCGCAGGCAAGCGATCCGTCGGCCTATGACGTTCTTGTCAATTTTCCGGGGGCGGCCAGGCTCGCATAGCGTGCGGCGGCAGGATCATTCCTTCCGGTACTGCTCGTGGCAGGCATGGCAAGTGGCGGCCATGGCCATGAATGCCTTGGCGGTTTCCTCGCGATTACCTTCCTCAGCAAACCTTGCCACTTCCAGCGCCGCCTGCTGATAGGCTGCTGCGCGCGTTTCAAAGCCTGCCCGGTCGGTCCAAACCGTATCGAGCGCGCGCGAACCTTCGGTCTTGGTGCCGTCGGGGAACATCGTGGGCAACACCTTCGCCCAGTTGGCCAGCATCCGGGCACCCGCAACGGCGCGCTTTAGATCGCCGCCCTCCTCGGTCGCCGCCTTGATCTGGCCCACCGCCTGGGTTGACAGGAAATAGGCCGCGCGCCGCGCCGCGACGACTTGTTGTGCCTCCATCTGGACCACGGTGGGCGGAGCCTCGTCCGACCGGACCTCCTGTGCCCTTGTTCCCAATGCGGTGGTTGCCGCAAGCACAAAACCCGCTGCCGTCAGGCCGATTATCCTTGTTGTCATTGGTTCCCTCCGTCCCCGCGCACAGCTTAGGACGGCGATGCCGGAAATTAACAAGACTTCGATGAAGCGCCGATGCCGGGGTATCAACGACTTGCCGCAGGAACGGCCTATAGGGTTTCAAGCGGAGGGAGGTCATTCCTGTCGAGAACGTGCGAGCGATCCGCCAGCGGGTACTTCAGTCCCGTCGCGCAGTTGAATAACACCACCTCGTCATCGGCACCAACCAGCCCTTCGGCCACCGCCTTGCGCCATGCCGCCAGCGTCGCCCCGCCTTCGGGGCACAGCAGCAATCCATCTTGCGCGGCGCAATCGGCGGTGGCCTGCTCGATCGCCTCATCATCGACGGCGAGCGCTCTGCCGCCGCTTTCGCGCACCGCCCGCAGAATCAGGAAATCGCCCACGGCGCGCGGCACCCGGATACCGGCGGCGATGGTATGCGCATTCTCCCACCGCTCGGCATGCTCCTCGCCTGCCTCGAAAGCCTTGACGATCGGAGCGCAGCCGCTTGCCTGCACCGCGAACATCTTCGGCCGCTCCGGCCCGATCCAGCCCAGTTGCTCGAGTTCGTCGAAGGCCTTCCACATCCCGATCAGGCCCGTGCCGCCACCGGTGGGATAGAAGATCGCCTTGGGAAGCCGCCATCCCAGCTGCGCGGCCAGTTCCAGCCCCATCGTCTTCTTGCCCTCGATGCGATAGGGTTCCTTGAGCGTCGAGAAATCGAACCACAGCCCCTCAGCAGCGCCCTTCCCCACGATCGCGCCGCAATCGTCGATCAGCCCGTTGACGCGCCAGACCCGCGCACCCTGCGCCGCGATCTCGCGAACGTTTACCTCTGGAGTGTCATCAGGGCAGAGCACCACGGTCTCGATCCCGGCGCGGGTGGCATAGGCCGCCAGCGCCGCGCCCGCGTTGCCGTTGGTGGGCATGGCGATGCGGGTCACGCCCAGTTCCTTCGCCATCGCCACCGCCATTACCAGCCCGCGCGCCTTGAAGCTGCCGGTTGGCAGGCGGCCTTCGTCCTTGACGATCACCCCCGGCCCGCCGCTGCGCGGAATCGGGATCAGCGGGGTTTCGATCTCGCCCAGGCTGACCACGCTCGAAGTATGGCGAACGGGCAGCAGTTCGCGCCAGCGCCACAGATCTGTGGGGCGAGACGCCATGCCATCGCGCGAAACCGCCCGGCCCGCAGCGCTCAGATCATAACGCACCAGTAAAGGCTTGCCCGCCGCCGAAAGACCGTGGAGCCGGTCGGCCGGATAGCGCTCCCCCGTCATCGAGCATTCGAGATGAGTGACAAAAGTCGCGCGCTCGCCCTGCAGATTGGCGCTCAGCATCGCGGGCGGACTATTCCGGCTTCTTCGCCACGCCGACCATTGCGGGGCGCAGCAATTCGGCAAGATAGGACGACACCGTCTCCGCAAAGCCAAAGAGGTCCTCCATCGCCATCGACTTTGAATAAATGGAATTAACTTGGTGTTCTATGCCCACGGCAACGAGGTGACATTGATCGTCAGCCTGCAGTTCACTGATAACCTGTTTTAGGTGTCGATAGAGGTAATTCTTGCCATTCGCCATAATCGTCGAATCATCGACCGGTGCCCCATCAGAAACAACAAGCAGCACCCGATGAGCCTCCCCACGCCGTCCAAGCAAGCCATTGGCCCATTGAATTGCTTCGCCATCGACATTCTCGCGCAAGATTTTGCCATCGAGCATGCTGTCCCAATCGTCCGGCTCCCTCGATTGATCGAAATCCTTGAAGCAAATGTGTTTGAGAGCACAAAGTCTGCCCGGATAAGCAGGCTGGCCTGCGCTGACCCAATCTCGTCTTGCCTCACCTCCACGCCATCCATGCGTTGTAAAACCTAGCACACTGACTCGTGCGCCAAGTGCTTCAAGATGGTCGGTGATGGCTGCAACTTCCCCGGAAAGGACAGGCAATCGATTTGCCATTGAACCTGAAAGGTCCAGCAAAATAGCGATCGCAGTTCCCTCAAATATAGACGTCGGGAATTTCAGCTTACCAAGGTTTTCGATGGCAGTTGCATAGCTCGTTGCAGCAATTTCCTTGCGCTTCTCAACGTCCTTGACCGAGATCTTCGCGGTATATTCGGTGCTGTTTGAGTCCGCAGTGCGCAAGGCGCTTAAATCCCGTCCTCGTAGTTCTAAGTCATATTTTGTAGTGTATGGTCTATATTCCAAATCAATACGATCTTTTGCCCCACGGCGACTGTTCTTGCCCTCCAACTTATAGAGAAGCCAGGATAATCCAATGAATAATGTCAGGACAACCAATAATCTTGAAATTTCAGACACTACAATCCTTCCGGACTATTCCGGCTTCTTCGCCACGCCGACCATTGCGGGGCGCAGCAACCGGTCCTTGATCATGTAGCCGGACTGCATTTCCTGCACGATGGTGCCCGGTTCGTGCGCGTCGCTGGGCACCTCCATCATTGCCTGGTGTTGGTTGGGATCGAGCGGCAGCCCGACCGAGGCGATCCGTGTAATACCATGTTGGGTGAATATCTTCTCGAGTTCGCGCTGGGTCGCCTCGATGCCAGCGAGCAGGCCTTTCAGCTTTTCATCTTCGCGCAGTTCGTCCGGCACAGCCTGCATCGCGCGGGCGAGATTGTCGCCAATGCTCAGGACATCGCGGGCAAAGCCGGTTGCGGCATAGTTGCGCGCGTCGATCACGTCCTTTTCCATGCGGCGGCGCACGTTCTGCGTCTCTGCCTTGGCGTAGAGCATTTCCTGCTTCGCAGCTTCGAGATCGTCTCGCAGACGTTCCAGCGCCCGGTCAAGCGCGCTCGTATCATCCTCCGCCATTTCGGCAGCGGACTTGTCGAGAAACTCTTCGGGAACGCCCTTCAATTCAGCGGCAACCGCCTCATCGGGGGTCCGCGACTTGTCGTTATCGGTCATCAAAACTTCCAGCTATCCAAACAGTTTGCCCAGCGATCGGGCGGTCAGGTCCACCATGGGGACGACCCGCGCGTAATTCAACCGCGTCGGCCCTATTACACCCAGAACCCCGATCACCCGCCCTTCCCTGTCGCGATAGGGTGATGCGATGACCGAAGAGCCCGACAGAGCGAACAGCCGGTTCTCGCTGCCGATGAAAATGCGCGTCGCTTCTGCCTGCCGCGCGCCTTCGAGCAGTTCTGCCACCGACTGCTTGCTCTCAAGATCCTCGATCAACAACCGGATGCGCTCGATATCACCCAACGCGGCATCGTCAAGCAGGTTGGCCTGCCCGCGCACGATCAGGACCGGGCGCTGCGCCGCGTCTTCGCTCCACACCGCCAGACCGCGCTCGACCAGGCTTTGGCTCGCAGTATCGAGCCGGGATCTGCCTGCGGCGATTTCGGCCCGCATGATGCGCGCCGCCTCGCCCAGCGTCCGGCCCGCAAGATGCGCGGTAATGTAATTGCTCACTTGTTCGAGCGAGCCCGGCACGGCTGCTGCGCCCAGTTCGATCACACGGTTCTCGATCCCGCCATCTTCGCCCACCAGCACCGCCAGCGCCCGCCCATGCCCCAGATCGACCAAGCTGAACTGCGCCAACCGCTGCTCGCGATTGGGCACCATGACCATGCCCGCAGCGCCCGAGATATCGGACAGGATCGCGCTGGTTTTCTCCAGCGCATGCTCGATCGGCCCGGGTTCGGAAAGACGATCTTCGATTGCGGCACGTTCTTCAGGCGATGGCTCGGACACACGCATCATGCCGTCAACGAATAGCCTGAGGCCCAGATCGGTCGGCATCCGCCCTGCGCTGGTATGCGGAGCAGCCAACAGGCCCAGGTGCTCGAGATCGGCCAGCACCGAACGGATCGAAGCAGGCGACAGGCTAAGCGCGCCTGCTCCGGCCAGGGTCTTCGAGCCGACCGGATGCCCGCTACCGATATATCCTTCGACCACCAGCCTGAAGATTTCGCGCGCTCGTTCGCTCAGTTCGGAAATCGGAGGTGACGCCATGGTGTTTATTTAACCGATGCTCTTGCAGCCTCAAGCGTTCTCGGCCTAACGCACATCGCCTGTTCTTACAAAGGATCACTTATGCGACCATCCGGCCGCGCGCCCGATGAAATGCGCGCCATCGCAATCGAAACCGGGTTTACCAAGCACGCCGAAGGTTCGTGCCTCGTCAGCTTCGGCGATACGCGCGTGCTGTGCACCGCCAGTATCGAGGAACGCATTCCGCCATGGTTGCGCGGCAAGGGCGAAGGCTGGGTCACGGGTGAATACTCAATGCTGCCGCGCGCGACCCATACCCGCGGCCAGCGGGAGGCTTCGCGGGGCCAGCAATCGGGCCGGACGCAGGAAATCCAGCGCCTGATCGGGCGATCCTTGCGCGCGGTGGTCGATCTCAAGAAGCTGGGCGAACGCCAGATCACGCTCGATTGCGACGTGCTTCAGGCCGACGGCGGCACCCGCACCGCCTCGATTTCCGGCGCGTGGGTGGCATTGCGGCTCGCGGTCAACGGCCTGATGCAACAGGGACTGATCGCCGATGATCCGATCGGGGCGCAGGTCGCCGCGATCAGCTGCGGGATTTATCGCGGTACGCCGGTGCTCGATCTCGATTACCTTGAGGATTCAGCCGCCGATGCCGATGCCAATTTCGTGCTGATCAGCGGCGGACAGATGGCCGAAGTCCAGGCGACTGCCGAAGGGGCGACCTATGACGAGGAAGCACTGCTGCGGCTACTACGCCTTGCACGGATCGGCTGCGACAGGATTTTCGCTGCTCAAAGGGATGCAGTGAAATGACCCGCCACATCGGTTCGGGCACGCTGGTGATCGCCACGCACAACGCGGGCAAACTCAAGGAAATCACCGCGCTGCTCGAACCTCATGGGGTGAAATGCATTTCGGCGGGGTCGCTGGGCCTGCCCGAACCGGCGGAAACAGGCCATTCGTTCGCCGAAAACGCGTTGATCAAGGCGCGTGCGGCAGCAGAGGCATCGGGCATTGTCGCGCTTGCCGATGACAGCGGCCTTGCGGTCGATGCGCTGGGTGGGCGGCCGGGCGTTTACACCGCCAACTGGGCCGAACGCCAATGGTTCGAAGGCGAGCCGGGGCGCGACTGGTACATGGCAATGGGCAAGGTCGAAGGCATGCTTCAGCAGATCGGCCCCAGCGCCGATCGCAGTGCGGCCTTTCACTGCGTGCTGGCGCTCGCCTGGCCTGACGGCGAGCACGCGATTTATGGGGGTCAATGCCGCGGTTCGCTCACCTGGCCACCGCGCGGGACCATGGGCTTCGGCTATGATCCGGTGTTTGTTCCGCAGGGACATGTGCAGTCCATGGCCGAGCTCGAACCGGCTGAAAAGCACTCCATCAGCCATCGCGCCGATGCCTTTGCCAAGCTGGTCGCCGACCAGTTCGGGTAAAAAATGCAAACTCAGCCGATTTCCTCTCCATAGATATTCCCCGCGGGCCAATAGCGGCAGACGAGGAAATCGTCGCGCCCGCCCTTCACCACCGCACAGCCGACCTCGCGTGTGCCCTTCCACACCACCTGCGTGTAATGGGCCACATCGCGCCAGTTTCCGGTGCGCGAAATGTGCGGGAACTTGCCCGGTTTGAAATTCCGCCTTTCGTCGACGAAGGCGTCGACCATAAAGCTGGCCGAATAGGCCCCGGCGCTGCCCATCCACAGGTTTTCGCCCGCTCCGCCACGTTCGCTCTGCGGGGCGTGGCGCATCCGCCCCTCGCTGGCCAGAACCTGCGCCCAGCGGTGCGCCTGGTGCGCGAGATCCTGGCTCCATTCGAGCGGCTGTGCGCCATTCTGCGAACGCGCGTGGTTGTGCGCGTCGAGCAGCTCTGCGGCGAAGCGATTGGGCGCCGCCGAGGCGACCGCCACGCTCGCCGCGCCCATCGCGACCATTCCTGCTGCGAGCAGTATCATGATTGGCTTGCGACTCATCAGGGTCTGAAACTTGGCTCGCGATGCTTAAGAAAGGCTGAAATCTTTGCGGTGGATAGGCTAAGGTCACCGTAACATGGCACGCGCTCTCTATATCCACTGGCCCTTCTGCCTGAAGAAATGCCCGTATTGCGACTTCAACAGCCATGTGCGCGCCGATGTCGATGTCGCGCGCTGGCAGGCGGCGCTGATCGCGGACATGCGGCGCGAGGCTGAAATCGCCGGGGGCGAAGCGCTCGAATCGATCTTTTTCGGTGGCGGCACACCTTCGCTGATGCCACCCGTACTGGTCGGCGCACTGCTGGCCGAGGCCGAGCGCCTGTGGGGATTTGCACCGGAAATCGAGATCACGCTGGAGGCAAATCCGTCGTCGGTCGAAGTGGGCAATTTTGCCGCGCTTGCGATGACTGGAGTGAATCGTATTTCATTGGGAATACAATCATTAAATGATGATGTTTTACAGTTTTTGGGAAGATTGCACACCAGCACCGAAGCTCTCCATGCGCTGGATATCGCCCAGGCAAATTTCAGCCGCGTCAGCATCGATCTGATCTATGCTCGCCCCGGTCAGACAGCCGAAAATTGGGCGCGCGAACTGAGCCGGGCGCTGGCGCTGGGCACCGGCCATATCTCTCTCTACCAGCTTACGATCGAGCCGAGCACGCGCTTTGAAACCGATGTGCGGCTCGGCCATTTCGCGCCGCTGGGCGATGATCCTGCGGCGGACCTCTACGCGCTGACGCAGACTATGACCGCCGACGCCGGTATCCCCGCTTACGAAATCAGCAATTACGCCCGCCTTGGCGAGCAGAGCCGCCACAATCTCGCCTATTGGCGGTACCAGGACTATTGCGGGATCGGTCCAGGCGCACATGGACGGCGACACAACAGTGCAACGGAGCGACACAAGAAGCCCGAGAACTGGCTTAAGTGTGTAGAAACGTACGGTGACGGCATCAATGTGGCACGCCCTCTTTCTGCAAGCGAACAGGCCAGCGAAGCAATCATGATGGGGCTGCGGCTGGTCGAGGGGATCGACCTCGAGATGCTGGGCCAGCGCTTTGGCCTGGCCGCTGGTGCGATGATCGACTTCGGGCGGCTTGCGTTGCTGCGCGACCTGGCCCTGATGTGGCAACACGGATCGCGGATCGGCGTCACGCCTGCCGGGATGCCGCTGCTCGATGCGCTGCTTGGCGAAATCGTTCATGCCGATCTGGTGGCAGCATGAACGACGCCGACTTTCTCGAAGGCTGGCGCAGCTATCTAACCCATTCGCGGCGGAGCAGCCCGCATACCGTGCGCGCGTACCTCGCCTGCGCCGGGCGGTTTCTGAAGGAACGCGCGTTTTCGAGCTGGGACGATCTGGCACGCCTTGAAGGACCGGACCTGCGCCGATACATGGCCGGCCGTCGCGCCGGGGGGATCGGCAACGCCAGCGCCGCGCGCGAACTTTCGGCGCTCAAGAACTTCCTCGGCTTCGCACGCGAGCAAGCCGGGGTGCCGGACCCTTCCCCCCCTCGCCTGCGCGGCCCACGCATCAAGAAGGGCCTTCCGCGCCCGATCACCCCCGACGACGCCACCAATGTCGCCGATCTGGTCGCGGGCAATGGCAGCGAGGAATGGACCGGCGCGCGCGACCGTGCGGTGCTGCTGCTGCTCTATGGCTCGGGCATGCGGATATCCGAGGCGCTCTCGCTCAAGGGCAAGGACGCACCTTTGGGCGATATCATCAGGATCACCGGCAAGGGCGGCAAGCAGCGAGTCGTCCCCGTGCTGCCCATCTGCCGCGAAGCGGTGGCACATTACACCGCCCTATGCCCATGGCCGCTGGTACCCGACGGTCCGCTGTTTCGCGGCACCAAGGGCGGGGCTTTGAACCAGGGCATGGTCCAGAAGGTGATGGCCCAGGCGCGCCGCGCGCTCGGATTGCCCGATAGCGCAACGCCGCATGCGCTGCGGCACAGCTTCGCCACGCATTTGCTGGGTGCAGGCGCCGATCTGCGCAGCTTGCAGGAACTGCTCGGCCATGCCAGCCTTGGTTCGACGCAGATCTATACCAAGGTCGATGCCGCGACGATGCTGGAGAATTACCGCTCCGCGCATCCGCGCGCCGGAAAGCGCTAATTCGCGGACAGAACCGCAAAACGCGCCTCGATCGCGTCCCAGATCATCCCCGGCGTATCGGTGCCGTTGAAGCGGTCGATCGCCATGATCCCGGTGGGCGAGGTTACGTTGATCTCGGTCAGATACTTGCCGCCGATCACATCGATCCCGACGAACACCAGTCCGCGTTCCTTGAGAACCGGGCCAAGTGCATCACAGATTTCCTGCTCGCGCGCGGTCAGGGTGGTTGGCTGGGCACTACCCCCCGCTGCAAGGTTCGAACGGAACTCGCCCTCGCCCGGAATCCGGTTGATCGCACCCGCGACCACGCCATCGATCAGCACGATGCGCTTGTCACCCTCGGCCACTTCGGGAAGGAAGGGCTGGACCATGTGCGGTTCGGGCCACATCTGGTTGAACACCTCGAACAGCGCCGAGAGGTTCTCGCCGCTTTCGGGAACGCGGAAGATCGCCTTGCCGCCATTGCCATGGATCGGCTTGACCACGATTGCGCCATGTTCGGCCATGAAGCGCCGCACCTCATCAATCGAGCGTGTGACCAGCGTGGGCGGCATGAACCGGCGGAAATCGAGCACCATCACCTTTTCGGGTGAATTGCGCACGCTGGCCGGATCGTTGACCACCAGGGTTTCGTGCCCGATCCGCTCCAGCAGATGGGTGGCGGTGATATAGCCCATGTCGAACGGCGGATCCTGACGCATCAGCACGATGTCGATGTCGCGCCCCAGATCGAGTCTGTGCGGTGCGCCCTTGGCGAAGTGATCCCCTTCGACGCGCCTGACGGTGACAGGAAAGCATTGCGCGAACAGCCGGTCGTCAGCGTCGAGTGTGAGGCTGCCGACGTGATATTCGAACACCGTGTACCCGCGTTTCTGTGCGGCTTCGATCAGCGCGAAGGACGAATCCCCCGCGATGTTGACGGTTTCGATAGGGTCCATCTGGACGGCTACGCGCAGGCTCATTCGTTTCCTTTCGAGGCTGCCCAATTTCACGGCTGCCAGGCGTTGACGATGTGGCGTGGCAGAGTGCCGGGTGCAAGCAGGATCACGTCGATTCTCAAATCCTCGCCCGATTGCGCGTAATTGTGCGCCACGCATTCGACCGCGGCCGCGACCCGCGCCAAGCGATACTGGTCGATCGCAGTATCGAGGTCTTCGCTGCGCTTGCGCCATTTGACTTCGACGAAGGCCACCATGGCTCCCTTGCGGCAGATCAGATCGATTTCGCCTCGCGGGGTCTTGACCCGCTGCGCGAGCACCTGCCAGCCTTTTAGTCGCATCCAGACAGCAGCAAGACGCTCGCCCTCGCGCCCTTGCCGTTCGGCCAATTGCCGCTTCATTGCGCCTTCAGTTCCATCGCGCGGTCATAGAGCGCCTTGCGATCATGCCCGGTGGCGCGGGCGACTTGCGCTGCCGCCTGCGACGGCTTGAGCGATTTGAGCGCTTCCCTCAGCAGTGTTTCGGGATCGCCCGGAGCCTGCTCGTCCGGCGGACCAATGAGCAGCACCACTTCACCCTTGGGCGCGTGGAGCGAATAGTGCGCGGCAAGCTCTGCTGCGCTTGCGCGTCGGCACTCCTCGTGCAGCTTGGTCAGTTCGCGCGCCACCGCCACCTCGCGCCTGGGCCAGAGCGCGGCAATCGCTTCGAGCGAACGGACGAGCCGCTGCGCGCTCTCGTAAAGCACCAGCGTGGCATCGATCATTCCCAATCCCGCCAGAAAATCCTGCCGCGCCTTGTCCTTCACAGGAAGAAACCCGGCGAACAGAAACCTGTCGCAGGGCAGGCCCGAAAGCGTCAGCCCGGCGACCGCTGCGCAGGGACCAGGCAATACGGTGATCGCAACGCCTGCGTCCCTTGCCTCGTTGACCAACCGGTATCCGGGGTCGGACACCAGGGGAGTCCCGGCGTCGCTGACCAGCGCAACCGCTTTGCCACGCATCGCCTCCACCAATCTGGCGCGGTCCTGCGCCGAGGCATGATCATCATGGCGCACCAACCGCTGCGATACGCCCAGATGCTTGAGCAACTTGCCTGTCACCCGTGTATCTTCGCACGCCACCCTGTCGCATCGGCGCAGAACGTCGAGCGCGCGGAGCGTAATGTCGCCCAGATTGCCAATCGGGGTTGCAACGATGTAGAGCCCGGGTGCAAGTGACCCGGACAGGCTGGATTCAGGCTGGATCGTGTTCACCATTCACTCTTTGATACAGCGCACTGAGGTCGGCAAGCATGAAGCGAGTATTGTTCAATCGACGCAGCTTCGCCACCATTGGCCTGGCTGCGCTTCTGGCCGGGTGCCAGGTGATCCCCAAGTCGCAGCCGACCGCTCCGCCACCCGCAGCCACCCCCGCGCCCGAGCCCACTGCAACCGAACTGCCGACCGATGAAACGCGCCACCGCGTTGCGCTGTTGGTCCCGATGTCTGGCGAAAACGGCGAGGTTGGCCAGTCGATCGCCAATGCCACCACCATGGCCCTGCTTGATACCAACGCCGAAAATCTGCGCATCACCACTTATGATACCTCGGCGGGTTCCGGTGCCGCCGCGGCGCGCGCGCTGGCCGATGGCAACCGCCTGATACTGGGGCCGCTGCTGGCCGAAAATGTCGGCGCGGTCCTTGCCGAAACGCGCAAGAACGGCATTCCGCTCATTTCCTTTTCCAATGATAGCGGCGCGGCCGGTGCCAACGTGTTCGTGATGGGCCATGTACCCGAACAGTCGATCAGTCGCACCGTTGCCTTTGCCCGTTCGCGCGGGGCAGCAAGATTCGCCGCGCTGCTGCCCGATGGCGATTACGGCACGCGGGCATCCGGTGCGCTGGCCAATGCGCTGCGCAGTTACGGTGGGTCGTTTGCCGGCAGCGAGACTTATACGCGCGCCAGCCAGTCGATCGTAAGCGCGGCTGAACGCCTCAAGCAACGTGGCGGCTATGACACTGTGCTGATCGCCGACAGTCCGCGACTAGCCGGCATCGCCGCGGGCGAGCTGCGCAGGGATGGCGCCGTAACGCGCATCTTGGGCACGGAACTGTGGAGCGGTGAAGTTGCCGCGACGCGGGCCGCTTCGCTGCGCGGGGCGCTGTTCGCTGCCGTATCCGACCAGCGGCTCAAGCGCTTCAGCGACAGTTACGAGGCGCGATTCGGCACCAGGCCGCATCGCATCGCCACGCTGGGGTATGACGCGGTATTGCTGACGCTGCGCATAGCGCGCGATTGGCGGGTGGGCCGCAGTTTTCCGATTGGCCAGATGTTCGATCGCGGCGGCTTCCTGGGGATCGACGGGGCGTTTCGTTTCGGGCGTAACGGCGTGATCGAACGTGCGCTGGAGGTGCGCGAGGTGGGTAACGGCACGATCGATACCGTGTCGCCCGCCCCGGCCCGATTCGAGGACTGACGAAAACTGCCGCCCGCCGCTTGTGACCGCGCGGAGCGCGCGCCTATAGCGCTGACCCTGATGACCATGCCCAGCGACCTGTTCGAAAACACGCCACTTTCCAGCGGCGATTACGATTCATCCTCGATCGAGGTGCTCGAAGGGCTTGAGCCGGTGCGGCGACGGCCGGGGATGTATATCGGCGGCGTCGATGACCGCGCGTTGCACCACCTCGCCGCCGAAGTGCTCGACAATGCCATGGACGAGGCGGTTGCGGGCCATGCCAGCCGGATCGAGGTGCGGCTCGACGAAGGCAATCGCCTGACCATCAGCGACAACGGGCGCGGCATTCCGGTTGACGAGCATCCCAAGTTTCCCGGCAAGTCGTCGCTGGAAGTGATTCTCTCGATGCTCCATTCAGGCGGCAAGTTTTCGGGCAAGGCTTACGCTACCAGCGGCGGCCTGCACGGGGTGGGCGTCAGCGTGGTCAACGCGCTGTCGAGCCATACCCGGGTCGAGGTCGCTCGCGACCGCCAGCTATATGCGCAGGAATTCAGCCGCGGGTTGCCGCTCGGCCCTTTGCAGAACCTTGGTCCCACGCCCAACCGGCGCGGCACCACAGTAGGCTTTACGCCCGATCCCGAGATATTTGAGGACCGCAGGTTCAAGCCCGTGCGGCTGTTCAGGTTGGCCAGGTCCAAGGCCTATCTCTTCGCCGGGGTCGAAATCCGCTGGAAATGCGCGCCCGCGCTGGCGAGCGACGATGTGCCTGAGGAGGCGGTTTTCAAGTTTCCCGGCGGGTTGGCCGATCACCTTGCCGAACAGATCGCAGGGCGCGAATGCGTGACCGCCCAACCCTTTGCCGGGCGGCAGGATTTTCCCGAGGACCGGGGCCGCGCCGAATGGGCAATCGCATGGCCGCTTTGGTCCGATGGTTCGACGAGTTGGTACTGCAATACCGTGCCCACCCCCGATGGCGGCACACATGAACAGGGTCTGCGCGCGGCGTTGACCAAGTCGCTGCGCAGCTTTGGCGAGCTTGTCGGCCAGAAGAAGGCAAAGGATATTTCTGCCGACGACGTGATGGCGGGCGCCGAGATCATGCTCTCGGTGTTCATCCGCGACCCGCAGTTCCAGAGCCAGACCAAGGACCGGCTGACCAGCCCCGAAGCCGCGCGCCTGGTCGAAAATGCGGTGCGCGACCACTGCGACCATTTCCTGACCGACAACATGGAGCGCGGGCGCGCGCTGCTTGGCCAGGTGATGGAGCGCATGGACGAGCGGCTCAAGCGCAAGCAGGAGCGCGAGATCAAGCGCAAGACCGCAACCAACTCCCGGAAACTGCGCCTGCCGGGCAAGCTCACCGATTGTTCGGGCGAAGGAAAGGGAGAGACCGAGCTGTTCATCGTCGAGGGTGACAGCGCCGGTGGCAGCGCCAAGCAGGCGCGTGACCGCAAGACGCAGGCGATCCTGCCGATCCGTGGCAAGATCCTCAACGTCGCCTCGGCCACGCTCGACAAGATCCGCGCCAACCAGGAGATCGCCGACCTAGTCCTTGCGCTGGGTTGCGGCACGCGCAAGGATTGCGACCCGGAAAACCTGCGTTACGACCGGATCATCATCATGACCGATGCCGATGTCGACGGCGCGCACATCGCCACGCTGCTGATGACCTTCTTCTTCCAGGAAATGACCGAGGTAGTGCGGCGCGGGCACCTGTTCCTGGCGCAGCCCCCGCTCTATCGCCTCACCGCAGGCAAGGAGAGCACTTATGCCCGCGACGATGCCCATCGCGCCGAGCTGGAAGCTACGCAGTTCAAGGGCCGCAAGGTCGAGGTGGCGCGGTTCAAGGGCCTGGGCGAAATGAACCCGCAGCAACTGCGCGAGACCACGATGAACCCGGCCACCCGAGGCCTGATCCGCATTACCCTACCTCCCGAGTTCGAACAGCGGGCGGCGGTAAAGGAACTGGTCGATCGGCTGATGGGGCGCAATCCGGAACACCGTTTCAACTTCATCCAGAATCACGCAGGCGACATTTCGCGCGAGATGATCGACGCGTGAGGTTGCCTGCACGGCGGCCGGGGAGTATGTGCTTGCGCCTGTTCATCACTGAAGGAGGAACAGTATGGCGCGCTCAGCCCGATTCCGATTTCTGCTGACACTGGCCGCTGCCAGTGCGGCTATTCACGGCACCGCTTCCGCCGAGAACTGGATAAGCCTTGAGAACGGGCAGGTAGATCGGGATTCGTTTCGGCGCGAGGGAACTTGGGTGTTCTACCGAATGCGTAATGGTCCGATCTGGCCGCATTCGGACTACCGGGTGGATTGCTCCCAGGTCGGAGCAAGCGAAGTTGTGACTGAAACCTGGACCGATGGAAGCTGGCGCGAATTTCGGCTGCCGTCCAATTCAATCGGTGCAGACATAGCCCGCTACGTCTGTTCGGCAGTTTAGCGCGACCTGGTTGGATTCGCCCCACGGCCTTTGCGCTGTTGCCGTTCAGCCCATCACCTCCGTATGCACATGGAGATGCCCTGTCAGCGTTCGGTGGACCGGGCATTTGTTAGCGATTTCCAACAGTTTTTCGCGCTGATCGCCAGTCAGTCCTTCGCCAAGCAATTCGATTGTCCGGTGGATTGCTTGCACTTGGGTCCCTTCCTCCAGCACATGCCCACAATCTTCGGCATGGTCGCGTTCGTGGGTCAGATGGATGCGCGTTCCCTCGAAGGGCCATTGTTTGCGATCGGCATACATTTTCATGGTCATCGCTGTGCAGGCCCCTAGCGCGCCCAGCAGCAGGTCATAAGGATTGGGCCCGCTGTCATCACCGCCATCGCCAATCGGTTCGTCGGCGACAAAATCATGGCTTGCTGTCAGAATCTGCGTGCCGAACCTGCCATAGCCGGTGCGCACGATCACGCCCGCATCGGGCGCCGGCAAGTCATCCAGCAGCGGCAAGTAGCGATGCGCCCAGGTGGCGATCACTCCGGCAGCAAACCGGGCATCGGCGGCATCGGTCAGCATGTGATCCGCCCCGGCCAGGCTGACAAAGCTCTTGGGATGTTTCGCCGCGCCGAATAGCTTGCCTGCGTGCTCGATCCCGACAATCTGATCGGTCGGCGAATGGCAGATCATGAGCGGAACGCGCAGGGTGCTCAGGCTTTCGAGCAGATCCACCTCGCGCGTAATGTCCAGAAAATCCTTGCTCAATCGGAATGCGCGTCCGCCGATCGTGACATCACCCTCCCCGTCACGCTCAATGGTTTCGAGATCACCCTTGATGTTGTGCAGCACATGGGGGACGTCCGAGGGCGCGCCGATGGTGGCCACTGCCGCCACCTTGCCCGGACCGATCATGCTCGCCGCAGCCAGCACTGCCGCTCCGCCCAGACTGTGCCCGACCAGCAGTATCCCGTCTCCAAAGCGGTCGCACAACTCCTTGGCCGCCGCTATCAGATCCTCGACATCGCTGCCGAAACCGGCACGGCCGAATTCGCCCTCACTCGCGCCAAGACCGGTAAAGTCGAAGCGCAGGCAGGCGATGCCCTCGTGCGCCAGCGCCCGCGTCACCTCGACCGCTGCCTTGGACTGCTTGGTGCAGGTGAAGCAATGCGCGAACAGTGACGCTCCGCGCACCAGACCCGACGGCATCTCGAGTGTGCCCGACAGTGCATGGCCGGCGGGGGTAATGATCGAGAGCTGTTGGGCGGGCATTGGCAATTCCTTCAAATATCGCTCGTGGCCGAATATGTGGGGCGATTCGGCACGCACATCCCAGCTTAGCCGATAGCGGGCGTTGGTGAGAGCTTACGTTGCGTAAGTCTTGCGCTTTGAAACATCGCACCCTACGCAAGCGTCAAGTTGAGTTTCAAGAGGAAACCCATGATCGGCAAGACCCCGCACCGTTTTGAAGGCACCAGTTCCTATATCGCGACCGATGATCTCAAGGTCGCGGTCAATGCCGCGGTCACCTTGCGCCGCCCACTGTTGGTCAAGGGCGAACCGGGCACCGGCAAGACCGTGCTGGCACATGAAATCGCTCAGGCCATCGATGCTCCGCTGATCGAATGGAACGTGAAATCGACTACCAAGGCACAGCAGGGCCTCTATGAATATGATGCGGTGGCCCGTCTGCGCGACGGCCAACTGGGCGAGGAACGGGTCCATGACATCGGCAACTACATCAAGAAGGGCAAGCTGTGGGAGGCATTCACCTCGCCGCGCCTGCCTGTCCTGCTGATCGACGAGATCGACAAGGCCGATATCGAGTTTCCCAACGATCTGTTGCAGGAACTCGACCGGATGAGTTTTGATGTTTACGAGACTCGCGAACGGATCGAGGCGAAGGAACGCCCGATCGTGGTGATCACCTCGAACAACGAGAAGGAACTGCCCGATGCGTTCCTGCGCCGCTGCTTCTTCCACTATATCAAGTTTCCCGATCGCGAGACGATGCGCGACATCATCGAGGTGCATTACCCCGGCATCCAGAAAGCGCTCGTCACCAAGGCGATGGACGTGTTCTATGAACTGCGCGAAGTGCCGGGCCTCAAGAAGAAGCCTTCGACCAGCGAACTGCTCGACTGGCTGAAACTGCTGCTGAACGAGGACATGCCGCTGGAGGTGCTGCAGGATCGCAATCCCGCCAGCGCCATCCCGCCGCTGCACGGCGCGCTGCTCAAGAACGAACAGGACGTGATGATGTTCGAAAGGCTTGCGTTCATGGCCCGCCGCAATCCGGGCGGCTGACGTCCTCAGTCGAACGTGTAGGCCAGCTCGAAATCGCCCCAGCGCCGCCCCTTGATGTGGAGCGGAATATAGACGTTGCGAACCACCCGGTACTTCTGGCCGTCGCCTTCCTGGCGATAAACGGCCATCATGTAGGGAGCGTCGCTTAGCTTGGATTTCTGGTCAATCGCATCGAACAGGATGCGGCCGTTGCGGCAATATGCGGTGTCATGCCCGATCTCGCCGGTGGGCTGGCGCGAGCATGCCGTCAGGTGTGTGGGCAGGAAGCCCTTCATATCGGTGCAGGCTGCGGCCATGACCCTGCGGTCCGATGCCTTGGCCTTGTCGAGCAGCGGGCGCCATGCAGCATCCGCCCAATCGTTGAGGCCGGTGCGAAAGCGCGGCGGATTGCTGCCGGGAATTTCAAGATAGTCCTGGTCGAACAGCTGCGCCTCGCTCACCTCGCCCGCTTCAAGTGCGGCCTCGGTCCTGGCGACGATTTCACGCGCTATTTCCTGGCCGCATGCAACCATCAGGCTGTCTTCGGGCGAAAGCCCTGCCTGCACGATCCGGTCGAACATCTCGCTGGCGGTGAGCTCCAGCTTTTCCATGCGGCGATAGGCGGCATCGAGCTGTGTTTCATTTTCCAGCGCGGCCTTGTCGAACTCGTCGAGCACGTTCTGCACGCGTTCGACATGCCCGCTGATCATGCTGGTCGAGCGGGTGATGGTGTCATTGTTGCGGTCGACTTCGCTGACCAGATCGACCACCTGCGAAATCGTGTCTTCGATCTTGGACACCGAATTCTTGGCCTTGCAGCTTGCTTCCGATCCCGCTTCGATCCGTTCGATCACTTGCGTAGCCTCAAGCTCCAGTGCATCGACCGTCTTTGAAATCTCGACAGTTGCCTTGCGCGTGTCATTGGCCAGACTCTTCACCTCGCCCGCGACCACGGCAAATGTGCGTCCGGCATCGCCCGCGCGCATCGCCTCAATGGTTGCGTTGAGCGCCAGAATGTTGGTGGTTTCGGCGATCTGCTCGATATCCTTCGAACAGCGCCGAACCTGGTCCATCGCCGCCGCAAATCCGGTGACGTGCTGCGACAGCGTTTCGACCAGTTCGAGCAGCGCGCTGATTTCCGCCAGCGAGGAATTGATCAGGCTGGTGCCTTCGCCCAGCCGTTCGATCGCGTTTTCCGAAAGATAGCGGGCTTCATCGGTCGCTTCGCTGACCTTGGCCTGGTCAGCCTCCAGCGCTGCCACAGTGCCTTGCAGTTCGGCGTGCTCAGCGCGCAGCCGGGCCGAAGACTTGATCACCGCTTCGACAATACCGGCAACGTCCGAACAACCAACGGTCACATCGCCGCAGCTTGCCGGTATGTGTTCCAGAGCAGATGCCGTATTTATGTCTATTGCCAGTTCTTTCATTTACTTCGCCCCGAATTGACCCCTTGCACCCCTCGTACCTGCGTATAGTTAGCAATGCGTTAAGGCTGATGATTGGGCTGGCGAGCGCCCTCGACCCGCGCTAGACCGGGGGCATGTTCTTCAACTTCGTCGACGAATTGCGCGCGGCCGGGATCAAGGCCACATTCAAGGAGCACCTCACCCTGATCGAGGCGCTCGACAAGGACGTGATCGAGCAGACGCCAGAGGCGTTCTATTACCTCAGCCGCGCCACCTTCGTGAAGGACGAAGGGCTGATCGACCGGTTCGACCAGGTCTTCAACAAGGTGTTCAAGGGCCTGCTGACCGATTACGGCCAGAACCCGGTCGATATCCCGGAAGACTGGCTGAAGGCCGTGGCCGAGAAGTTCCTTTCGCCCGAGGAGATGGAGAAAATCAAGGCGCTGGGCAGCTGGGACGAGATTATGGAGACGCTCAAGAAGCGGCTCGAGGAGCAGGAAAAGCGCCACCAGGGCGGCAACAAGTGGATCGGCACCGGCGGCACATCACCTTTCGGCAATTCGGGCTTCAATCCAGAAGGCGTACGGATCGGCGGCGAGAGCAAGCACAAGCGCGCGATCAAGGTGTGGGAAAAGCGCGAGTTCAAAAACCTCGACAACACCAAGGAACTGGGCACCCGCAACATCAAGATGGCGCTGCGCCGCTTGCGCCGGTTTGCGCGCGAAGGCGCGGCGGACGAGCTCGACCTCGATGCCACGATTGACGGCACCGCGCGGCAGGGATGGCTCGACATCCACATGCGGCCCGAACGGCACAATGCCGTTAAGCTGCTGCTGTTCCTCGATATCGGCGGATCGATGGACCCGTTCATCAAACTGGTCGAGGAGCTGTTCAGCGCTGCCACCGCCGAATTCAAGAACCTCGAATTCTTCTATTTCCACAACTGCCTTTACGAAGGGGTGTGGAAGGACAATCGCCGCCGCTGGCAGGAACGCACCAAGACCTGGGACGTGCTCCACAAATACGGGCACGATTACAAGGTTGTATTCGTCGGAGATGCGGCGATGAGCCCCTATGAGATCACCCATCCTGGCGGCAGTGTCGAACACATGAACGAAGAGGCTGGCGCGATGTGGGTGAAGCGGGTGGCCGATACCTATCCCGCCACCGTGTGGCTCAACCCCGTGCCCGAAAAGCAGTGGAGCTATTCGCAGAGCACCAAGATGCTCAAGCAACTGGTGGGTGACCGGATGTACCCGCTGACCCTCGACGGGCTCGACGATGCCATGCGCGAGTTGAGCCGGAAACACGGGCATTGAGGGGAGGTGTTGACTCCCAAGTTGTCACCCTGACCTTGATTGTGCAAGCACGTCTCCGACTCCAGTGTCCATTTCTCCTCCAGACGGGTCTGGCCTGGCGGGACGATAGATGCTGAAACGAGTTCAGCATGACGCTTGAGGGGCGGCAGCGGCAGACCCACACCCGGTTCGAGGCTGTCCGCCTCCGGCTCGAAGCGTTCGATCCGGGCACCGGTTGGCGGCTCGCACTCTACGAATTCCTGCTGTTCGGATTCAAGCAAGGCTGGGCCTGCCTGTTCGGTGCGCTGATGCTGGCGCTGCTGCTGGGCACGCATCTGTTCTATCCCGAGAGTGCCTCACTCCATCGCTATGACTTCCTCACGCTCGCCGCCATCGCCATTCAAGCCGCGATGCTGGCCTTCCGGCTCGAAACCTGGCGCGAGGCCAAGGTGATCCTGATCTTCCATGTCGTCGGAACGGTGATGGAACTGTTCAAGACCGCCGCCGGTTCGTGGGTATATCCTGAGGCAAGCGTGCTGCACATCGGCGCGGTACCGCTGTTCTCGGGCTTCATGTATGCTGCGGTGGGCAGCTACATCGCGAGAGTGTGGCGGATTTTCGACTTCCGTTTCAGTCACTACCCGCCGCGTTGGGCAACTCGGGTGCTGGCTGGCGCGATCTACGTCAATTTCTTCGCGCACCACTGGATTATCGATATCCGTTACCTGCTGTTCGCCGCGACGGCGTTGCTGTTCTGGCGCACCCGCGTCCACTTCCGTAACTGGCACGCCCATCGGTGGATGCCGTTGCTGGTCGGCTTCGGCCTCGTCGCGCTGTTTATCTGGCTGGCCGAGAATATCGGCACCTTCGCCCGCGCCTGGACCTATCCCGGCCAAGAAGACGGGTGGGAAATGGTCGGCCCGGCCAAGCTAGGCAGTTGGTACCTCTTGATGCTGATCAGCTTCGTGCTGGTTGCGGCGGTGCAGAAGGTCCGCGAACCGGACACTCAATAGGCATCGACCGATTCAAACAGCGCGCGGATCTGCGCCCGTTCATCGTCACTGATTTCAGGTCGCCAGATATCGAAAATCAGCACCAACCGATCCTTGGCGGCATTGTTCCATGCCTCGTGCTCGACTGAATCGTCGAAAATCATTACCTTGCCATATTCCCATGCGCGCTGGCTGTTCCCGACACGCAGCGCGCCGTTGCCCGGCACGATCAGCGGCAGATGGCAAATAAAGCGCGTGTTGATCATGCCCGTATGCGGCGGAATGCGCGATCCGGCCCGTAGCAGCGAGAACATCACCGATGGCGCGCGCCGGGGAATGTCGCAAAGAGGGGCATTCCCGTGCATGGTCTCCCAGGTTTTTGGAGCCAGCGCGACCCGATCGGGCACGGGGATTCCGCGATCGGTCAGATCGAGCGTGCTCCATGAAGGATCCTCGAGCATCCCGTGGACGTCGCCTTGCGGTCTTTGCCGGTTGGTTTTCACGTAGGGCCCGAATCCCTGGCCTTGCGCAAGCAACACCTGCGCTTCGGCAAGGATCGCATCGGTCTGAGCTTCGACCGCATCGACCCAGCCATGGCCTGCAGGATCGGCATATTCCACTAGGGGAAGGTCGGGGTAGAAATAGAGATTTGGCGATTGCGGAAATCGCGCGAATACTGGCGGGCGCTGTTGCTCGCCGAACATGATAGCCAGCGATTTGGCGAAGCGCGGATGCATGTTGGCCTGATCCACGCCGCGTGCCACCAGCCCCTCGAGTATCGCAAGGCGAAACCGTTCTGCCAGCCACAGCTTTGCATCTCGTATACGTTCCAAGTCGCCCTGCGCAACGGGAACGCCGGTAGCTGCCAACCGTTCAACCTGGCCATAGTAGGCACTCGCCGCACGGTGATCCCCTGCGCACATGCGATTGTCGGCTTTGGCCAGCATTGCCGCGACATCGCGGCCATTGGTCGCAAGGCGGCGATCCGCCTCCGCTTCATCGAATGCGCGTGTGGGTTGGTCGATCGCCATGGTCAATAGAGCAACAGCCCTTCGACCTGTTCCTGCCACAGCGCCTCGTCCCGGGTGGCAAGCTCGTCGAGATCGCCCGGAAGCGCTGCGGGATCGCCCACCCATTCGCGCAAAGATGGCCCGCCGTTGATGACGTCGATGGCGAGCCGCTCCAGCTCGTATTCGTAGGCAAATTCGCGCCACAGCGAATAACCGGGATAAAGACGCCTGATCGCCTTGAACGCCAGCGCCTGCAATCGCCACGGCCTGAATGCAGCATGATTGTAGAACGCGCCTTCTGCATGAATCATCAATGCATTGCACAGCATTCCTGCATGCTTGTGAAAGGTCGGATTGAACCAGCATTCGCGCAAGGCACAGCCCGTCAGCCAATCGGGCGCGAGGCGCTGCATCTCGGACAGCACTGCTTTGGCATCGACATCGGGCGCGCCGAACAGCACCTCGAGCGGGCGAGTGGTCCCCCTGCCCTCGCTCAGCGTCGTGCCTTCGAGCATCACCGTCCCGGCATAGGCCCGGGCCATGTTGACGTTTGCCGCATTGGGCGAAGGGTTGATCCAGATGCGGCTTGCGGGCCAGCCGTGACCCGTGCCAGCGGGCTCCCACCCCTGCATCTCGACCACCCGGTAATCGAGTTCGAGTCCGAAATGCTCGATAAACCAGTGCCCCATTTCGCCCATGGTGAGGCCGTGACGCATCGGCATCGGCGCGGCGCCGACGAAGCTTTCCTGCCCCGGTATCAGCAGCGTCCCTTCGATCGGGCGCCCGGCGGGATTTGGCCGGTCGAGCACCCACACGCTCTTGCCAGATTTCGCCGCTTCTTCAATGAGATAAAGCAGTGTGGTGACGAATGTGTAAATCCGGCAGCCCAGGTCCTGCAGGTCGAACAGAAACACGTCCGCCGTGCTCATCATCTGCCCGGTGGGGCGGCGCACCTCGCCATAGAGGCTGAAAATCGGGATGCCGTAACGCGGATCGGTTTCATCCGCAGTCTCGACCATATTGTCCTGCTTGTCGCCCTTCAGCCCATGCTGCGGGCCGAACGCGCTGGTCACATTCACCCCTGCCGAGATCAGCGCGTCAAGCGAGTGGGTCAGGTTTTCGGTAACACTGGCCGGATGCGCGATCAGCGCCACGCGCCTGCCTTCAAGCGGCCGTCTTAGCGAGGGGTCAGCCAGCAGGCGGTCGATACCAAATTTCATGGGCTTCGAGGTGCCGGAAGGCTCGCGGCAAAGCAAGCGGGATGGTGAAAATCGGGCTTGCCCGGCGGGTGCGCCAGCGCCCAATAACTCTTGGTGCCGCCAGCTTCCTCGATAACCGCCGAAAGGCCCAACGCGCACGGACCTGCGGGCAAGGATCTGCAAGCGATCGCCGCATCGAATATGGCAAATTTCGATCCTCCATGCCAGACGCAGTCGGGCGCGCGTGACACCTCCAGCACCTCCGCGCCCGCGCGATAAGCCTCGAATGCATAAGCATTCCAGCGGCGAGAGGGCGAAAGATTCCACTCGTGATATGCATCCATCCCCTGCGGATTGAGAAACAACTCGAAGCAGGTTGTTTGCCACAGCCCGTCGGCGCGAGCTTTGCCGCCAATCGCGGGGACCGCCAGCAGTTGCGCTCCCTCGATCCGCCAGCGCAATTGGAGCCAGTGCGTCGTCAGGCGGAAACTGCCCATGACTCCGGTTACGCTGAGTGGCGGCATCGCCGGATGGGGTATCAGGGATAGGCGCATCGTCTTGAGCTAAAACAAGCGCAAGGCTTCGACAAGCTCAGGACAGACGGTGTTTGCCGGTTCGGTTTGTGATTTCCCGTCCGCCTCACGCTTGTCGAAGGGCTGCTTTTCCCTTACCGACCGCGCCGCAATGAAATACAATTCTTCCCTGCTCCGCCTGCTCGACGAACGCGGCTATATCCATCAGATGACCGACGCCGAAGGTCTTGATGCCCTCGCCGCGAAGCAGGTCGTCCCCGGCTATATCGGTTTCGATGCCACCGCGCCGTCGCTCCATGTCGGCAGCCTGGTGCAAATCATGATGCTGCGCCGCTTGCAGCAATCCGGGCACAAGCCGATCGTACTGATGGGTGGCGGCACCACCAAGATCGGCGATCCTTCGGGCAAGGATGAAAGCCGCAGGCTGCTGATGCCCGAGACGATCAGGCAGAACATCGCATCGATCCGCACGGTGTTCGAGCGACTGCTGACCTTCGGCGACGGGCCAACCGACGCAATAATGGTCGACAATGACGAATGGTTGAGCACACTCGGTTACATCGACCTGCTGCGCGATGTCGGCCCGCACTTCACCATCAACCGCATGCTCACATTCGATTCAGTCAAGCTCCGGCTTGAGCGCGAACAACCGCTGACCTTCCTCGAATTCAACTACATGATCCTCCAGGCCTACGATTTCCGCGAGCTGGCGCTAAAGCATGGATGCCGCCTGCAAATGGGCGGCAGCGATCAATGGGGCAACATCGTCAACGGGATCGAACTGACCCGGCGGATGGAGGCCACGGAAGTGTATGGGGTGACCACCCCTCTGCTAACCACAGCGGACGGTGCCAAGATGGGCAAGACCGCAGCGGGCGCGGTCTGGCTCAACGAGGAGCAGCTTCCGGCCTACGATTTCTGGCAATACTGGCGCAACACGGACGATCGCGATGTGGCGCGGTTCCTGCGCCTGTTCACCGATTTGCCGCTAGACGAGATTGCCCGGCTCGAACGCCTTGAGGGCAGCGAGATCAACGCCGCCAAGGCCGTGCTCGCCAACGAGGTTACGCGCCTGTGCCGCAGCGATGAGGCGGCCCGCACGGCCGAAACCACCGCTGCTGCCACCTTCGAGGGCGGCGGGATGGGCGATGACCTGCCCACCATCACCGTTGGCGCTGAGGGAATGCGCATTGGCACTTTGCTGACCGAACTTGGCTTTACCGCGTCCAATGGCGAGGCCAAACGCAAGATTGCCGAGGGTGCAGTAAGGCTGGGCGATGACATAGTGAGCGATCCGGGGCTCTTGGTCACTCCGGACGTAGGGGCATCGCTGCGACTCAGCCTGGGCAAGAAGCGCCACGCCATCGTTATGCGTTGAGCGTGCATGCGTTAACCAGGTTAGCCGCTGCCAATCACGCAGCTGGACGCTGCCTGTCTCGATTCCGGACACTGCACCTTTACCAAATATCAGCCTTTGTCGCGCAGAAGCAGGTGCGAATGGTCTGATTGCAACGGAGGGTCGAAGACAGTGTCTGTCGGAGCCAATCTCAGCGTACCCGATTTGCGCCGCGCGGCGCGCCACCCGGTCGATTTTCCAGTCATCGTCGAGCATCGTCGGCTTGGTGATATCAACCTGCACGTCGCCAACATCTCCGCACATGGCTTCATGGTGGACAATACCAAGGGGCTGCAACGCGGCGACAGGGTAATCATTCGCCTTCCCAAGGTCGGGCGCCTTGAAGCCTATGTGATCTGGACGCGCGACGAGCGTGCCGGATTCCAGTTCGAACGGATCATCCGCTTCGACGACTTCATGGCAATCATCGACATGCTGCAACCCAATCCGCGCCTTCGCCGCACGCGCTGACAAACGCGGCTTCACACTGCGTTAGATTTTGACGTCTTGGCAGGTCCCGTGCGGCCTGCCATTGCGCACGGGTGAGCAAAACACCGGCCCAGCCTCCGCAAGAGCCCTCGACCCCGCTGGCGATTCCCGATTTTAGACGATACTGGGCGGCCCGTTTCCTCGCCGTCTTCGCCACGATGTCGATGGTGGTTCTGATCGGTTATCAGGCATACGACATCGCCCGCAGCGATTACGGCTTTTCCCGCTCCGAAGGCGCATTCCTTCTCGGCCTGCTCGGGCTCGCCCAGTTTGTGCCGCTGCTGTTGCTGACACCCGTAGCGGGCTGGGCCGCAGACCGGTTCGATCGCAGGATCGTGGCAGGACTTGCCAATCTGGTCGATTGCAGCGTGGCGGCAGTCCTGGCGCTTCTGACCTGGAGCGGCGGGCTGACACTGCCTGTGCTGTTCGCGCTGGCCGCCATGCACGGCGCCGCGCGCGTGTTCGTGGGCCCGGCGATGAGCGCGATCGCGCCCAATATCGTGCCCCAGAACCTCCTGCCCCGCGCAATCGCGCTTTCCAGCATCGCCTGGCAGATAGCCAGCGTGATCGGGCCCGCCGCCGGTGGTTTCCTTTTCGCAGAGGCAAACTGGTTGCCCCATGCGATTTCGGCAATCCTGCTGGTTTGTTCCGCAGTGTTGATCAACACCGTCCGTCCGATTCGCGCCGAACAGGATGCCAGTCCAGCCCATCCGCTGCGCCAGATGATCGAAGGCGCGCAATTCACCTGGCGGCAGAAATTCCTGCTCGGCTGCATCACGCTCGATCTGTTCGCCGTGCTGCTCGGCGGTGCGACCGCGATGCTCCCGGTGTTCGCGCGCGATATCCTGATGGTCGGGCCGCAGGGTCTGGGGATCATGCGCGGTGCACCCGCCGTGGGCGCTTCGCTGGTGGCGATGTGGATGGCCTGGCGTCCGCTCGAACACAATGTCGGCCCCAAGATGCTGTGGGCCGTGGTGGTGTTCGGAGCGGCGACCATCGCATTCGGGCTCAGCCGCAATTTCATGCTTTCGCTGACAATGCTGGTTTTGCTGGGCGCAGCGGACATGATTTCGGTATTTATCCGCTCCAGCCTGGTTCAGCTGAACACGCCTGACCGGATGCGCGGCCGGGTTTCCTCGATTTCGGGACTGGCGATTTCAGCTTCGAACGAATTGGGGGAAATGCAGTCGGGACTCGCTGCCGCCATACTCGGTGCGACCGGGGCAGTTGTGTTCGGGGGTGCTGGTGCGATAGTGGTAACCGCGCTGTGGGCATGGATATTTCCCCAATTGCGGCAGGCCAAGACGTTCGCACCGGAGTTCCTGCCCGACAACATCGATCTGAAGACCGCGCCAAAGGAGGCCGTCCAATGAAAGCCGATTCAATCCTCGCAACCATCGGTGGAACCCCGCATATCCGCCTTGCGCGCATGTTTCCCGACCATGAAGTCTGGGTAAAGTCCGAACGCGCAAATCCGGGAGGCTCGATCAAGGACCGGATCGCGCTCGCCATGGTCGAGGACGCCGAGAGGTCTGGCGCATTGAAGCCCGGGGGGACGATCATCGAGCCGACCAGCGGCAATACCGGCATAGGCCTTGCCCTGGTCGCGGCTGTAAAGGGCTACAAGCTTGTGCTGGTGATGCCCGAATCGATGTCGCTCGAACGGCGGCGGCTGATGCTGGCCTATGGCGCAACTTTCGACCTCACCCCCAGGGAAAAGGGCATGAAAGGCGCGATCGAACGCGCCAACGAGCTGATCGAGGCGACCGAGAATTCATGGATGCCTGCACAGTTCGACAATCCGGCCAATGTGGAGGTGCACCTGCGCACCACTGCACGCGAAATTCTCGAAGACTTTGCGGGCGCGCCGCCAGCGTTACTCATCACCGGGGTTGGCACCGGCGGGCACCTCACAGGCTGCGCCGAGGAATTGAAAAAGCACTGGCCCGACATGAAGGCATATGCCGTGGAACCGGTGCTGTCGCCCGTCATCAGCGGCGGCCAGCCCGGCCCGCATCCGATACAGGGCATCGGCGCGGGTTTCATTCCCGGGAATCTGCACACCCAGGTGATCGACGGCGCAATCCAGGTTGATGCCGAGGATGCCAAGGAAATGGCCCGCCGCTGCGCGCGCGAGGAAGGTATCCTGGTGGGTATTTCCAGCGGTGCGACGCTGGCGGCGATTGCTGCGAAACTGCCCGAACTCGCGCCCGGAACGCGCGTGCTCGGCTTCAATTACGACACTGGCGAGCGTTACCTCTCGGTACCCGATTTCCTGCCGATGGAGTAGGGATCGCACTAATCCTGCGGCTGAGGGACCTTGCGCAGATAGGGGGTAACGGTCTCCCAACCATCGGGAAAGCGTTCGCGCGCTTCCTCGTTCGATACCGACGGGACGATGATCACATCCTCGCCCCACTGCCAGTTCACCGGCGTCGCCACCTTGTGCTTCGCGGTCAACTGGCACGAATCGAGCAGCCTCAATACCTCGTCGAAGTTGCGCCCCGAACTCATCGGATAGATCAGCATCGCCTTGATCAGCTTGTCGGGCCCGATGAGATAGACCGTGCGCACGGTCTGGTTGTCCGCCGCAGTGCGCCCTGCCGAACTGTCCCCGGCCGCAGCGGGAAGCATGTTGTAGAGCTTTGCGACGTTGAGATCGCTATCGCCGATGATGGGGTAAGTGACTTCGCCTCCCGTCGCATGCTTGATGTCGTCGAGCCAGCGGCCGTGATCGCCGATCGGGTCGACCGAAAGGCCGATGACCTTGCAATTGCGTCGGGCGAATTCCGGCGTCAGCTTGGCCAGATAGCCAAGCTCGGTGGTGCAGACCGGGGTGAAGTCCTTCGGGTGCGAGAAAAGAATTCCCCAGCTGTCGCCCAGCCAGTCGTGAAAACGAATCTCGCCCTGGGTGGTTTGCGCGGTGAAATCGGGGACCTTGCTGCCGATCGAGAGTGACATGGGCCTGCTCCTCCTGGGTCATGATTGGCAAACCCATGATGAACCATCGCCGGATCGATTTCAACCGGGTGAACCGGGCGGGGCGGCCGCCCGGCGCATCGGCCCCCAGGTCAGGCCGCGGTCTGGAAGGCCTCTGCATCCAGTGCCATCATGCTTTCGCTGCCCGCCTCGAGCTTGCGCCGCAGCGCACCCGCATCGGGCAGGTAACGCTCGGCATAATAGCGCGCAGAGGTGAGCTTGGCACTGTAGAAAGCGGCGTCGTCGCCGCCGCCATGCGCCAGCCTCGCCTGCGCCGCCTTGGCCATACGCAGCCACATGAAGCCCAGCGTGACGATGCCCATGATGTGCATGTAATTATGCGCGCCCGCGCCCAGATTGTCAGGGTTGGCCATGGCGTTCTGCATGAACCACATGGTCGCTGCCTTCTGTTCGCCGAGCGCCTTTTCGAGACGGCCGGCAATATCTGCAAGCTCGGGGTTGGCTTTCGCCGCCGAAATTTCCTCGTCGATCAGGGCGAACCATGCCTGCACCGTGGCGCCGCCGTTCATGCCCAGCTTGCGCCCGCACAGATCCATCGCCTGAATGCCGTTGGTGCCTTCATAGATCATGGCAATGCGCGAATCGCGGACGAACTGGCTCATCCCCCATTCTTCGATATAGCCATGCCCGCCAAACACCTGCTGCATGTTGTTGGCGACTTCATAGCCCCTATCCGTGCCATAACCCTTGATCACCGGCGTGATCAGGCTGAGCATGTCGCTCGCCGCCTTGCGCTCTTCCTCGGTCTGGGCCTTGTGCGTGAAATCCTCCTGCAAGGCACCCCACAGGCACAGCGCGCGCATGCCCTCGTTGAACACCTTGCCGTCCATCAGCATGCGCCGGACATCGGGGTGCACGAAGATCGGATCAGCCTTCGCCTCGGGATCGGCGGGGCCGGACAGCGCGCGTCCCTGACGCCGGTCGAGCGCATAGGCGACCGCGTTCTGGTAAGCCACCTCGGCCTGGGCATAGCCCTGCACGCCGACACCCAGCCGTGCCTCGTTCATCATGATGAACATGGCGGCCAGACCCTTGTTCTCCTCGCCGACCATCCAGCCGCGCGCATCGTCATAATTGAGCACGCAGGTCGAATTGCCGTGGATGCCCATCTTGTGTTCAATCGAGCCGCAGGAAACGCCGTTGCGCTCGCCCAGCGAACCATCGTCATTGACGAGGAACTTGGGTACCACGAACAGCGAAATGCCCTTCACATTGTCGGGCGCGTCCGTGGTCTTGGCCAGCACCAGGTGGATAATGTTGTCGGCCAGGTCATGCTCGCCCGCCGAAATGAAGATCTTGGTCCCGGTGATGAGGTAGGAACCATCGCCCTGCGGCGCGGCGCGCGTGCGGATCATACCCAGATCGGTGCCGCAGTGCGGCTCCGTCAGGTTCATCGTCCCGGTCCATTCGCAGCTAACCATCTTCGGGACATACTTGTGCTTCAATTCAGGGCTGCCCTTGGCCAGCAGCGCCGCGATCGCACCGTTGGTGAGGCCCGGATACATGCCGAAGGCCTGGTTAGCGGAAGACATCATCTCCTTGAGCGCGAACCCGATCACCTGCGGCATGCCCTGCCCGCCGAATTCCTCGGGCTGCGTCAGCGTGCCCCAGCCCGCCTCGCGGTAGAGATCGAACGCCTCCTTGAACCCCGTCGGGGTCGTGACCGAACCATCCTCGTGCCGCTTGCAGCCTTCCTCGTCCCCAACCCGGTTGAGCGGCGCGACGACCTCAGATGCGAACTTGCCGCCCTCCTCAAGGATCGCAGCAACCATATCGGCACTGGCATTCTCGAACCCGGGCAGATTGCCGTAGCTTTCGATCTCGAGCATCTCGTTGATGATGAAGCGGAAGTCGCGATTGGGGGCTTTGTAACTGGGCATTTCGGTGTCCTCGGGCGTGGATTACGGGGGATTGGCTTTAGCTGTTGATCGACTCGACCAGCCGGATGAATTCGCTGAGTTCCTTGATCGAAGAATCGATATCGGCCCGCTGCTGTTTCAGTTTCGCCACATGCGCGCGGCATTTCTCGATCGTCACGCGGCGTTGCTCGGCACGGCCATCGTCGAGATCGTAGAGATCGATCATCTCGCGGATTTCAACAAGGCTGAACCCGACATTCTTTGCACGCATGATCCATGCGAGCCGCGCACGGTCCCGCTTGGAATAGACGCGCGTCAGGCCCACCCGCGATGGTGAGATCAGGCCCTCGTCCTCGTAGAATCGCAGCGCCCGCGCGGTGCAGTCGAACTCGGTGGTCAGGTCCGAGATCGAAAACTGCTCGCGCTCGAGCTTGTCGGGGCGGTCCAGATGCGCGCCGCCGTGCAGGCGCATCGAATCATCGACGGATCGGGGTGCGTGAACTGATGCCATGCGTGTTTGATAATTCACGCTTACGTTAGCGTCAAGTCCTTACCCTTACGAGAGCATCCTTTTCGAGCCTGCGATAGAAGCAGGACTTTTCCCCGGTATGGCAGGCTGGCCCTTGGGGTCGAACCCGCAAGACCAGCGCATCCTGATCGCAATCGACCAGGATTTCTTCGACCTTCAGCGTGTTTCCCGAAGTCTCGCCCTTTTTCCAGAGGCTCTTGCGCGAGCGCGACCAGAAGTGGGCGATCCCTGTTTCGCGTGTGAGTCGCAACGCCTCGTCATTCATGAAGGCGAACATCAGGACGCCGTGCGTCGATGCATCCACCACGATCGCGGCGACAAGCCCCTGTGCATCGAAGCGGGGTACGAAACGCGATCCCTGCTCGCGATCAATGGCGTCGGAAGAATTGGATCGAGACACTTGCGCTCCATTTCGATCGAGGAATCTCACCTGTTAGGCTTGTTGCACGATAACCACAGATGCGCCGCAAAATCCAACGGGCAATGCGATCAAGGCTTGTGTTATCCGGTGTGTTGACGACAGTCCGCCGTGCGGGTGCGAACCCGTGACCGAACAAAGGTGCAGAAGGCGCCAGGTTCAGGGGAAAATGCCGGAATGCAGCCCGCACAAGCGTTGGCGCTTTCGGTTTGTTGATGAGGGATAGTGCCCGGGCGATCTCAGGGGGAGATCGCCGTACTTCTCTGGAAGTGGGCTCAATTTGTTTCGTCACGCGGCGCCCGGGGTTCCAGTAATCCCGGGCGTTAGCTTTTCAGCTATCAATCAGCCCCGTACGTTGCGCTGGTGTGGTCCAGCGCCTCGTCAAGCACGCGCGCAAAGCAAGCGATGCGCACCGATCGTGCACCAGCCTTTTTCAAGACGCGGACGCAGGCATCGCTCGTCGCGCCGCTGGTCAGCACATCGTCGACAAGAACTACCTCACGGCCGTGCACCAGATCGTGCCTGAGCGGGTTAAGGCGAATCGCACCTTTGAGTGCGCGCCGCCGTGCCTTGCGGCCCAGGCCGCCGAGCGCAGGCGTTTGCCGGGCCCGTTGGAGTAAATCCACCACAAGCCGACCCTTCCCCAGCTTTTCCAGCTCGCGCGCCAGCAACGCCGATTGGTTGTATCCCCGCTTCCACAGGCGCCAGCGATGGAGCGGCACCGGGATCAGCAGGGCCGCCTCGCCATCCGCACTCTCGGGCAGGCGTGCGGCCACGAGCCGGGCCAGCAAGGGGGCGAGGCCGATCCTGCCCCCGTGTTTGAACGCCAGCACCAATTGCCGCGCCGCGTCGTTGTAGAGCACGCCTGCCGCAATTCCGGCATGGATCGGCGGCGAGGCGAGGCACGGGGCACAATGCGCCCCCGTCCCCGCCTGCGTCTCGCCAAAGGGCCTGCCGCAGCTTGCGCAGGCCGGTTCACCGGGGATCGCGAGGAGCGCCCAGCACGACACACACAGCCCGCCATGCTGCGCCAGCGCGCAGCCGCACAAGGGGCAACGCGGCGGATAGATGAAATCCACCAGCGGACGCAGGCCCTCGGAAATTTGCGACCCCCAAGACATTGCGTCGATGCTGCACCTCTTGCGCTCGCCATGCAAGCGAGGCACTGCGCAGGGCCATGACCAACCCCGTCGTACCCCGGATTTTTTCGCAAGATCGCCGTGAGCGCCGTGGCATGCGCGCAGAGCGACGTTCTGGCCGGGACGGGTGCGCCAGTTGGCTGCTGGACGAAATCGAGCATGACATGATCGAACGGATCGCCTTCATGCAACTCGAACCGGCGCGTGCACTTGTCCTCGGGCGCGGGCTTGGCCTGATCGATGCGGCGCTGGAGCGGCAGGGGTGCCAAGTCAGCGTCATGCGGACACCTGCCGAAGAACAACCCGTCGCGAGCGGGCCATTCGACCTCATCGTCAGCCTCGCGCATCTCGACACGGTCAACGATCTGCCCGGCGCGCTGATCCACCTGCGCAATGCGCTGGGAGATGGCGGTATCCTGTTGGCCAGTTTTTTAGGTGCGGGCAGCCTGCCCGCATTGCGCCAGATCATGCTCGCCGCCGATGGTGACCGGCCCGCCGCGCGCCTCCACCCGCAGATTGACGACCGCGCCGCCACTGCGTTGATGCAGCGCGCAGGCTTTTCCAAGCAGGTCATTGATACGCACAAGCTGACGGTGCGCTATCGCAGCCTGGAGCGTCTCGTTGCCGACTTGCGCGAGCAAGCGCTGACCAATGTGCTGTCCGATGCGCCTCCGCCACTGGGCAAGGCAGCATTCGCCTGCGCGAAATCAGCGTTCGAGGCACTCAAGGACGCCGAAGGCCGCGTTGCCGAAACCTTCCAAATCCTGACCCTGACCGGCTGGCGCTAAGCCCGCAAGGCCGCCTGCGCCGCCGCAAGCCGGGCAATCGGCACGCGATAGGGTGACGCGCTGACGTAATCGAGCCCGACCGCCTCGCAGAACGCAATGCTGGCAGGATCGCCGCCATGCTCGCCGCAAATGCCCAGCTTGATATCAGGCCGGGTCGCCCTGCCCCGCTCGGCGGCCAGTTCGACCAATTGCCCCACACCTTCGATATCGAGGCTGACGAAGGGATCACGCGCGAAAATACCTTTTTCGACATATGCGCTGAGGAACCGCGCCGAATCATCGCGCGAAACACCCAGCGTGGTCTGGGTTAGATCGTTGGTGCCAAAGGAGAAGAATGCGCCCTCTTCGGCGATCTCGCCCGCCATCAATGCGGCGCGCGGCAATTCGATCATGGTCCCGACAAGGTATTCGACCGTGCAACCGGTTTCCGCGAACACTTGCGCCGCCACCCGGTCGATCAGTGCCTTGAGCAGTTGCAATTCGCGCCGCGTGGCGACCAGCGGGATCATGATCTCGGGCACCGGTGCCTTGCCCGAAGCCTTCGCCACCTCGCAGGCCGCTTCGAAGATCGCGCGTGCCTGCATCTCGTATATCTCGGGATAGGTGATCCCCAGCCGGCAGCCGCGATGGCCCAGCATGGGATTGAACTCGTGCAGTTCTTCGGCGCGGCGCCTGAGGTGATCGACGCCATAGCCGGTTGCCTCGGCCAGTTCCTCGAATTCGGCATCGCCATGTGGCAAGAATTCGTGGAGCGGCGGGTCGAGCAGGCGGATCGTGCACGGCAGCCCTGCCATCACCTCGAATATCTCGTGAAAGTCCTTGCGCTGTTCGGGCAGCAGCTTTTCAAGCGCCGCGCGGCGACCCTGCTCGTTCTCGGCAAGGATCATCTGGCGCACCGCGCTGATCCGCTGGGCATCGAAGAACATGTGTTCGGTGCGGCACAGCCCGATGCCCTCGGCCCCGAATTGACGCGCCATGCGGCAATCCTCGGGCGTTTCGGCATTGGTGCGCACCTTCATCCGCCGGTGGCGGTCGGCCCATTCCATCAGCGTGCCGAAATCGCCTGCCAGTTCGGGTTCGATCGTGGGAACCTCACCCGCCATGACCTGGCCGTTGCTGCCGTCGATGGTCAGAATATCACCTTCCTTGAGGTCACGCGTGCCTATCCGCAATGTGCGCGCCTTCAGGTCGATCGAAAGCGCCGATGCGCCCGAGACGCAGGGGCGTCCCATTCCGCGCGCGACCACCGCCGCATGCGACGTCATGCCGCCACGTGCAGTCAATATGCCCTGCGCCGCATGCATGCCGTGGATATCTTCCGGGCTGGTTTCGACCCGCACCAGGATGACCTTCTCGCCGCGCCCGGCCCATTGTTCAGCAGTATCGGCGTCGAGCACGATCTTGCCCGACGCAGCGCCCGGAGAAGCAGGCAGCCCGCTGGCCATCACATCGCGGACCGCCTCGGGATCGAGCGTTGGGTGCAGCAGCTGATCAAGCGCCATTGGATCGACGCGCAGGATCGCGGTCCGCTCGTCGATCAGCCCCTCGCCGACCATGTCCACCGCCATCTTGAGCGCCGCCTTGGCTGTGCGCTTGCCGCTGCGTGTCTGGAGCATCCACAGCTTGCCCTGCTGCACGGTAAACTCGATGTCCTGCATGTCGCGATAATGCCGCTCGAGCAGGTCGAAAACATGCGCCAGCTCGGCAAATACCTCGGGCATCGCCTCTTCCATGCTCTGCGGCTTTGCGCCTGCCGCCTCGCGCGCGGCTCGAGTAAGATATTGCGGGGTGCGGATGCCCGCCACCACATCCTCACCCTGCGCATTGATCAGGAATTCGCCGTAATATGTCTTTTCTCCAGTAGCGGGATCGCGCGTGAAGGCGACGCCCGTGGCGCTGGTATCGCCCATATTGCCGAACACCATCGCCTGGACGTTGACCGCGGTGCCCCAATCGCCGGGAATGTCGTTCAGCCGGCGATAGACCTTGGCGCGGTCCGAATCCCAGCTGTCGAACACCGCGCGGATCGCGCCCCACAGCTGCTCGTTCACATCCTGCGGGAACGGGTGGCCAAGCTCGTCTTCGACGATCGCCTTGTATTGGCTGACCAAGGTCTGCCAATCCTCACAATTCATCTCTGTATCGGCATAAAACCCGTTGTCTTCCTTGATGATTTCCAGCGCTTCTTCGAACAGACCGTGATCGATGCCCAGCACCACGTCCGAATACATCTGGATGAAGCGGCGATAACTGTCCCAGGCGAAACGGGGGTGTCCCGATGCGGCGGCAAGCCCCTGCACCGTCTCGTCGTTGAGGCCGAGGTTGAGCACCGTGTCCATCATCCCTGGCATGGAAACCCGCGCTCCCGACCGCACCGAAACCAGCAGCGGGTCTGCCGCATCGCCAAACTTCTTGCCCACCGCGCGCTCGATATTCGTGAGCGCTTCGGCCACCTGCGCGCGCAGATGGTCTGAAAAATCCGCGCCATCTTTCAGATAACGCACGCATTCTTCGGTCGTAATGGTGAAGCCGGGCGGCACCGGCAGCCCGATGCTGGCCATTTCAGCAAGGTTTGCCCCCTTGCCTCCGGTAACGGTCTTGTCGCGCTGGCGCGCATTCGTATGCGTAGCCGCGTGCGGGTCGGAGCCGCCAAAAACAAAGACCGTCTGCACGTTCAACCCTCTATCTGCGAGAAATCCGCTACTTTGTGCACTGCAGCACGGAACCGCGCAAGCAGATCGAGCCGCGATGCGCGCACGCTTTCTTGGGGCGCATTTACCGTAACTTCATCGAAGAAGTGGTCGATCGGCGCGCGAAGGCTCGCAAGTGCCGACATCGCGGCGGCGAAGTCTTCCGCCTCGATAGCGGCAATGGCGCGCGGCTCGGCCGCATCGAGAGCGTCGATCAGCGCGGCTTCGGCGGGCTCGGGTGTGTGGGAGAGTTCCCTGGCGTGGCGCTCGGACATCTTGGCCGCGATCACCGGGGCCAGGTCGGGATCGTCAACCCCGGCCAGCGGGTCTTCCTCGCCGGTACGGCTGATTTCACCCTCGACCCCGTGCCAGTCCTCCTTCTTGAGGATATTGGCCGCGCGCTTGTATCCGGCGAGCAGATTTGCGCCGTCCTCGGTGGTGATGAAGCCTTGCAGCGCCTTCACGCGGGCAAGCAAGCGGACGAGATCGTCCTCCCCACCAAGCGCGAACACTGCATCGATCAGATCGTGGCGGACGCCTGCCTCGCGCTGCTGGACCTTGAGGCGGTCGGCGAGGAAGTTAGGAACGGCGCGAAACAGTTCTTCCGACAGATGTTCGCTGACCCACTCGCAATTCGCATCCGCTCCAATGCGTTTTTCGTTAAAGCGCGAAATAAGGTTGCCAGCACGGGCGGTCGCGTAGTCCAATTCAACGCGCAGCTTGTTGCGCAGGATGAGCTCAATGATCCCGATAGCTGCACGTCGAAGCGCAAACGGGTCTTTTGAACCCGTAGGTCGTTCCTTGATAACGAAAAATCCAACCAAAGTATCCAGCTTATCCGCCAGCGACACCGCCACGGTCACCGGCGCTGTGGGGACATCGTCGCCCTGCCCGACCGGCTTGTAGTGGTCGCGGATCGCGTCGGCGACTTCGTCCGGCAGGCCCTCGGCGCGGGCGTAATATCCGCCCATCAGCCCTTGCAATTCAGGGAATTCGCCGACCATTTCGGTGACGAGGTCAGCCTTGCATAGAAGTGCGGCCTGTTCGGCGAGGTCGGCGAGTTCGGCCTGCGTGAGTCCCAGCGCAGGCTGGGACCTTGTACCGCCAGGCGCTTCCCCGCCAGAGGTCCCAGCCTGCGCTGGGACTCCGGATTTGACAATCCCCTCCTCGCACAGCCACCTTGCAAGCTTGGCCACCCGCTGCGCCTTGTCGGCGACGGTGCCCAGCTTCTCGTGGAAGGTGATCCGTTCGAGCCCCTTCGCATGTTCCTCCAGCGACTTCCTCAGGTCCTGCTCCCAAAAGAACCGCGCATCGGAAAGCCGCGCTGCCAGCACCTTGCGGTTGCCGTCCACCACCACGGCGGGATCGGCGGCGGTAATGTTGGCTGTGCAGACGAAGGCGTTGGCCAAATCCCCCTCCCGCTTGCGGGAGGGGTTAGGGGTGGGCGCCCCACGCGAATCCATCCCCGGGTCAGGCCCACCCCCGGCCCCTCCCGCAAGCGGGAGGGGAGAAGTACACACGAAATACTTCTGGTTCACTCGCGCGGTGAGCTGGATCACTTCGGGCGGGACGTCGAGGAATGCCTCGTCGAAGCGCCCGAGCAGCGGCACCGGCCATTCGGTGAGCCCGGCGTTCTCGATCACCAGCCCCTCGTCCTCGACCAGCGTGAGCCCGGCATCGGCCGCGACCTTGTGCGCGCCCTCGCGGATCAGCGCGGCGCGTTCCTCGTGATCCACGATGACATGGCAGGCGCGCAGCTTTTCCTGATAGTCCGCCGCGCCGCCAATGGTGATCTCGCCTGGGCAATGAAAGCGGTGGCCATGCGTGGCATAGCCGCTCGCGATTCCGTCAATCGCGCAATCTACCAGTTCTTCGCCAAGGATCGCGACAATGCCGGACAAGGGCCGCACCCAGCGCAGGCTCTCGGTGCTGAGCGATGCCGCGCCCCAACGCTGGCTCTTGGGCCAGGAAAAGTCGCGGATGATGGCGGGAATGGCCTCAGCCAGAAGCGCGCGGGTTGCCCTGCCCGGTTTTTCGATCACCGCAAACCATGTGTTGCGTCCCTTGACGTCACGCAGGCTAAGCAGTTCGCGGGTGACGCCATTCTTGCGGCAGAAGCCCTCAATCGCGGCGTCGGGTGCGCCCTCGGGCGGCCCCTTGGCTTCCTCGCTCACCGCTTGTGTGGCGTCAGGCAGTCCGCGCGCGATGAGCGCCAGCCGCCGCGGCGTGGACCACACAGTCAGATCGCCCACGGCAACGCCCGCCGCCTCCATCTCGCGGAGGAACAACCGTTCCAGCTCGACGCGGGCACCGGCCTGCATCCGGGCGGGGATTTCCTCGCAGCGCAGTTCGAGGAGGAAATCAGGCATTGGCCGTCACCATTGACGACACCCGCTCATGCTGAGCTTGTCGAAGCATAGGCAATGCGCTGGCGCCGAGCGTGGCCTTCGACAGGCTCAGGCTGAGCGGATGTGGTGCGGACCAGCTCACAGGCTCCACTCCGGATATTTTGCCTGCCATCCGGGCGCCATCTGCTCGGCATATTTCTCGCACGATGCCCGCGCCAGATCGCGCACCCGGCCCATATAGCTTGCCCGTTCCTGCACGCTGATCACGCCGCGCGCCTGCAACAGGTTGAACACGTGGCTCGCCTCCACAGCCTGTTCATAGGCGGCGATCGGCACGTCATGGGCGAGGCAGTTGCGACATTCCGCCTCGGCCTTGCCAAACAGGTCGAACAGCGCGGCGGTATCAGCCACTTCGAAGTTCCATTTCGACATCTGCCGTTCGTTTTCGAGGAACACGTCGCCATACGAAACGCCGGCGGAGTTGAAGGCGAGGTCGTAAACATTGTCCACACCCTGGATATACATCGCGAGGCGTTCGAGCCCGTAGGTCAGCTCGCCCGCCACCGGCTTGCAATCAAACCCGCCCATCTGCTGGAAATAGGTAAACTGCGTCACCTCCATCCCGTCGCACCAGACCTCCCAGCCCAGCCCCCAGGCACCCAGCGTGGGCGATTCCCAATCGTCCTCGACAAAGCGGATATCGTGCCGCAGCGGATCGACGCCGATCACGCGCAGGCTTTCAAGATAAAGCTCCTGAATGTCGGGCGGGCTGGGTTTGAGGATCACCTGGTACTGGTAATAATGCTGAAGCCGGTTGGGGTTTTCGCCATAGCGGCCATCGGTCGGGCGGCGGCAGGGCTGGACGAAGGCGGCTTTCCACGGTTCCGGCCCCAGCGCGCGCAGCGTCGTGGCGGTGTGAAACGTGCCCGCGCCCATGCGCATATCATATGGCTGGAGGATCAGGCAGCCCTGCACGCTCCAGAAATCGTGGAGCGTCAGGATCATGTCCTGGAATGACCGCTTGGGATCCCTGTTCGGCGCAAGATCGCTCATGGCGGCTCGCAATGGCGCAAGCCCTTGATAGCGTCAATGCCGCAATGCAGCAGTGCCCCGGATCGTGAGAGTGAAGCTGGTCGATTCACGTTTCATTTGCCATTCACGCGGATTAGGGAATGCATGGCAGCCGCTGCCTCCAAGGAGCTATGTATGCTTTCCACTTTCCGTCCTTTGATGCTTGCCGCAAGTGCCGGTGCATTGCTTTTCACCGTCCCCGCCTGCGCCCAGCAGCAATCGCTGCCTGCACCGGTGCCAGATGTGCAGGTGCCCGCAGAAGAGGTCGAACTGGGTGGCCCGGCTTTGTGGAAACTGGCGGATGAAGACACCACGATCTACCTGTTCGGCACCGTCCATGCCCTGCCCGATGGTGTCGCATGGTTCAGGGGCCCGGTCGCCGATGCGCTGACCGGGTCGGATGAGGTGGTCACCGAAATCATCATGGATGAAACCATGCCAGCCAAAATGCAGGCGCTGGTGGCGGAAAAGGGCATGTTGCCACAGGGCACCACGCTCACCAGCCTGATGGATGAAGATCAACAGGCCCGTTATGAAGCGGCAATGGGCAAGCTTGGCGTGCCCGCACAGGCATTCGCCCCGCTTGAGCCTTGGTATGCAGGCATGATGGTGAGCATGCTGCCTTTGTTGCAACAGGGATATTCCCCCGACAAGGGAGTTGAAGCGGTCCTGCTGAAAAATGCCGATGGCAAAGACAAGCAGGCGCTTGAAACCATCGAAAGGCAGATCGAACTGTTCGATACGCTGCCGCAGCAATCGCAGATGCGGTTCCTCATCGACGCGGCGGACAATGTCGACAAGATCAAGCCGAAGCTCGACGCGATGGTCGCTGAATGGCTCGAAGGCGATGCCGATGCGCTGGCGGAGCTTATGAACGATGGCCTGGACGACCACGAACTGGCCGAGGCCCTGCTGTACCAGCGCAACCGCGAATGGGCGCAGTGGCTGGAAGAGCGCCTGGCGACGCCGGGCGCGGTTTTCGTCGCAGTGGGCGCAGGCCACCTGGCGGGCGAGCAGAGCGTGCAGGATTGGCTTGAGCTTCGCGGGCTGGAGGTTACGCGCGTCCAATGATCCGGCTGTGGGGCCTGGTTGCCGCGGTGTTGCTGCTGGCGCTGGGCGGGTGCAAGCAAGACCCGCGTACTGCCGCTGACGACGATGCCCCCGCACCCCTCATGTGGGAAATCCGCGACCAGTCAGGCGAGATCCGGGGCTGGCTGTTCGGCACCATACATGCCCTTCCCGATGGCGCGCGTTGGCGCACCCCGTTACTCGAACGCGCCATCGAACAGGCTGACCTGCTGGCAGTCGAAATTGCCACGCTCGACGATCGCGATGGCATGGCCCAAATCTTCACCCGGTTGGCCACGAGCCCCGATTTGCCCGATATCGGCTTGCGTGTGCCCAAGGGTTCGCGCCCTGAACTGTTCGGATTGATCGAGCACGCTGATTACAAGCCCGCGGATTTCTCCCGGATCGAAACCTGGGCTGCGGCGCTGATATTGGCCCAGGCGGGCGACAATGGAGACGCAGCCAACGGTGCCGACCTGGCACTGCTGCGCGATTTTGCAGGCCGCAAGGTCCACGAATTTGAAGGAGCCGAAAGCCAGTTGGGCATTTTCGACAGCCTGCCCGAAACCGAACAGCGCGACCTGCTTGTGGCGGTGCTCGAAGAAGTGGGTGCCAACGAAGCCGATCCCGAGCGGCTGCGGCGCGCATGGTTGAAAGGTGACGCCAGGACACTCGAAACCGCAGCTTCGACCGGGCTGATGGAAGACCCGGAACTGCGCGAGGCATTGCTGGTGGCGCGCAATCGCGACTGGATCGGGCAACTGGATACTATTCTCACTTCGGGCGAGCGTCCACTGATAGCGGTCGGCACGGCGCATCTGCTCGGACCCGACGGTCTCCCTGCGATGCTCGCGCAGCGAGGTTACACCGCCCGGCGCATCCAGTAGGCAGGAATGACTTGCCTTATGTGGGGCGGACCACTAAAGGGCCGCGCTTCGGCGCCATGGTCATCCCTGGAGGTGTGGCGCGCGAATGATCAAACCAGGCAATTCGAAAGGTAAGCGAGATGAGCGATGCTCTGACCCTTCCGGCCGAGGCGCGCGATCGGGTTGGCAAGGGAGCCTCCCGTGCATTGCGCCGCAGTGGCCGTGTTCCCG
>PNJY01000002.1 GCA_013822125.1 Erythrobacter sp. | reverse complement strand
TCCCGGCAAGGTAGATCAGCACGAACGGCTTGATGACCGAGGCGTCGATCGATGTCAGCAGATAGGCCCCGGTGACCCCGCCGACGACGCCGGGGATGAGCAGGCGAAAGAACAGCCGCTTGTCGATATTGCCATGCAGCAGGTGGCTGATGCCCGAAGTGGCGGTGGTGAAGCATTCGACCACGTGGACCCGCTGGGATGCCAGCGCCGGCGGCACGCCCATCACGCCCACCAGCAATGTGTTGCTGATCACGCCGAACGCCATTCCCAGCGCTCCGTCGACCAACTGCGCCGCGAAGCCGACCGCGATGAACGGCAGCAACTGCACAAGATCGATGCCGAGCATTTCCATTGCGAGATATTCCCCTGCCGGTTTGTGCCGCGCTTTAAGGGTATGGCGGACCGGCGGCGAGCACAATTCGCCTTCGCGGGTCCAAAGAAAAACGCCCAGAGGCGCAAGGCCCCGGGCGTCCTTCGTTGTGCGGGTGGGTTCTCCGGCTCAGGCCGCTTCGGCCTCTTCTCCCGGCTCGCGCAGCACATAGCCGCGGCCCCAGACGGTTTCGATATAGTTCTCGCCGCCGCAGGCCAGGCTCAGCTTTTTGCGCAGCTTGCAGATGAACACGTCGATGATCTTGAGTTCGGGCTCGTCCATCCCGCCATAGAGATGGTTGAGGAACATTTCCTTGGTCAGCGTGGTGCCTTTGCGCAGCGAAAGCAGCTCGAGCATCGCATATTCCTTGCCCGTCAGATGAACGCGGGCGCCATCGACCTCGACCGTCTTGGCATCGAGGTTGACCGCCAGCTTGCCCGTGCGGATGACCGACTGCGAATGGCCCTTTGAGCGGCGCACCACGGCATGGATGCGGGCGACAAGTTCTTCGCGGTGGAAGGCGGCAAATGTCTCGGCATCGGGCGGCGTCGGCGCGTGCCAGAAGTTGTCCAGCCCGTTCTGGAAGGTGATATCCGGCATGTCGTATACGGCATCGCCTAGAACCACCACGGGAATGCCCATGGCCAGGCCCAGCGTGCCGCTGGTGCTGTTGACCGTCACCATGCCACGCATGCGGGCGCACAGGCTTTCGATATCTCCACCGACCAAATAAGCGACCCGGTCGGCGACGCCAAACTTCTTCGCAATGTCGGCGGTCTCCTGCTCCCAATTGCGTACGCCGTTGTCGAGCGGATGTTCCTTCACCACCAGCCGCACATCGGCCGGTGCGTGCCTGGCAAAGGACCGTATTACCGTCTTCAACGCATCAGCAATGCCCACAAACGGCGAATGGATGCGTATCTGGGCATCGCTGTCCAGTTGCATCGGGAACAGGAAGCTGGGCGCGCCCGACTGCATGAGCCGGTCGATCAGCACCGCCCCATCTGCCTCGCGTTCCTTTTTACGCCACAATTTGCGGGCCCAACCCATGCCCTCGACAATCGGGTGCCAAGGCCGGTGGTTGTTCCAGTGCGGATAATGCCAGCGGGTCAGGACGTCGGCGACGTTGTAGGCTAGGCCCTCCAGCGCGCGACGGCGGAAGGAGGAGCGCACACGGCTGTGCGGCGGTAGCGGCGGCAAGGCAGCGGCGGCCGCGCGGTACCAAGCCGGATCACGCGGCAGGGTGGAATGGCCATTCACCCCGCCATGTTCCATGGTCACCCAGTCGGGGCGGACATAGCCTTCCTCGAAGACATGCACTTTCACGTCCAGTTCGCTGCAGACCTCGCGCGCGGCGATGTGGGGGTCGCGGCAATCGCCGAACAACATCAGGTCGGTCACCCGATGCTGGCGGATCAGGCGGCGCAGCGCATCCGGCCACTCCTCCATGGTGCCGCAATAATCGATACCACCGGGCAGACGCCAGAACGCACGGTCACCGCCGTTGAAGTTGACCTTGTGCACCCGGTAGCCAGCCCGAATCAGACCCTGGCCTAGCCGACGGAACATAGGGCCCATTAACCCCTGCAGCAGCAGTACAGAGCGCGCGCGCCCAGCGGCAGTGGACGCCGCCGGCAGCGGATCAATAGCTGCTCTCGTCATGTCGGGCATCAACGGCTCCGGTTGGTGGACGACGATGCCCCTAGCGCCAATCGCCACGGCTTGTCGACCGCACCTATACTTAGATTGTCAATTGTAGCCATTTTCAACGTAACATTATAGTGTTCCTCGCAATTTTCACGTCGGCATCACTGCCAAACTGGCAGACGCACGAGCCCGCACAGGCATAATGACAAGGCGGAACGGCGCCGCTAATAGTCCGGCGAACCTCGCCGCCCTAGCGCGGCCACCACCGACAAGGGGAATGAGCCTGATTTTCGTGACGTTCGGCATGATGTTTGGAGTTTCGTTGCTGGCCGATGCGCTGGTGCGGCCACGCGGGCTTCGCAGCCTGTCCGGGCAGTGGGTGCACCTGCTCATGCTGCTTGCCGGTGCCGGGCTGGTCCTTGCGCTGTGCGGCAATCTCATTTTGGCGGCGCTGGTGACCGCGACTCTGGCGGCCACATTGGCATTTGTCTCCAACGCAAAGCGAGCCGTACTGGGCGAACCACTGCTGTTTACCGATCTGGTGCTGGTGGGCGCAGTGTTCCGACATCCGCAATTCTATTTGTCAGCGCTGGCCATGTGGCAGGTTGTGGCACTGGCGCTTGGCGGTGTCGGCCTGTTGTCGCTGATGGCCTGGCAGTTTGTGCCGGCCGTGGCACCGCACCTTGCCGGGCTCGGTCTGTTGGGCGCGGCGCTGCTGATTCTGGCAATCAGCCTCTCCCTGCCACCGCTGCGGGATCTGGCCTCGGAGCCCGATGCCCAGGCCGATGTGGCGGCGCACGGCCTGCTGCCCACGTTACTGCTGCATTGGCAGCGCTGGCAGGCCACGGCTGGTCCGGCGCCCAGCACGGTCGCGCTGCCTGCACCTGCCAGTGCAACTCTGGTAGTGATGGTGCAGTGCGAAAGCTATGCCGATCCAGCCGAGCTGTTCGACGATCCGGCGCTGGTTCTGCCCGGCCTTGCCGCCGCCCGCGCCTCGGCCTGGAGGCAAGGGCGACTGCTGGTATCGGGTTTTGGTGCCTACACGATGCGCACCGAATATGGCCTGATCTTCGGCCGGGATGAGGCCGACCTGGGCTTCCGCCGCTTTGACCCCTATCTCACCGCTATCGGCGAGACCAGCCATGCCCTGCCCATCCGGCTGGGACGGACCGGTTGGCGCAGCCTGTTCGTGCATCCGCACGACATGCGCTTTTATGGTCGGTACCGGATCCTGCCCGCTGCCGGATTTGCCGAGTTGATCGGCCCCGAGGCTTTCGCGCCGCCAACTGAAGGCCGCTATGCCACCGATGCCGCCGTTGCGGACGTGATCATGGCGCGCGCCGAGGCCGCCAATGGACCCACCTTTATCCACGCCGTAACCATCGAGAATCACGGGCCGTGGCCAGCTGACAGGTCGGGCGCGCATGGCAAACAGTCCAGCGCCTATCTGCAGCTGGTGGCGCGCGGCGATGCCATGCTGGCTCGACTCATGGCCGAAATTGCGGGGCTCCGGCGACCGGCGGTGCTGGTCTTCTATGGAGACCACCGGCCATCAATCCCCGGCGCGGTGGAACCCGGTGGCGATCGTCACACGCCTTATGTGGTGCTGCGCTTTGGCGCCGACGGTGCGCTGATCCCCGGCGATCAGGAAGCGCGCGACCTGACGCCGGCCCAGCTGCACCACGGCGTGATTGCCGCACTCACGGCCTGAGTCGGCGCAACAAGGGCTCCCGCAGCAAGGCCGGAAGTGCCCGGTCAACCAGGCGAAGCAGGGCAAAGCGGCGGGGAATGATGGCATGGCCCAACCCGGCTTCAAACGCAGTCAGGATACGCAGGGCCGCCGCCTCCAGTGGCAGCAGCAGCAGGCGCGGTATCGGGCGCCCGCCACCGGCCCAATCGATGAAGCCTGGGGAAACGAGCGTGACTGTCACGCCGTGCGGCGCCACCGCTAGCCGAAGTGCCTGGGCAAATCGCGCCAGCCCGGCCTTGCTGGCGCAATAGGCCGGCGCGTGCGGCAGAGCGTGGAAGGAAGCCGCCGATCCGACCAACAGGATGCGGCCCCGCCCGCGCGCCACCATCCGATCCGCAAGCGCGGCCGCCAGTGCTGCGGGCGCGGTAAAATTCACACTGGCCAGACGCGCCACCTGTTCGGCCGATTCAACCACCTGTCCGGGGCGCACTGCATCGCCTTGTCCGGCCACCAGTAGAGCAGCATCGACCGGCGCGACCAGATCATCGGCAGCCAGCGCCGCCAGCGCGGCGGGCACATCTGCCAGATCGACCTGGCGCTGCTCCACCGCGGCACCGGCGGCACGGCATTCCGTGGCGATCGCCGACAGCCTACTGGCGGCGCGCCCCCACAGCAACAGGCGCGTACCAGGGGTCGCCATGTGCCGCGCCAACGCCCCGCCCAACGCGCCCGAAGCCCCGGTGATCAGGATGCGGCGATCGACCGGCAGCTGCGCCCGCGTTTGATCGGACGTCGGGTGAGATGTTGAGTCTGACAGGGCCTTGTCATCTGGCGTGCCGTTCATGGCACCGTTCATAGGACAGCCTGGATTGGCTGAAAAGCAGCGATTTGGGCGCGCGAAGTTGCCTGCAACATTTACGATTTCTTCACGATTTGCCAAAAAGACACAAGTAATTGGCAATTTGACGCACGACAAGTTCAATACACCGCTTGTACCTTGACAGTCCTCAATACCTGCTGTTGAGAGCAAACGTGATGGTCGCTCCTCAATCTCCAATCAGGTTGTTCGAGAACCGTTGGCTTGAAAAGCTGACGGTGATCGCGGTTCCAACGTTTATGGTCTTGTGGGCCATCGGACTGGCTGGCGTCGCCTGGACGGCGTGGGGCACATCCAGCGCCGGCTTTGCTGTTCTTCTCGCCGTGGCCGGGCTCGTCATGTGGACGCTGACCGAGTATGCGCTGCACCGCTTCGTGTTTCACTGGGAACCAAAATCGGCGGTGTTGCGGCGTTTCGTGTTTATAATGCACGGAAACCATCATGCGGTGCCCAATGACCCGTTGCGAAACTTGATGCCACCGGTCGTGAGCTTGCCTGTGGCAGGGCTTATCTGGGTTGGGATGCTGGCGCTGATCGGCCCGGGGGGGAATTGGCTGTTCCTCGGTTTTATCGGGGGCTATGCCGGCTATGATCTGGTGCATTATGCCTGCCACCAGTGGCCGATGAAGGGCCCGTTCGCGCGCATGTTGAAGACTCACCACATGCGTCACCACCATCTGCACGAACTTGGCAACTATGCCATCACAGGGATGATATGGGATCGCTTGTTCCATACGCGCATAACCCGCAATATCGAAGCCTAGTTCAGCAGTTGCATCAGGCTTTGAAGCAGGGGCACATCGGGCGCGGCGGCGCGGGCTGCATCGACGCCATAACCCCAGTCGACGAGAGCCACCTGCAACCCCGCGGCGTGGGCGGTGGCAACGTCCACCAGCGAGTCGCCGATGTAAAGCGTCGTCGCCGAATCCGCATCGAGTGCCACGAGCGCAGCCAGCGCGGCATCGGGGGCAGGTTTGCGCGGGCGATCAGCCACGGCGCCGAAGACGGCACCAAAATGCCTTGCCAAGTTCAGGTCGCTCATGATTTTTTCGCAGAGATGTTGCGGCTTGTTGGAGCAGATGGCCATCCCAAGACCGGCAGTGGCCAGTCGCGCCAAGGCTTCGGCAACCCCCGGAAAGGCCAGATCCGGCGGGGTCGCGGCGACGGCATGGCGGGTGCGAAATTCGGCGATTTCCTGCTTTGGGTCACGGCAATGCGGCCCCATCACCGCCGCAATCATGGCCTCGCCGCCAATCGCGTCCATGGCGCGGGCTGTGGCATGGTCAGCGATGAAAGAAATGCCACGTTCGGCCAGCATCTCATCGATGATGGCGCAGGTCATTCGCACACTGTCAACCAAAGTGCCATCGAGATCGAACAGGATGTGACGAAGGGATTGGCCCGACCAGAGCGTTGTATGCATGGTACTTCGCCTGTTCTTCAACATCGGCCCTGTCAAGATTTGACCGTTGGCGGCGGCGGCAGTAACAGCGCGGCGCGACAATGGCCGCTCTTCAGGACAAGTGTATGTTGAGGATAAACAGCGATCTGCACCAACAGATCGGCCGAGAGGTCATCGCGTTGGAGGCCATCGCGCTGCACCAATTGGGCAACATGATCGACGGCAGCTTTGCTGCGGCCGTTGATGCGTTTCTGGCCTGCAAGCAGCGCGTGGTGGTGTCCGGCATGGGCAAGTCCGGGCACATTGCTCGCAAGGTCGCCGCCACGCTGGCCGCCACCGGAACACCCGCGCATTTCCTGCACGGGGCCGAGGCCGCGCACGGCGACGCCGGGATGGTGATGCCTGGCGATGTGCTGCTCGTTTACTCCAACAGTGGTGATACGGTCGAACTGCAGCCGCTATATGGCCATGCCAAGCGCATCGGCGTGAATTTGATCGGCGTGTCGCGAAACCGGGATTCACTGTTGATGCGCAAGGCCGACATTGGCCTCGTGCTGCCGCCGGTACCGGAAGCCTGCACGTCCAGCATGGCGCCCACCACTTCGTCCACCATGATGCTGGCGTTGGGCGATGCGTTGGCAGTGGCGACCATGAGGGCGCGTGGGCTTTCGGGCGACGATATCCGCGCCCTCCATCCCGGTGGTGAAATTGGTCGCCTTATGGGCCAAGTGGCCGATTTGATGCACAGCGGAGATCGTTTGCCATTGGTCACAGTCGACACAGCCATGCCAGAGGTGGTTATGACCATGACTGAAAAGCGCCTCGGGATGACCGGCGTGGTCAATGCAGGCGGTGATCTGGTCGGCGTGATAACTGATGGCGATTTGCGTCGGCACATGACCAACCTGGACACGGGCGAAGTGACAGCCGTCATGACGCCTTCGCCGAAAATTATTGAGAAGACGGCATCGATTAAGGATGCACTGTACATGATGCGCGCTCACCGCATATCGGTTCTGTTCGTGGTGCCAGAGCCCGGATCGCGCCGACCGATAGGCGCGGTGCAGATTTACGACATCGCCTCTTCGCCGGCTTGGGGTCACTGATCCGTTGCGCATCGCGATCGTTATCCCGGCGCGGCTGGCCTCCACCCGCTTTCCTGCCAAGCCGCTGGTGCCCATCATGGGTCCGGATAGTGTGGCGCGCCCGGCCATCCATTATACTTGGGCTGCCGCACAGGCCGCAGCCGCGGCTCTGTCAGGCACCACGCACTGCGTGATCGCCACCGATGATTCACGCATCGCCGATGCCTGCACAACTCAAGGCATGGAAGTGGTGATGACGCCTGCCAGCTGCTTGAACGGCACCGAACGTTGTGCGGCTGCTGTTGCAGGCCTTCCCACTGAACCCGACCTCGTCGTCAACTTTCAGGGCGATGCCCCGCTGACTCCGGCACCGATGGTGACAGCAGTGGTGGAGCACCTCAATGCCAATCCCGGCTTCGCAATGGCCACGGCGGCGGTGCTCGCTACACCAGCCGTACTGCTCCATCTGCAGGCCGATACCGCCGCCGGCCGTGTTGGCGGCACCACTGTGGTCTGTGCCCGCGACGGCCGCGCGCTCTATTTCTCCAAGTCCATCATCCCGCACGTGGAGCCTGGCGCCACGCCGGTAGAGCCTGTTCTGCTGCATATCGGCCTCTATGCCTATCGGCCGGCCGCGCTGGCCGCCTATGTTGCTGCCGGCCCCGCCCCGCTGGAGTTGCAAGAGGGTCTGGAGCAGCTGCGCTTCCTCGACACCGGCCTGCCCGTCGGTGTGGCCCGCTGTGCCGCGCCGGCTTGGGAGATGATTGAGCTCAACAATCCGACCGACGTGCCGCTGATCGAAGCCCAACTGGCGCGCCGGGCACTTGCCGAAAGCCACTGATGCTGCCCCATTTTACCCGCACCTCCGGCGCTCCGCCGTTCCTGATCGCCGGTCCTTGCGTGATTGAAAGCGAGTCGATGTGCCTTGGCATAGCAGCCCGGCTCAAGGCCTTAGCCGAAGAGCTGGGCCTGCCTGTCATCTTCAAGGCCAGTTTCGATAAGGCCAACCGCACCAGCATCAGCGGTTTCCGCGGACATGGACTGGAGGAAGGCCTGCGCGTGCTGGAAAAGGTGAGACGCGAAACCGGCCTTCCAGTTCTGACCGATGTCCACCTTCCCGACCAGGTGGTGCCCGTGGCAGAGGTGGTGGACATGCTACAGACGCCGGCATTCCTCGCCCGCCAGACCGATCTGATCAGTGCTGCCGCCGCCTCTGGCCGACCGGTCAACATCAAGAAGGCTCAATTCATGGCCCCGGTTGACATGGCCGCCGTGCTGGGCAAGGCACAAGCCGCCGCTAGTGCCGCCGGGGTGGCCGGGGACAACATCCTGCTGTGCGAGCGCGGATCGAGCTTCGGCTATAACAATCTGGTTGTCGACATGCGCGCCCTCGTCATCATGCGCGAATTGGGCAGCCCGGTGGTGTTCGATGCGACCCACAGCGTGCAATTGCCCGGCGGCGGTGGTGATCGCTCGCTGGGCCAGCGCCAGTATGTGGCACCGTTGGCCCGCGCTGCCATGGCCGTGGGCATCGATGGCCTGTTCTTGGAAACCCACCCCGATCCCGACAGTGCGTTGTCGGACGGGCCCAACATGGTGCCGCTGGACGCGCTGCCCGACCTGATGCGCCAGCTGATCGCCATCGCCGCGCTCGGCTGATGGCCCCTATGCTGGCCATCCCACCCTTTCCCGGCAGCCGTGCGCCGGCCTTTGCCGTGGCCGACGGCACCGGAGAAGGCGATCCGGACGCGCTGTTGGCGGCCCTGGCGCGGCACCGCGTTGGCGGTTGCTATTGGGGGCGGCAGAGTTCCGGCCCGGCGGTTCTGGATGCAGCCAACTGGGCTGCCGATGCCGATCCCTGGCCGCTACTCGATGCCGCGACCGAGGTGCGCCTGCCTGTGGGGGACGCGCGCGCGGTGCTGGCGCTGGCCGCGGGTAAGCCGCTCACACTGACCGATGGCGAGTCCCGGCCGCAGCCGGTGGATAAGGGTGCACTGGTGCAGGCACATCTCACAGGCTGGCAGTGGCGCAACCCTTTCAGCAACGCTGCAATCACTCCCATTCAAGCCATTGAACTATGTGGTTTCTTTCGCCGGCTGATCGACGGAAATCGCGGCATCACGGCGGTATTGGGCTGTGCCCGGTGGAAACGGCCGACGATGGCGCCGCTGCTGTGGAACGGGCACGAAACGCCATTCCGACACGGGGTGTCGGCACCGTTGGCTGCCGACGTGGTGGCCGTCTGGCGCTCCCGCCTGTCGGCTGCGCAGAAAAGGGCGCTGGCAGGGCAGTCGGTGCTGGAGGTGGAGGATGGCTTCATTCGCTCCGCCGGGCTGGGCGCAGATTGCGTGCCGCCGCTGTCCATCGTCGTTGACGCGATGGGCGTGCATTTCGATCCGAAGCGGCCCAGCGGATTGGAAAACCTGCTGCAGAACGGCATCTTTACGCCAGACCTAATCAAGCGCGCGCAGGATTTGCGGGCTGCCATCGTCGCCAGCGGACTGTCCAAATATGAGCGTGGCGGCGCGACTGCGCTGCCCCGGACGGGTGGCGACCGCCGCCATGTGCTGGTGCCCGGCCAGGTTGAGGATGACCGCGCCGTCACCAGCGGCGGCGCGTTGTCGTCCAATCTCGAACTGCTGCGCCGTGCCCGGGCCGAGGTCGGCTCCGATGCATTTGTGATCTACAAACCCCACCCTGATGTGCTTGCCGGGCATCGTAAGGGACTCGTTGCCGAAACGGACATGGCGGCGCTCGCCGACCGTGTCGAAACAACGGCACCGATGGCAGCGCTGATCGCCATGGCTGATGAACTGCACGTAAATAGCTCGCTGGCCGGGTTCGAGGCGCTGCTGCGCGGCAAGCCGGTCACCGTACATGGCGTTCCCTTCTATGCCGGCTGGGGCCTCACCAGTGATCGCGGCCCGGTGCCCGCCCGCCGCACGACGCGGCGCACCCTGGATGAGGTGGTCGCCGCCGCTTACCTCCTTTACCCGCGCTATCTCGACCCCGTAACCGGTCTGCCTTGCCCCGCTGAGGTACTTGTCAAGCGCCTGTCCAGCCCGATACCGCCAAGGCTGGACGTGAAAGGCGCGCTGGTCGTCACGGCGCGCAAGGCCATCGGTCGTACCCGTTCGCGCCTCGGCCGGTTGATCAGGTGATGCTGCTTGCCCTTACCGGCGATTAGAGCGATTTCGAGCGCGGTAGAATCACCGCGCGGCTCGGAAATCGAGTTAAAACAGATATCTGGAGCGGTCGACCTGATTCAATCAGATCGGAAGCCGCTCTAGACCGCGTAATTGGTCGCCACCCAGTCGCGATAGCTGCCGTCCATGACGGCGTGCCACCAGCCTTCGTTGGCCAGATACCAGTGCAAGGTTTCGGCAAAGCCCTGTTCAAAAGTGCGCGCTGGGGCATAGCCCAGTTCGGCCCGCGCCTTGGTCTCGTCGATCGCGTAGCGGCGGTCGTGGCCGGGCCGATCGGTGACGAACGTCTTCAGGCTGACGGTGGGCTGGCCCTTGGCGGCCGGGGCATCGGGGAAGCGCGCGGCCAGGCCCGAATCGGCGGCAAAAGCCGCATCCACTGCGGCGCACAGAGTTTCGATCACGATCAGGTTCGGCAGCTCCGCGCCGCCACCGATATTGTATGTCTCGCCCACCCGGCCCTTCAGCAGGCAGGCCTCGATGCCGCGGCAATGATCTTCCACATGCAGCCAATCGCGGACCTGCATGCCATCGCCATATATCGGCAGCGGGCGGCCGTGCAGGGCGTTGATCAGAAACAGCGGGATCAGCTTCTCCGGAAACTGGTAGGGCCCATAATTATTGGAGCAATTGCTGGTAGTGACCTGGAGGCCAAAGGTGTGGTGCCAGGCCCTCACCAGGTGATCGCTGGCCGCCTTGCTGGCAGAATATGGACTGTTGGGGGCGTAGGGCGTCGTCTCGCTGAACGCCGGGTCATTCGGGCCAAGCGTGCCATAAACCTCATCGGTGGAGACATGGTGGAACCGATGCGCGTGGCCCGGACCTGTCAGCCAGGCGGCACGAGCTGCAGTGAGCAGAGACAGCGTGCCGATGACGTTGGTGTCGACGAATGCCGCCGGACCATGGATCGAACGGTCGACATGACTTTCGGCGGCGAAGTGCACGATGGTACCGATGCCGTGATCGGCGAGCAGTTTCTCCACCAGCGCGGTGTCGCGGATGTCGCCATGGACGAATTCAATACCTGTCAACCCATCGAGATTGGCAGGGTTGCCGGCATAGGTGAGAGCATCCAGCACCACCACGCCATCTGCTGGGTGATGGCGGCGCCAGTAATGCACGAAATTGGCACCGATGAAGCCGGCACCGCCGGTCACGAGCAGGTTGGTCATTTGGCAACGTCTTTCAGGCAATCGATGAGTTCGTGGCGCCAGTGGCGGGCCGGACCGGTGATGGCCCAGCTCGAAGTCTTGTCGAGCACACTCCACGCCGGGCGGGGGGCCGGGGTAGGATAATCGACGGTGGCAATCGGGATGATCGGCACGGCGCGTGACAGTATTCCCAGCCGCAGCGCCTCGTCCTGAATGGCTTGCGCCAAATCATACCAGCTGGTGATGCCAGCATCGGTCCAGTGGAAGATGCCGCTGTGGCTTTGCAACGTCCAGATGGCGCGGGCCAGGCTGGCGGCATGGGTTGGGGTGCCAACCTGGTCGGCTACCACGTGCACCTCGTCTCGCTCGGCCATCAGGCGCAGCATGGTATTGACGAAATTATTGCCGACCGCGGCATAGACCCAGGCGGTGCGGACGATCAGCGGCGCAGGGTGGTGGGCCACCGCCGCCTGCTCGCCGGCCAACTTAGTGCGGCCATAGGCACTGGCCGGGGCTGGCGGCGTGTCAGGGCGGTAGGACCGGCAGGCCTTGCCGTCAAAGACATAATCGGTGGACACCTGCACGAAGCGAGCGCCTGTTGCCGCCGCAGCCTTTGCGAGGTGGCCGACGGCGGTGCCGTTGGTCAGGAGTGCGGCGGCCTCGTCCGTTTCGGCCTTGTCCACCGCCGTCCAGGCGGCCGCGTTGACGAGCAGATCGGGCCTGGCCTCGGCCACCAGGGCTGCCACCTGTGCTTCATTGCCGATGTCGAATTCGGCTTTGGGCGGAGCGATCAGAGTGATGCCGGTCGGTGCCATGGCGGCCAGGGCCCGGCCCAATTGCCCGCCACTTCCGGCAACAAGCACTCTCATGCGAAGACCTCCGCATCCGCCAGCAACGGCGCCGCCTCGTCCTTGGCCGACAGCAGCGGCGCCAGGCCTACGTCCGGCCATTCGATGCCGATGGCAGGATCGTTCCAGCGCAGGCTGCGGTCGCTGGGCGGATGATAGTAGCTCGTGCACTTGTAGAGGAAATCCGCCATCTCGCTAAGCACCAGGAAGCCGTGGGCGAAGCCGGGCGGGACCCACAACATGCGGTGATTATCAGCAGAGAGTTCTACACCCACCCATCGGCCGAAGTGCGGCGAGGAGCGGCGGATGTCGACAGCCACGTCGAACACAGCACCTTGCGTGATCCGCACCAGCTTCCCCTGCGGGTTCTCCAGCTGGAAATGCAGGCCACGCAGCACACCGCGCGATGACCGGCTGTGATTGTCTTGCACGAAATCCATCGTCAGGCCAGCCTGCACGAACGTCTGCCGGTTCCAGCTTTCCAGGAAGAAACCGCGCGAGTCGCCGAAAACCTTCGGCTCGATGATCAGCACGCCCGGCAAACTCGTGTCGATGATGTTCATCTGCCATCCTTCAACTGGGCAAGCAGATATTCGCCATAGCCCGATTTCCTGAGCGGCGCCGCGATGGCTTCCAGCTGGACGTCGTCGATATGACCGAGGCGCCAGGCGATTTCCTCGGGGCAGCAGATCTTCAAGCCCTGGCGTTCCTCAACAATTCGGACATAGTTGGCGGCATCGAGCAGCGAAGTGTGGGTGCCAGTATCGAGCCAGGCAAAGCCGCGCCCCATCATCTCGACATGCAGCTTACCGGCTTCCAGGTACAGCCGGTTGAGATCGGTGATCTCCAACTCGCCACGCGGCGACGGCTTCAGATCGCGCGCCAGCGCCACCGCGTCGCCATCATAGAAATAAAGGCCCGTGACCGCGTAATGGCTCTTCGGATGCTCCGGCTTTTCCTCGATCGTCTCGGCGCGCCCGGCCGCATCGAACGATACGACGCCATAGGCCTTGGGATCATTGACATAATACCCGAACACCGTCGCGCCGTCGGCACGGCTGTCGGCGCTGGCCAGAAGATCGGGCAGGCCGTGGCCGTGGAAGATATTGTCACCCAAAATCAGCATGCTGGGGTCATTGCCGACGAATTCCGCGCCGATATGGTAAGCTTGTGCAAGGCCCTCTGGCCGCGGCTGCTGCGCATACTGGATATTGACGCCCCACTGGCTGCCATTGCCCAATAATCCCTCGAACGCTGGCGCATCGGCAGGCGTGGTAATGATCAGGATATCCCTGACTCCGGCCAGCAGCAGCAGCGACAGCGGGTAGTAGATCATCGGCTTGTCATAAACCGGCATCAACTGCTTCGACACCGGTACAGTCAAAGGGTACAGGCGCGTGCCCGATCCTCCCGCGAGGATGATTCCTTTTCTGCGCATGATGCTGATCTCAGATCTTTCTAGATTGAATGTACTGGAAATTGTGGGCGTCCGTTAAATCAGCACAAGCAGACCTTCAACAGGTTTCCAAGGCTGATCACGGCACCGCTCAGAAATTGACGTTTTGCAGCGCCACCAATGGGAAGAACAACTGGCTGATGATCTGCACCAGCTTGGTGGGCTGGTTGGCGGCCGCGTTGCCGATGTAAAGCACGTCCTTGTCGGTCATCGTGAAACGCTGGGCGAGGACATAGCTGCTCGCCTGCATCATGTCGAAATGATAGACGACCGGCCTGTCTTCGCCATTGGCGCCCTTGGTGATGCGGAACACGAAGACGGCTCGTGGATCGCCGGTGTTGGGATTGGATCCGCCTGCTTGGGCGATTGCCTCGGCCAGTGAAACCTGCGAGCCCGGAAACGCGATTTGTTCGGCCCGACCGGCGGCGCCCATCACCGAGAAGCTACGCGGCGCCTTCACCAGCGCGATACGATCGGCCGGGAAGATGCGGATATCCTGCACCGGATCACTCATGATGTCGCTCAGGCGGAATTCCCCGTTCACGCCGGCGCGCTGCACTCGCACCAGCATGTCCTTGATATCGCCACGGTTGCCGCCAGCCAGGGCGATCACATCGGTCAGAGACTCGCGGTTGGTGGGCAGCACCAGCCGGCCGGGGCGCGCCACGTCGCCACCGATGATCACGGAATTGGTGAGGCCCTCCCGGATAGAAACAAGAACCTGCGGATTCTCCGACTTGCCGCGAAGCGACTGGCGGATCAGCCGTTCCACCTCGGCCGTGGTGCGGTTTTTGACGACAAGTTCCCCGACATAGGGCACGTTGATCGTGCCATCGTCACTAACGCGGGATGGTGGCAGGCGTTCAGCCCTGGCGGCGGATTCGAAATTGGCTTCCCCGGCCGCCACCGCCGGTGCTGAACGGCCAAACACAGCAATGCCGGCTTCATAGATCGAAATGTCGAGCACATCGCCTGCCCCCACAAGTTCCGTGGGCGGCGGTGGCGTGTAGTCCGGCGCGAAAACCGGTGCCGGAACAGCGGGCTTCGGCAAATCTGTGGCGCTGGTTATCGGCACCAGCGCGATGCCGAGGTGGCTCGTGTCCGCCTTCAGTTGCGAGCGGATCTCGCCGCCCGTCGGCCCGCTGGCCGGAATTGCGACACATCCAGCCAACATGATCGTCAGGGCAAATGCCGCGCCAAGCCTAATCCTTTGCGCCGTCGAGAAAAACACGTGGGGCACCATCACCTTGATTTCGTCATCAGCCGACAACAGCCATGGCATGGGCCTTATCGTTCATGCCAATGCAGTGCAACCAGAACAGTGGCGCCGGCAATCAGGCGCGAGTGGAAATCATGCGTTTGAGCAGGCGTCGCAAGGGCGACCGCGAACGCCGCGCGTCTGTGGCTGTCTGCTGTACAGGCCTGACCTCCTCCCCAAGATAAAGGTTGGGGCGCGGCTTGCCGTCGCTGATGGCCCTGATCGAACGCAGTTGCAGCTGGCCAATCACCTCGTCGGAAAAGGCTGGTGTGTAATAGACGCAATCTTCGAAATAATAATGCGTCACCTGCGACCAGCGGGTGAGCCGGGGATCGGTCTGCACGCTGCCGCCATGCAGCAGATTGGCGCACCAGATCAGGGCCTGCCCCTTGCGGGCCAGAAAAATCTCCTTTTCAGCGCCATAGGCCTGGCAAAGGGCATTCCACGCCGGTGCGAATGGGTCCTGGGCCGAGGACAGGACGCTGTCATAGCCGCGACGACCGATCATGGCGTTGGTCACCACCGGCCAGCGGTGCGAACCGGGGTAATAGAACAAAGGTCCGGCATCGGCGCTGATATCCTCCATCGCCAGCCACACCCCGCACATGAAGCGTTCCGGCAGGCTGGAGAAATGCACTGAATCTGAGTGGGCATCCTGCTGGGTGCCAACTGGGAAATTGAGCGTCTGGAACGGGAACGCCGGGCGACCATAGAGCTTGCCCAGTAGCGCCAGCACTTGACCGTTGGCGGCGATGGCCCGCACATCCTCATCCTGCTGCCAGGCATCCTGGATGCGGCGCTCGCCGACCGTCTTGTTGCTCGCCGGATCGGCGAAATCCACGGCGAATTGCGGCGTCAGCCGCTGCTTGATGCGCTCGATGCGGGCATCAAGCTGGTCATCTGGAAAATCGAAGACGGCGAAACCTCTTGCAAACAAATCATGCGCGATGCGGGCTTCGTTGTCGTCAAGTCCCAATGTTGATGCCACTGTCGGAAACATGGGCAATTCGATCAGCGGCACGCCTGGAAGCGGATTGTTCAATGGGTCTTCATCCTAATTTGATTGCGTCGACAACCCGATCGGCCAGCAAATGCAGCGCACGCCCCACGCCACCTTGCCCTTTTGCCACCTGTTTCAGCACGGTGCCAAGGTCATGCCTGATGGCGCCGCGCTCGTCCAGTGACGAGTAGATCTGCCAGAAGCGTTTGACACCGAGCACCTGCGGCATATGCCAGACCCCGTGGTAGCCAAAGCTCGCCAGAGGGTCGCCGGTGCGTTCGGCGGAAAAACGGTCGGCCAGCGCAGCGGGTGCAAAGCGCAGGCCTTGCGCCTCCAGCCATACCCGATGCGTGCGTCCGATCTTGACATCCTCTGGATGGGCCGGGCAAAAACGGGGCGACTGGCACGCCCGCAATAGCCGCAAGCTGCGCAGGGAAAAGCCGCCATTGCCGACGTCATGGCCATCGCCGAACTGTGGCCAGCGGGCGCCGATGAAATCATGATCGAGAAAGGCCGGATCCCAGCGACTGGGATTCAGCACGTGGCCATCCCATTGCACGACAAGACAATGGGATGTGTCGACATGGTCGGCCAGTTCGGCAAGGAGGAATCGGGAATAGGCTTCGGTCGATTGTAGCCGCCCAACGGGCACCGTCCGGATCGCCGGATGCGCTGCCTGGACGGGCGCATCGGTGAACAGCAGGCAAGCGGCGAAATCGATCTGGGCCAGGCTCGCCTCCAGCGCGTGGACCGTGGCCGCGACATTCACCGAGGTCGCTGCACACAAGGTCACCTGCGGCAGGTGCAGACGGTTCATACGGCCCGCTTCGCTGCCATCACAGCGCCACCGCAAATTGTTCGGAGGCTCGGCTGAGCTGAGGATGATGGAAGGGATCGACGATGCTGTCAGTGTGGCAGATCCGCTGCAACGCGGCCAGTTCTTCGGCAAAGCGCGCCGCACCCGCTGGATCGCGATCATGGCCGCGCGAAACCGATTCATGATGGATCAGCACCGCGCGCGGTTCATAGAGCGATTGCCAGCCGCGCTGGTTGAGGCGCAGGCACAGATCGACATCGTTGAAGGCAACGGCGAAATTGCGCTCATCAAGCCCTCCGACAGCCAGGAATTTTTCCCGCGCCACCACCAGGCAGGCACCAGTGACGGCGGATGTAAACTGTGGCAGCGCATGGCGGCGGAAATAGCCTGCGGCCTGCGGGTCGACAAAGCGGTGGGCGTGGCCGGCGGCATTGCCCATGCCGATCACCACGCCGGCATGCTGGATACGGCCATCGGGGTAGAGCAATTGTGCGCCCACCGCGCCAACCTCGTCGCGCTGCGCCTGCGTGGCCATGATCGCCAGCCAGTCTGGCGCCATCACTTCGATATCGTTGTTGAGCAGGCACAGCAGTTGGCCGCGCGCTTGCACCACGGCCCGGTTGTTCATGGTGGAATAGTTGAACGGCCCGGGCTGGCGCAGCACCCGCACACGGGCCGGATCCTGCGCGGCCAGATAGGCCAGCGTAGCCGGATCATCGCTGTCATTGTCGACCACGATCAGCTCGATATCGGGGTATCTGGTCGCTGCCACGCCATCGAGGCAGGTGCGCAGCAGATCCAGCCGGTTGCGGGTGGGGATGATGATGCTCACCGGGGGCAGATCGGCGGCAATCACCAACGGGGTCGCAGCCCGGGGCGCTTCTGGACGCGCCGCGCGGTGGTGCAGCATCGCCCGCACGTGGTGTGCGCCGCCCGCTGCGACGGCCTGTGCCACCAGACGCGCGGCCCAATCGGCGTGGCCGGCGGCATCGGCAAGCGATTCCGGTCCGGTGCGGACGATGCAGGCCCCGGTCAGAAAATCAAATTGACGATAAAGTTCGCTGTTCCAGTCCGGCTTGAAATGCGGATCGGTGCGCTGCTGTTCCCCGTCCAGCAGATCATCATCGGCATAGAGCACGGCAGCATCCGTCTCGGCCATGACGGTGCGATAGGCTGCGGCCGCACCCGGTGCCAGGCGATCGCCTGCCCGCATTGGCAACAGCCAAGGTTCACGCTGCCAGTCGATGGCGGCAATGGCGCCCGCGAGGCAGTTTGACTCGTCGGAGGCAATGATGATGGCATCCAGCCCCTCTGCCGCCAGGCTGTCCAGCGTTGCCGACAACGCTTCCACAGCGCCGACGGTCACCAGAGCGATGATCGGCGGTGTCTGATCAGGGGAGCTGTGTGTTTGCCGACCCAGCTCCTCGCGCAGTACCCAAATCGCGTATGCCCGGGGAGACTGGCTGAGTAGAGGCGCGAATTGCCCCCGCGCCCGCACCCGTTTGCGGAGCAGCCACCAGGTGGCCGCTATGAGAAAGGCACGCGGATCGGCGCGAAAACCGTCGAAATGAACCGACAACAGCAACCAGGCAATGCCGATCCGTCTGGCGATACAGGATGTCCGGTGCGAGCGCATACGGCGCAGCCCATAGCGGGTTCGACGCCCCCCCGGAAGGCTCATTGGCAGCTCACGTCCGCATCTGGATTGTCCGCTGTGGACAATCGTGCCATGCATGCGATAGGGCGCTCGCCATGAAGCGCCCAGTCCGCAAATCTGCAGCCCAGTCCTCGCACGCACCGGCCAAGGCACAGGGAATATTGGTGTTAGGCATGCATCGCAGCGGCACCAGCGCCATCACCCGTGTCCTCAATCTGCTGGGCTGCGCCCTGCCCGACGAACTTATCGGGGCCGGTGATGGCAATGCGGTCGGCCATTGGGAATCGGTTGCGGCGGTAACGTTGAATGACGCGATCTTGGATTCTGCCGGATCTAGCTGGGAGGACTGGGGCCCGATTAATGACGATTGGCGCAACTCCGGCCTCAAATCCAACATGATGGGCAGGATCGGGCAGGTGGTGCAGGATCATGCGAAACTTGGCCCGCTGTTTGCGCTCAAGGACCCGCGCCTGTGCCGCCTGGCCGATCTCTGGCTGGAGGCTATGGCCGCTGCAGAAGTTGAGCCCCGCGTCGTGGTGATGCTGCGAAACCCGGCGGAAGTCTGTGCCTCGCTGGAAGAGCGCGACCTGATGGCACCCGGTTATGGCCAGTTGCTGTGGTTGCGCCACGTGCTGGATGCAGAGCGATTCTCGCGCGGCGTGCCGCGTGTGCTTTGCCGCTATGACCAACTGATGCGGAACTGGAATGCCGAAGTGGAACGGATCAAGGCCGGGCTGGGCATCGCCCTGCCGCGCAACGCGCCGGCGGTCCATGTCGAGATCGAACAGTTCCTGAGCGGCGAGCACCGCCATCACGAACTGGGCGCCGATCCTGTGCCGAATGATGTCGGCCCTTCGTCCTGGCTGCGCCGCACCTATTCCATCCTGACAGCCTGGAGCGAGCAGGGCGAGAACAGCGCCGATCATGCCGACCTGGACCGGATCAGACATGAATTTGACCAGGCCTATTCGACCTTTGCCCGCATGCTGCTGGGGGCGGGCATATCGGGCAGCGTCGGTTCGGGCAGCCAATTGAAACGCGAATTGAGCGATCAATTGGTGGCCGCCAGGCAAGCTGCCGAAGCCGCAAGCCAAGCCGTTCAGGGGGCCGAAGCCCGTCAGGCTGCAGCCGCGGAAAAGGAAGCAGAACTCCAGGCGCACCTAGAGGCCGACCGTGCCCAGGCCCAGCAATTGCAGGCCGAGATCGACGCCCTGCGGGCAGATGCCGAGCAACTTGGCAGGACCGCGGCCGAGGCAGAAGCGTTGCGCGCGCGCGAGACGCAGCTTGTACAAGATGTCACTAGGCTCGCGGCAGCACTTCTGTCCGCGGAGAGCGCAGTGGAGCAGGAACGACAGATACGCCTTGCGGCCGAGCAGACGCTTGCCACGCGCATCGCCGAATTGCACGATCAGGAGGTCCGCAATGCCGAGCTCGCTGGCCGCGCCGCGGCCGGGGAAAGCGCGCTGGTGCAGCGACAGGAAGAATTGGCGCAGCTGTGGAACCAGTTGCTGGCTGTGGAAAAGGCAGCGGCCGTTGCCGAGGCCGGCGCCGCCGATCTGCGTTCACAGCTGGATGAGGCCCGCGCCGCACCGGCGCCGGTTCCCGAGCTCCAGATCGCTGAAATCGCCCAGCTCACGCGCATGTTGCAGGAGCAGGAGACTGTGGCGCAGGCTGCGACAGCTGCGCTTTCGGAGGCAGAACAGTCACTGACACGGCAGGCCAACGAGAGCAGCGAGTTGTCGGCCCGTGTGCAAGAGCTGGAAGCCGCAACCCGCTCCGCCGAAGCGACGCGCGCCGAGACCGAACAAAAACTGGCTGCACGTTTTGACGAGATCGCCCGCCTCACCGCAATGCTGGCCGATGAGAGCAGCCGGTCTACGGCCTCCGTTGCCAATGCGGAATGGCTGCGCAGCATGATGCAGATGGCCGCGCGCTTCCCCAAATGGTGGGCGTTGATGCCACAGGGCTGGCGCCGCAAGCGGGAACACGCCCGGTATCGCAGCGCCGGGCTGTTTGACGCGGACGAGTATCTGGAAACCTACCCGGATGTGGCCAAACACGGCATGGACCCGGTGCGGCATTACATCCTGCATGGCATTGCGGAAGGGCGCCTGCGGCCGCAAAAACGCTAACGTGGTGATGATCGTGCGTATTGATCCTGGTACCGCACGATATCGTCTTCTCCAAGATAAGCACCCGTCTGGACCTCGATAAGGATGACAGGTGAATCCGTCTTGTTCTCAAGGCGATGGCGGGCACCGACGGGAATGTAAACAGACTGGTCTACCTGAAACTCGCGCACCTCCTCGCCCACCGTTACGGTCGCGGTGCCGGCCACGATTACCCAATGCTCCGTGCGGTGCTGATGGCTCTGCAGCGACATGGAGGCACCGGGCTTCACAAGGATGCGCTTGACCTGGAAGCGCTCGCCGCGGGCGATGCTCTCGAACCAGCCCCAAGGGCGCAGGTCGCGCGTGCCGACCACGGCCTGGGCAACATCGTGCTGCTTCAGACGGGCCACCACTTCGCCCACCCGCGGGCCGGCAGCCTGGGGGGCGACCAGCACGGCATCACCGGTGGCGACTACCAGCATATCCTGCAATCCAAACCCCACCACATGCAGTCCGCTGGTTTCTGATCGCAGCAGGGTGCCGGCGCAGTCGATCGCCGTGACAGGGCCGGTGCAAACCGTGCCGTCGGTATCATGCACGGATTCCATCCACACCCGGTTCCAGTCGCCCAGGTCCGCCCAGCCGCCGCCATAAGGCATCACGGCCAGGTTCGCGGCCTTTTCCATGATCGCATAGTCCACCGATATGCCCGGCGATCGCGCCCAGGTGCTGCGGTCGAATCGGATGAAGCCCTGGTCATCTTTTGCCCCGGCCTGAACGGCAGAAACGGCGGCGAAGATATCTGGGGCATGGGTGCGAAACGCCCGGATGATAGTGGCCACTGAAAACAGGAATATGCCAGCATTCCACAGATAGCTGCCGGTGGCGAGCATCGCCGCAGCAGCGGCGGCATCGGGCTTTTCCACGAATCGGCGCAGCGGCTGCGGGCGTGCGGCATTGCGGGCCGCGGGATCAGCCAATTCCAGATAGCCAAAGCCGGTATCGGGCCGGGTCGGCTCAATGCCGAACGTGATGATCGCGCCGGCCTGCGCCTGATCCTTTGCGGCTGAAACGGCGGCGCGGAAAGCGGTGGCATCGCGCACCAGTTGGTCGGATGGGAGCACCAGCATCAGAGCATTCGGCGCGGTTTGCGCCAGGTGCAGCGCGGCGAGCAGTACGGCCGGCGCGGTGTTGCGCGGCTCCGGTTCGATCAGAATGGCGGCGGCGCCCTGCCCTGCTTCCTCCAGCTGTTCCTTCACGATGAAGCGAAACGGCTCTCCGGTCACGATCACCGGCGCTGCAAAGCCGGGCCCGGCGGCCAATTGCACTGCGCTCTGGAACAGGGTGTGCTCGCCGAGCAAGCGCACGAACTGCTTGGGCAGGCTCTGCCGCGATGATGGCCACAGCCGCGTGCCCGAACCGCCACACAGGATGACAGGAGTGATCAAGGCGCTGTTTCCGTTCGGCTGCTCATCCTGTCTGCCGACCCCGAATCTGCTCGCCGCCGAACCATCCAAGCTGTCATTGGCTCGCCCTATGGAGACTGTCCTCCAAGGCGAGCAACAGCCGTTTCCGAAAAGCCTGCTCACTAAATTCAGAACGAGCGAGGTCCGCCCCGACCTCCCGAATCATTGGCCAAAGATTGCGGCAGGCAACTGCACGCTCAATCGCTCCAGCCAGATCTTTCGGAGAGGGCGAGGCCGCTACAAATGCGCTTTTACCATTCTCTAAGAATTCCGCCGCTCCAACAGCTTGCGAACAAACAACAATCGCCCCCTGTTGGAGCGCTTCAACCACCACTAGAGAAAATGACTCATCCCGCGAAGGCACAAGCACTATATCTGCATTTCTGATCATCTCTTGAGCCTGGACGCGACTAAGGGCGGCGCTCAACGAGACTTGGCCTTTCTGCAGCGCAGCCAGCTCAAACAGCCGGTCGTGAAATTGGGAGTCAACTATCCGGCCGAAGCATCTGAGACGTACAATTTTACGCAACTGTGGAGAAAGGTGCTCTAGCATCGCAACCGCCAAATCCTGTCCCTTGCGAGATTCGTAGCCCCCCAAAATTACAACCTCAATAAAATCATCATTCCGATTCTTCCTGTGAGCAACGGCGACTTCAGCCACTCCTGGAGTAACAATTCTACAGTTCCACCCTTTTTCTTGCAGGATATTAGCTGGAACGGAGGTTACAGCCCAAATGTCTACAGATTCCGATATATCGTCGAATCTAATAACTTCGTTCGCAATATAATCATGCAAAAATTGACTTTCGTGAATATACCACTTCACACAAACATGATCCATAATTGAATTAACAAGTGGCCATGTCACGATGGTATTTGCGATCACCACATCAAAACCTGCACACAGACGTTTTACAGTGTCGTGTCCACTGAAAAGCAATTCATCAACTATTACAGTAACTCCAGCCTCCGTCAGGGCCACTCTCATCGGACCATCATCTGGTGCAATCACCGTGACAAAATGACCCGCGTGCAACAATTGACGGGCCATTTCGAGCGCCATTAGCGGCGCACCACTCTGCGTCAACTCATGACAAGCAATCAAAATATCACGTCCCTTGAGCAGCGGAAACTGTTTACCAGGATAGATTCTGAAATACTCCTGCGCATCGTGATAGACGCTTCTGACCATTGGATAAGTGAAGAACGGATCATGAGCGATCTGATTGGGCCAGCGGCGCAAAAGAGCAACTTCGCCCTTTTCCTTGCGCTTCTTTTTCTTTTGCTCCTTGGCTTCCTCAAGGCCGATCGAGACGTGGCCGATATGAACTAATGTTGCGTAAGGCGTGTAGACGCAGCGCAAACCAGCGTCCCAGACCTTAAGACACAAGTCAGTATCAGAATGAGCTATTGCAAAGGCACCCTCATCCCAACCGCCAACGGCGTGGAAAACTCCGCGGCGCATCAAAATCAACGCACCACACAGCAGGGTAACATCACGAACACATTGTGCCATGTTGAAATGCCTGCCTGTGTCGGCTGGCAAGCAATGAAACGCGGTCCCAATCAGATTACGAACGCCAGTGACCATGCCTGCATGCTGTATCGTTCCATTCTCGTACAGCAATTTAGCGCCTACCGCCCCAACATCGCTCATTAGACCATATTCAAGCAACGCCTCAATCCAGTCTCGAGACATGGGGCGAACGTCATCATTGAAGAAGCAATAAAAATCACCGTGCGAACCTTGTGCGCCAGCGTTACACTTCGCTGAAAAATTGAATGGTTCATCAAATACAATAAAAATAACCCGAGCATCGGTTGTGTCGCGCAACGTTTCTATAATATTGGAATTCGTTACAATAACTATTTCAAAATTTACATAATCTGTATATGAAAATATCGAACTTATAGCCTCGGATATGTGTTTAACATTGTCGGATGGTATGATAATAGAAACGAGTGGCTCAGGCATGAAGCCGCGCCGATCCATGCGATTGGCCGTAGCCAGGGGAACGGCTTTGCCGGCGATGCCACGGCGGCGCATGGCGTCCTGGAGAGCGGCTATATTGCTCTCCCGCGCAAAGTCCTTGCCGCCCGCTGCGCCAGAACCTGCAATGGCGCGCCAACCATAAAGTAGTTCGGGAATGTGATGAATTCGATCGGTTAATTCAGTGACTCGTAGCGCAAGATCATAGTCTTGTGAGAAGTCATACTCGCTACGGAAACCACCGACCCGTTCAACGACAGAGCGGCGATACAGCGAGAGATGCCCTGTGTACATGTAATTTTGCAACATGGCGCTACTCCAATCGGGTTTTCTGAACATATCAATCGGAACATCGAACTCATCTATGCGGCATTCATCTGAGTAGATGAGATCAAGTGCTGGCTGTCTATTTAAAACGTCTATGAATCGTTCCAGTGCATCAAGCACCAGGATGTCATCATGGTCAAACAGAGCAATAAATTCGCCACTGGCTAGGGACAGACATTCGTTCGTTGCTGCCGAAATTCCGCCGTTCATTAGATTAATCTGAACACGAATTCGCTCATCTCGAAGAATTAGTCCTCTAAGATAAGCTTCCAGTTCTATTGAATTTGACCCATCATCAACAATTATTAATTCCAAGTTGATGTAAGATTGATTAATAATAGACATAACTGCCGTATCTAAATAGTTAATCTGGCTCTTGTACGTTGGCAAAAGAATAGATATAGTTGGTCGATAATTAAAATCGTGAGCACGAGGAGGCATCCTCAACCGCCGTAGAAAATTGGCTCGCTCAGAGGTCGTGAATGTGGCTATGGATCTGTATCCACTCTGTTCGCTCAGCTCGGGGACAAACGAGCCACCTTCTGCGCTGCTTTCAAGCGTGGAAGCGCTCATTCTTTTTGAACCAGGTCGGCCTAATCTTCGCCCAATCCAAAGATAATGCTCTGCTGGATCCATGCCCAGCGCATCAGTATCCGGATATTCATTACGATACCAGTCGGCATCGAACATACCTGACTTATAGAGACGAGCGACCTCATCCCGCGAGATATTTGTTTTCATAGCGACATTCTCCATTTCAATTGGAGGCGACCGAGGAGAAACTTCATAGACGGCATCACAATTAGGGATTTTGAGGAAGCATCTCTACTGTGACAATGGATTAATCGTCCCTAAAGCGCTTCATATAGATTGATTGCCTCCGCCACATCGTCGTAAACGGCACCTTCTCCATTGTGGATCAATAACGCGCGATTGCAGATGTTACGTATGGTGTGTACATCGTGGCTGGCGATGACCATGGCGCGGTCGGCGCGCTTCTCGAATAGCTGTTCGTGACATTTGCGCTGGAAATTCTGATCCCCGACTAGAATCACCTCGTCGATCAGGTAACAATCGAATTCGATGGCCAGCGACAGGGCAAAGGCCAGGCGGGCGCGCATGCCGGATGAATAGGTTTTCACCGGCATTTTCAGCGAGCCGCCCAGTTCGGTGAAATCCTCCACAAACTCGCGCATTTCGGCATAGGATCGGCCATAGATGCGGGCGATGAAGCGGGCATTGTCATAACCCGTCAGGCTGCCCTGAAAACCGCCACTGAAACCGATCGGCCAGCTGCTTGTCATCTGGCGGATGATGCGGCCGCTGTCGGGCATCTCGACACCGCCGATCTGTTTGATCAGGGTGGATTTGCCCGCGCCGTTGCGGCCAAGCAGGGCCACCCGCTCCCCCTTGTTGATGGTGAGGTTGATGCCCTTCAGCACTTCGTGCCGACCATGCCCCGCGCGGTAGCTTTTGCGAATATCCTGGCAGACGATCATTCCACCACCAACCGACGGCGCACCACGCGGCACAAAAACAAACCAATGGCCACACAAGGCAAACTGAATTCTAAAGGGTAGATAAAATCATAATGAGGGTCGATGGCCGGACCAAAGACTCCGAAACGCATCATTTCCATGGCGTGCACAGGCGGAGAGTACAGAACGACGTTGGCTGCTTCGGGCGACAACACGCCAACAAGAAAGAACGTGCCCGAGAATGGCACCATCAAATAGGTCGTTACGGGAATAAATTTCTCTAAAATATCACTCATCTCACTCAACGGAGCAACAATAAGAGCAACTGAAAGCGTAAATAGTGAGAAATATCCCCATCCCAGCATCAAAAAACCAATATCATGTGGCCAAGGAAACATACCAAAGGCTCTTAGCGCTGTCGCGATAGCGAGATAAGCCATCATATGGCCAATCAATTCAATAATGAAGCGGACAAGAATGAGGTCAAGGACCTTTATCTGGCGGTGATACATCAGGCTGCCGTTGGCAGTGAAGCTGTTCACCGCTCGCATTATGACGCTACGGAACAGCACAAGCGGGATATAACCACTGACGACGAAAGCGACGATGTCCACGCCGTATTCCAGCGGCCCTTTCATCACGCGCCAGAGCAGGCCGACCAGAACCGCGAACAGCAGCGGTTCTGCCATGATCCACAGGAAGCCGATATTTTCCCGGCCGAAACGCGTCGTCAGCTCGCGGAGCATCAGGGCGCCGATGACGCGTGTCTGGATATCCCAACCCTTGCTGAGCGAAGCCACGGTTCAATCCTCCGGTGCGTGTTCCAATATGCCGACCACGAACATCCAGATGATGAAATAGAGGCACAGGGCAAAGCCCAGGATGGTCAACACATTGCGCAGGGCGTGGGGATATTCGGGCAGGTCAGGTTCGTTCGGATTGACGACGCGTTCGAGGTAGAATTGCTGTTTCAGCGCCTCCGTCCGCGCCTGTTCCAACGAGGTGCGGGTGATCACCAGCAGCTGGGCGGCGAGCTCCTGCTCCAGCTCCAGCGCTTCGTAACTTGGCAGCTTGCCACTGATCGCGCCGGGGCCGCCGACCACGCGCGCAGTCTGCTGGTCGACCTCCTGCGTGAGGGAGGCGATGCGCTGCCGCAGGGCGGGAATGGAGGGATGTTCAGGCGTAAGTCGCTGCAACGTCGATAGCTGCGCCTCCAGCGCGGCGCGTTCGGCGATCAGGCGATTGGCAATTTCCACAACGCCGGTGGCTTGTTTCAACGGATCGACGAGCTGCGCCTTGTTGCGATAGGCGGCCAAGGCGCGGCGGGCGGCGGCCACGCGCTGTTCCGCCTCCGCCACACGGCTTTCGGCCTCGGCTATGGCGCGCGTGCGCGCTCGCTCGTTCAGTTCGTTGACCAGAGCCTCGCTCTGGCGGAGCAGTCGCTCATTGATAAGGTGGGCGTCCCGGGCCGTGTAGGCGCGCGTGCGCAGGACGATGAGGCCGGTATCGGTGTCTCGCGCAATGCTCACCTTGCTCGTGTAATAATTATACAGATCCTCGAACGCGTCTTGCTGCCAGGGCAGGGGAAAGGCGGAGAGGAAATCCACGCCATCGCCGCTATAGACCTGTTTCACCGGCACTTCGGTTGCAAGCTTCTTCAGCGCCGATCGCGAACGAGCAAAATCAATCACTTGGTCGGCCTGTTCCTGCCCGGCGGAAAGCCCCGTCGTTTGGATTAGGTTTGCAAAGCTGGAGACCTGTCCGCCGCGCTGGTTGGGCGCCTTGATGACAAACCGCGACTCTGAAACGAACTCGTCGGATGCAATCAAGAAGAAATAGAGAGCGCTGGCCAGCACGGGCAGAATAACGCCCGCCAGAAACCAAGGATTGCGTTTGGCTTTTACAGTCCAACTTTGAATGAGGGTCATCGCGCCCCTATGCCCGCCCATCCGCAGCAGCGCCAGAGGGAATCAGCGCGCCCAAGGTCTAATTGCGACATTAGGGCCGCTGCAATAGTCAAGCGGTTGAATTTCCGATCTGCAACCTCCGGACCGACGGGCGCGCCAATCGGCGGCAGCGGTTCAATCAACATCACAGCGATAGACGACGACATCGGAATGTGAGCCGATCTGTCGGATCGCAGCAAAACGGCCCGTGGCTTCCAGGCTGCGCCGCAACGGCTCGTAAAAATAGAGCATGTGACTGGCTGCGACATGATCGCCCGCATGATCATATCGCGAGGTCACGCGACAACACGCTGTGCTTCTCGCGATGAAATCCCCAAGGGTCCGATATCGGCCGGTTAGACTTGTTCTGTCAGCGCCAGGAGAAAAGTCCAATCCGGCGCTTCGCCCGCGCCGCCGCAAGGCACTGCGGGGATTGATTCAACCCCACAAAGTTGCGGAGGTGCAACGCACCAACCACCTCCAGGTCACTGCAACCGATATCCAGCACCGATGTCGCCACCTTAATGCCCCCGGTTTGCAGCAGGTCTCGCCTGTAGGACAGGTTCTCTCCCCGCGATCCGGCGCCTGCGCCCCGCTCGGGGAGGCATTAGCAGCGAAAATCCCGAAATAGCTGGGAATCGAAACGGTCGCGGATCAGCCTGTTGGCCTCTGCGACGGCGGCCTGCTCATGGGCCTCGACCGCGCCAGCGGCCTCAAGCGCTCCAAGAACGTTCAGCGAGTTGTTGTGATAGTGGATCAGCGCAAGCGGACGGGCGCCGTCAAATTGGGCATGGGGGCCGGGGAAATGCATATAATAATTCACGTTTGACGGCAGTTCAACAAATGGCAGGCCGGTTTCGTGCAGAGCCATGCAGAACGCGATCTGGTCGACATGGTTTTCCTTGCCAACCGCCCGCAACGGCTCGATGTCAGCCAGCAGTTGCTCCGCCCGACGGCGCCAGGCCGCGAAGAGGGCATCGGCAAAACGGGTCGGCACGGAATAGAGGCCGCCGTTGCAATTGCCCCGATAGGTCCTGTCGGCCGAAGCTTCCACGCCGACCAGTTCGGGCCGGTCGGCAAACCCGGCCCTCATGAACAGCGCATCCAGCAGCGGCAATGGCGGATTGGCAAGATCCACTACCTTGCCGCCAATCATGTCGGCCGACAGGAAATGGGTGAAATCGGCAACGCAGATCATGTCGGTATCCAGGAAGACGACATGATCAAGACCAAGACGGTGCAAATTTTCCCATTGCGCCAGCTTGTTGCAATAACGTCCATCGCCAAAGCGGGCGAGGCGATGGGTTTGGCAGCCCAGGGCAGCAAAGCGTGCTATGGTGCGCTCGGCGACCTCGGCAGGGCATTGGACATGAATGTCCGTCGGCTTGAGCGGCGTGTGTTTGAGCAGCGAATGGATCAGGTACCATCCCGTGTAGGCAAACACCGGATCCTGATCGACGATGAACGAGACGGAAACACGCTTGGGCGGATGCACGTTATTGATCCTGTCTTTCCGTTGCCGTTTTGCGGCGAAGGCCTGATCCCGGATGGATAGCAGGTACGCCCGCGAGGCCAAGAGGCACGTGGCGCCAATCCACCATGGTTGATTCAGCCGCATCAATCGGCCACAGCGCTGATATGGTGTACAATACTGACCGGCAGCAGGCCCATGCCGGATAACAGTGCCCGCTATCTGCTCGATGTGTCGCGCATGGTGTGGCGGCGTTGGGCAGGGGTGCGGCCGACGGGGATCGATCGCATCTGCCTCGAATGGAACAAACATTATGGGCCGCTGTCGCAGGCGGCGCTGTTCCACAAGCGCGGCTGGCATATCCTGCCGAATGCGGCCTCCACCGCGTTGTTCCATCTGCTCGACGAAGAATGTCCGCGCGCGCTGTTCCGTCGGCGCCTTGTTACCTGGGCAGCGTGCAATTTCGTGCATCTGGTACGCCCACATCCTGGCCGTGGTCGGTTGTGGTTGAATGCGGGGCATACGGGACTCAACCTGCCCCACCTTGCCGATTGGGTGCGCGCGGCTGACATTAAGCCAGTGCTGATGGTGCACGACATCATTCCGATCACTCACCCGCAGTTCTGCCGTGAGGGCGAGATGGCGCGGCATGAAGTTAGGATGCAGACGCTGCTGCGCATTGCCCATGGCGTGATCGGCAATAGCCAAGACACGCTGGACCGGCTGAACGCTTATGCCGCGAGCATCGGCCTGGCGGTGCCGTCATCCTTGCCGGTGTGGCCGGGCACGCCGCATTTAGCTATGCCTGCGGTCCTGCGGCCGGTGCCCACTGATGAATTCGTGATCCTTGGCACGATCGAGGGTCGTAAGAACCACATGCTGCTTTTGGACGTGTGGGAAGGGCTGGTGGCGCAGCATGGCGAGGCCGCGCCGAAGTTGGTAATCATCGGCCAGCGCGGCTGGGCCTGTGAAGATGTCCTGGCGCGACTGACGCATGGCGGCTTCGGCAGCCGCGTGGTGGAAGCCGGCGCGCTGGACGACGAGGACATCGCCCGCCACCTCGCCGGAGCGCGCGCCCTGCTCTTCCCCAGTTTTACCGAAGGCTACGGCTTACCGCTGGTCGAGGCGTTGGCTGCCGGCGTACCGGTGATCGCCAGTGATCTCGACGTGTTTCGCGAGATCGGCCAAGGCGTGCCCGACCTGCTACCGCCCGACGATGTGGAGGGTTGGGCCAAAAGCATCATGGCCTATGCAGCGCCGAACAGTCCGCTTCGTGCTGCGCAGATGCAGCGCCTTGCGGCTTTTAGTGCACCAGACTGGTCCGGCCATTTCAAAACGGTGGATGTCTTTCTGGAGATTCTTGAGCACCGCAGTCGCATTTGATTCCGAAGTCTGATTCTCTGCCAGCGATTGGCGCAAGATTTGAGACGCGATTCTGTCGAGGCATGCAAATTTGCCCCTTCATTCCCCGGTGATGCACCGCCGTCTGGGTTTTCGGAAAGATGGAGACGGCGATGTTGTTGGTGGAGACGACGACCAAGCATCCACTGGTAGCCCGGCGAAGGCAGGCGGCGCGGGGCAGGGTGAGGACCGCCCGGTTCGTTGCGCGCAGCGCAACCTGGAACACCTGGAACACGGTTATGAGAAAGAATTTCCGCCCGCACAACGACGCGCCCGCATGACGGTGCAGCGAGGGGCCGGGGCGGGGCAGGGATGGCGGTTTCATGGCGCACTGATAGCGCGCCGCCGCCGGGTAGGAAAACCGGGCGGGGCCGACTAGCCCGCGCGGCAGGCAGGAATTCCTTCTTTCACAGAGACACAGGCCAGGTCCCGAGCTTGGCGAATGGGCACTCTCCCCTTGCGGACGGGAAGTGGGAGAGGGGTTTCCAATCGGGGTGCGGAGACGCGGAGATGCCTCGCCTGCGGCCCAGCCGCACCTAGCCTTGGACGAGCGCGCGAGGAGCACACATGATGACAATTGAGTGCGCTGTCACGGTATTTGCTGTCTCGTTTTTCGCACGCGGTAGCTGGCGACCTTGTGTCGGTTCCCGCAAACGGTGGCCGAGCACCATCGTCTCCTGACGCTCTTTCCGCGATCGTAGAATACCATGGTGCAGTCGGGACTCTCGCAATGCTTGAGGCGCGCGGCTTCGTACTGCTGGGCGAACCGCGCAAAATCCGCTGCGATCCGGACCGCCAGCACAGGCCCGTCGATGATCTCTTCGCTTTCGACGACAGGCGTCCCGTTCAGGTTCGAAACCCGCATCCGGATCGAGAATCGCTCCAGCAGGGCGTTCACGACTTCCAGCACATCACCCGACAGGCATGCGCCGCGCGACATTTGTTCAAACGCCATGACCAGCCGTTCACGCAACATATGCAGGGTATCGAGTTCACCGGCCAGCGTCGGCTTTCCATGCGAAAGCCCCGCAGCTACTGTCCAACTCTCTAACGCCTGCTCATTAGCGAGAAAGTCCAGCTGCACCCCCTTGGAAACCGGTCGGGTATTGAGAAAATCGATCCACAAGCTGCCGCCGAGAAACGGCATTCCCTCGCTAGAATCACCGTGATTCCCAGCGTTTGGCTCGCCTGCCGCCACCGCCATTTGCTGCTCCTCTTCAAGTGCCTGCGTAACCTGTAAATTGGTTGTTGACTCGTGTCAAAGACTGTGACACCTATAAAACTCCGTTTCATTAGTTACAAGGAATTTCCATGCCCTCTTACTCACTTCGGCCCGCGCTGCGACCACTCACTTTGGCGATCGCCGCATCGCTTGCCTGCATCCCCTTCGTCGCGTCAGCCGGTCAACCGGAAAAGGCCGCGACAATGCCCCAAAATGCCCATGCAACAACCTATCACTATGCCTCCGTTAACGGCCGCAAGATCTTTTATCGCGAAGCGGGCGACCCCAAAGCGCCGGTGATTTTGCTGCTCCACGGCTTCCCGAGCAGCAGCCAGATGTACCGCGATCTGATTCCCGAACTCGCCGACAAATTCCACGTGATCGCCCCCGACTATGTCGGCTTCGGCCAGTCGGACGCCCCGCCGGCAACGGATTTCGACTATAGCTTCGACAATCTGACCGCGCATGTCGCGGGCCTGATCGACCATCTCGGGTTGAAATCCTATGTGCTCTATATGCAGGACTACGGCGGCCCCGTCGGATTTCGCATCTTTGCCCAGCGTCCCGACCAAGTGAAAGGTTTCGTCATTCAGAATGCGAACGCCTATCTCGACGGCGTTGGTGAACCGGTCAAGCAGGCGTTGCTTCCGATCGGACAGCATCGCGATGCGGCGTCCGAAGCGACGGCGCGCGGGCTGATTTCGCTCGAAAGCACGAAGTTCCAATATAGTTACGGCGCCAAAAATCCCGAAGCGATCAACCCCGATAACTGGGCGATCGACCAGTCGCTGCTAGACAGGCCCGGAAACGACGCGATCCAACTCGATCTGTTCGAAGACTATCGATCGAACGTCGCGTCCTATGACAAGTGGCACGCACTGTTCCGCAAGTACCAGCCAAAGACGTTGATCCTGTGGGGCAAGAACGATCCGATCTTCATCGCGCCCGGCGCCGAAGCCTATAAGCGCGATCTGCCCGGCGCACGCCTCGTCTGGCTCGATGCCGGCCACTTCGTCCTCGATGAGAATGCCCTTGCGATTGGCAAGGAGATCAAGGCCAGCTTCGCTGGGCGCTAACTCCCGAATCCGATGGAGGACGTTGCCTTGATTGTCCGGTCCGGCTCTTTTGCAAAACGGACGGCTTTCAAGGCAGCGTCCCAGCTCATCGGGTCGCAATTGCAAGTGCAGGTGCCTCATCGACAAGACAGCGTTGCCAAAGAAAAAAGGCAGGCGCGGGAATAAATCGCGCGCCGTTTCGGTCTTATCCTTCGAACCCACAAGGGAAGGACGGACATGACACATCATCATTTGGACAAGGCGATCGACCGGCGCGGCATGCTGGAATGCATGGGCTGGGCGGGGACGGGCACTTTGTTCGCGCTCGCCGGCGGCATCGATGCTTCGCTGACTCTCGACCAAGCGCTCGCGGCAACGCCGGGACGCGCAGCCACCGAGGCGCTCCCGGTCAAGCCTTTCAGCTTTCTGCAGATCAGCGACACCCATATCGGCTTCAAGAAGGAAGCTAATCCCGATGTCGTCGGTACGCTGAAGGAAACGATCGACAAGGTGCGCCAGCTGGTCGTGCAGCCGGATTTCATCGTCCACACGGGCGACATTACCCATCTTGCAACGCCCGAGCAGTTCGACACTGCCGAACAATTGCTGAGCGAGCTCAACCTGCCGATCCATTTCGTTCCCGGCGAGCACGACATCGTCGACGGCACCGACCCGCGGGCATTTCTGGACCGTTTCGGCAAGGGCGCCAAAGGGGACGGCTGGTATAGTTTCGATGCCAATGGTGCGCATTTCATCGCGCTCGTCAACGTCGTTCACCTCGCCGACCGAGGCATGGGGTCGCTGGGCGCTGACCAGCTGGCGTGGCTGAAGGACGATGTCGCATCGCTGTCGGCATCGACCCCCATCGTTTTGCTGTCGCATTTTCCGCTCTGGCCGCTGTTTCCTGACTGGGGATGGGGGACTTCCGACGGGGCCCAGGCGCTGGCGCTGCTCAAACGCTTCGCGTCGGTGACCGCGCTCAACGGACATGTCCATCAGATCCAGCAGAAAACCGAAGGTCGGATGGTTTTCCATACGGCGCGGTCGACCGCCTATCCGCAGCCAGCCCCCGGCGTCGGCCCCGGTCCCGGACCCTTGGTCGTTCCCCCCGCCGAGCTACGGTCGGCGATCGGTATTTCGAACATGCTGGTTCGCCAATCCGCGTCGCCGCTCGCGATCATCGACCGGACGCTGGCGGAGTGATGTCATGAAAAATCTTTCCCCAATGAACACCACCACGTCCTTCATCATGGTCGCCGCCGCGCTGGTCGGCGTGTGGGGCGCCACGTCGCGCCATGCCGCAGCGGCAACGCCGGCCGCGAAGCCACCGGCGGGCAATCCGGTCACTGGCCGAACGCTGTACCAAACCTGCTCGGGCTGCCATTCGCTCGACGAGAATGACATCGGCCCCAAGCATCGCGGGGTCGTCGGACGCAAGGCGGGCGCCGTGGCGGGCTATGCTTATTCGGCGGCGATCCGGAAATCGGGGATCGTGTGGACGCAGGCCAACCTCGACCGTTGGCTGACCAATCCGCAAAGGATGGTGCCGGGGGCAAAAATGTATTTTTCGGTTGCCAACCCCAAGCAGCGGGCCGACATCATCGCCTATCTGGCGCAGCAGCACTGACGCACAATGCCATGACTCCCTGGGCCGGTCCGACATGGTGAACGATCATCGAAATCGCTGGAATGCGCGTCCGCGTGTCGTACGCGATACGCGCGGCGGCGATTTGGCGGCTGCGGCGGCGTCCGATCGGCGGCATTTCGGCCGCCAGCTGCTGCCGCACCTCGACGATGCCTATCGCTACGCGCGCTATCTGACGCGCAATCAGCCGATGGCCGAAGATATCGTGCAGGAGGCGTTTTTACGGGCGCTGAAGGCCCATGCATCGTGCCACGGCAATGAAAAGGCATGGTTATTCGCCATCGTCCGCAACTGTTTCATCGACTGGAGCAAAGCCCATCGGGGCGGGAGTGGCGGCGACCTGGCCGACCTGGCGGCGACGCTGGTCGATGGGGATACGCCAGAAACCCAGCTGCAACGCCAACACGACATGCTGTCGGTTCGCGATGCAATCGCGGGGATGCCCGAGCCCTTTCGCGAAGCCATTATCCTGCGCGAACTCGATTCGCTGTCGTACCGAGAGATCGCCGCAATCACCGACGTACCGATCGGCACCGTGATGTCGAGACTGGCGCGCGCGCGCGTCATGCTGGCGACGCTGTTTCTGTCGCGCGACGGAAAGGAGGGTAACAGATGACCAGTTGCACCGAACGCGAACCGGCGCTCAACGCGCTGTTCGATGGCGAACTCGACAGTCTCAACGCATCCGAAGTCGAGGCACATATCCGTACCTGCCCCACCTGTGGCGCTTACATCGCATTCTTGTCGGACGTGCGCGAGGCGATGGCGTCGGCGATGCTCGACGACGCCGCGCCCGCAGCGCTACGCTGGCGGATCGAGGCGCAGGTGGCGGTGTCCGAGGAGCGCCGGGTCCCGCCGAAACCGCCTGCGACACGGCGCTATTTGCCGTGGTTCGGCGGCGGCGCCGTCGGAGCGCTCGCCGCCAGCCTGGCGCTGATGGTCAGCGCGCCCCAGCTCGGCGCGCCACAATTCAGCGAGCCCGATTTGACCGATCAACTGATCGCCGGTCATATCCGGTCGCTGCAGGCGAGCCATTTGACCGATGTGCTCACGTCCGACCGCCATGTCGTCAAACCCTGGTTCAACGGCCGGCTCGATTTCTCGCCACCGGTAGTAGATCTCGCACCGCAGGGCTTCCCCTTGGTCGGCGGCCGGCTCGATTATATCGACGATAGACCGGTTGCGGCGCTGGTCTATCGGCGGCGGCTCCACACGATCAACCTGTTCATCCGTCCCTCCACCGGCAGGCTATCGTCCGTGCCGACGACGCTCCGCCACCGCAGCTATAGCCTGACGCATTGGGTCGCGGGCGATCTGGAATATTGGGCCGTGTCGGACATTGAGGGGGCGGATCTAGTGACTTTCCACCAGCTCTTCGTCGAGGCGGCCTCCTCGTGACCTTTTGATTGCGCCATCAGTTTGTCGATGACCCGTCGAAACCCTGCCGGCAGGGTTTCGATAGGAGTCGCTTTCCCGTCGATCCCGAAAATCATAGGAATCGCCAATCGAGCGGATTCGAATGTAGGAATCGGCGCGTGATGTTGCACCCGGACGGGGGGGCCGGGATGGCGCCCCGTTGAGAACGCCACGCCGCACCCGGCCTCAATCCGGGCTGCGGTGTTGACGAATTCCTGATCCACGGCGCGCCTCTAGGGGGTCGAGCCGCAATCGAAGGTGAGAGTTTTCTGCGATGATCGATTCCAAACTCGTTTCAGCCGCCGCCAGCGCTCTTTCACGACGAACGTTCGTGCATGGATTGACCCTGGCGATGGGCGCAGCCGCGCTTCCCATACCAGTGAGGGCGGCCACCGCCCCCCGCATCAAGGTCATCGCTTTCGATGGCTTTGTGATCTTCGATCCCCGTCCGGTGACCGCGCTTGCGGTCCATCACTTTCCCGAAAAGGGCGCGGCCCTTGCTGCTGTATGGAGCAACAAGTTGTTCGGTTACAGCTGGCTAGCAACGGCGGCTGGGCATTATCAGGATTTTCCCACGCTTGCCGACGTATCGTTGCGATACGCGGCCCAAAGCCTTGGGCTGACGCTTTCCGGGGAGGTGCGTCGCGACTTGCTGGATGCCTACCAGCGTCTTGAGGTGTGGAGCGACGTTGTACCGGCGCTCGATCGGCTGAAAAGCGCCGGCGTCAGGCTGGCGTTCCTTTCGAACCTGAGCGAACCCATGCTGCTCGCCAATATGCGACACGCCGGTATCGCGCGCTTTTTCGACCCGCCGCTCAGCACTGATCGCGTCCAGCGGTTCAAGCCTGCGCCTGCTGCCTACAATATGGCCATCGAAGCCTATGGGCTTCCGTGCGAAGAGATCGGCTTTGCGGCCTTCGGCGGGTGGGATGCGGTGGGTGCGACCTGGTTCGGCTATCGAACGGCATGGATCAACAGGCTGGGCGTGACACCCGAAACCCTCGGTCCGTCGCCGCTGATCAGTAGCACGGGAATTGAAGGCGTGCTCGCACTGGCGGGGCTGGGCTAACCGGAGCGATCCCGGGGCACTGCCCGGCTATTTCGACAAATGAAGAAACTGGCGGAGGGGGTGGGATTTTACACCGCTTCAAATTTACTGCCTATTTTCAATATTATGAACGATCCTAATTCCAGAATCTGTAGCAGACTTTGTAGCAAGGTCGCCCGTTACCCAGCGCTGTCCAAACGTCACGTCAATGGATGCAATCTATGCCCGCAATAGGACCATAGCCGACTGGCCAGCTTTGGATGCGGCATGAGTTAGAGCTGCCATTCGATCGGCTGGTTCGTGGGGTCCAGACTCGCCAACGAGGCGGACATACGCATAAGCTGCGCCGTTTTCTGAAAAAGGCCGTCGGTTCAAAAATCGGCAAATACCACTTCGCATGCCCGCAGATCGTTGAAGCCTGCCATGCATTGTCTCGTAGTGACGCGCTGACCGTGGCTATTTGAGTAGCCGCACATCGCGATAGGATCGACCAATCGGGATTACGCGACCATCGCTGAGCCGCACCTTGTCATGGTGTTGCTCAACAATCCTGTCGCGGTTGATGATGTAACTGCGATGGATTCGGACAAAGCGATCGGCAGGGAGAAGCTCGCTCAAGTTCTTCAGCGTCACCGTCGCCAGAGCGGCGCCCCAGTCGCCGACGGCATTCACGAAATTGCCCTGCGCTTCGAAGCAGGAAATCTCATCAAGCCGGAACCGCCGCAACGCCCGGTCGACCTTGAGGACCAGGTCGTCCGGGCTCTCCTGTCCGACCACCGGCCGCTCGGCCATGCGGCGGCGGACCTTGCCCAAGGCTGCCTGGAATCGCTTTGCGCTCACGGGCTTTACCAGATAGTCGACCACGTCGAGCTCGAACCCGTCGAGCGCGTGCTCGTGATGGGCGCTGACGATGATCGTAAGAGGCGGTGCACGCAGGCCGCGCAGCAGATCCAGCCCGCCGAACAGCGGCATCCGGATATCGAGAAACATGAGGTCGACAGCACTGGTCTCGAGCTGGGCCAGCGCCTCGGCTGCGTTCAGGCAGTGGGCGACGATCGCAATGTCGGGTTCGGCGCGGCAATGGTGGGCCAGCACATCGTGCGCAAGGGGCTCGTCATCGACGATCAGCACTCTCAGCACGGTTCAAGGTCCAATTCGAGGCGTGCCCGCCAAAACCCGTCTGCCTGTTCGGTCGAAAGGTGAAAATTCTGGCCGAAGAGCAATTCCAGCCGTCGACGCAGATTTGCTAGACCCATGCCGGGCGTGCCGGACAGTTGTCCTGAGGGTAGCGGGTTCATGCATTCGAAGTGGAGTCGCCGACCTTCAATCGCCGCCATGACCTGCACTTCGCAGGCTCCGTCAACCGGCTCCACCCCGTGTTTGAACGCATTTTCGAGCAGCATGATCAGAAGCAGCGGTGGCAACCCAAGCCCGGTCCCGGCTTCGGGCCATTTCGCGTGCAGTGCGCAGCGATGGCCGAAACGCAGCTGCTGCAGATCGAGGTAGTTCCTGAGGTAATCGACTTCGTCATCAAGGCTGACAAGGCTGCTCTGGCCGCGATAAACCACATATCGCAGCAGGTCCGAAAGCTTGATGACGGCCGCGGCGCTTTCGGCCCGGTCCTTCAGGCACAGTGCGTAGAGCGTGTTCAAGGTATTGAACAGGAAGTGCGGATTGATCTGTTGTTGCAGCAAGTGCAGTTCGGCCCGAACCCGTTCGTGCCGGGTGCCAGCCTCGGACTGCTCGGCCAACAATCTCTCGACCGTCAGGATAATCGGCAGCAGGATCGCAGAAATCCACATGGCAAAGCGGTAATTGTCGGGATCGAAGGGGTTATGGTTCTCGGAAGGAAGCAGAGTCCACTCCGGGATATTCAGCGGCATCTGCAAGGCGATGCCCATCGCCACGGGCGTGCCCACAGCCACAAATGCCACCACCGCAAACGCTAAGGGAACGATGCCCTTCTGGCGCAGCACCCGGCGCACCAATACATAGCGGCAAACCCAGTACCATCCGAAGAATACTACCGCGAGCACGGTAAACTGAGCGAGGTACCACAGCGTCTCGCCCGGCTCAGCCGCGATTCGCTGCCAATCCACCCACACTCGCAGCGGCTGGTTGCGCACTGCGTCCTGGGTCGAGGCGAGAAGCGATGTGGCGCTCAGCACCCACACGCCGAGCAGTGCGGCAATCGTGCCGTCGAGCGTGATAGGCAGGCGCAGAATCGGCGGCACGTTGACATTCGGCAAGTCGTGCCGCCCGCGCGCTCCGGGGTGAAGCAGCAGGAAGGCCAGGCTGAACCCTGCTACAAGGACCCATTGCCATACCGGCAATGTGACGCTGCCAGCCATAAAGGCGAATACAGTGGGGTAGGCAACGAAGCCGGCAAACCAGACCAGTGCGGCGGGCCAGGGCCGCAAGCTGCAAGCCGCCAGATGGGCGGCAAGCGCGGGCAACAGCAGGGCGCCGACATTGCCGGTACGCCAGATCAGTCGACCCCAATCGGGATCGGCGCCAGTGCTGTGGTCCGGCAGCACAATGACGAGCATCGCCACCAGGACCGGCATGGCCTGAAGCAGAAAGCGGCTTTGCAAAAGTTCCCCTACCCGCTTCACAAGCTCCCACATCCTCACTGCCGCTTGGTGCTGGCCGCTATGGCGGCCGATTGGCACCCATAGATGACGAACGACTCGATTGCCGTGACGAATGTCGGCAAATACCCGCTTGCGGCAGTTCGTCACGGCAAATCCGGCCCTGGCCATTGGTCGATTGCGTCCACGCCGCACCAGCGCCAGCCGCGAACGACAAGACCGGAGGCACCATGCTGGAAGTTCGCAATCTTGGCAAAACCTATCGTGGCGGGGTCACGGCGCTGGACGGGATCGATCTGTCGATCCCGGTCGGCATGTTCGGACTGCTCGGCCCAAACGGCGCAGGCAAGAGTACGCTGATGCGTACGCTGGCGGCGATTCAGTTACTGGACTGCGGCACGATCATGTTCGACGGGGTCGATGTGCTTGCCGATCCGGTGGCGCTCCGCCGCCGCCTCGGTTACCTGCCGCAATCGTTCGGCGCCTATCCGCACGCCAGTTGTAAAACCATGCTGCGCCACATGGCGGTGCTCAAAGGCTTGCCTGATGATGCTGCCACCGTGCGCCGGATCGAAAATCTGCTCGACCTCACCAACCTTGCTGCCCATGCCGGACGAGCGGTGACGACCTTTTCTGGGGGAATGCGCCAGCGCTTCGGGATCGCGCAGGCTCTGCTGGGCGATCCGGCCTTGCTGATCCTCGACGAACCGACGGCCGGGCTCGACCCGGAAGAGCGGATGCGGCTCTACAATCTGCTTAGCCAACTCAGTGGCGAGCGGGCCGTGTTGCTTTCGACCCACATCGTCGATGATGTCGAGCAACTCTGCCGCGAAGTTGCGATCATGCAGGGCGGCAAGGTGGTAGCCCGGGGAGCGACTGCAACGCTGGTGCAGGAACTCGTCGGGCGGATTTGGGAATCCCCGACTGCCGCTTCGCCGAAATCGCCAGCCATGCGCCTCAGTACTGCCTTTAGGAGCGGCACCCCGGTGCACCGCTATTTCGCAGACAGCCACCCCGGTGAGCCGTTCGTGCCCGCGGCCCCCAGCCTTGAAGACCGATACTTCCTCGAGCTTCAGGGCAACCGGCCATGTTGACCCGCATCGACTGGCACGGCGAATGGCTGATCGCGCGATGGCATCCGTTGGTCTGGATCGTCGCGTTTGGGACGATCGTGCTCGTCGCGCTCGCCGCAGGCCAGGAAGCGCCCCGCAACGAACGCGAACTGTTCGAAGCGCTGGTACGGCTTAACCTGTTCATCCCCGCCTTCGTGCTGCCTTTCGTGGCCGGCGCGCTCGCGCCGGTGTTCTACCTGCGCGAAGTGGAACATGGGATGAGCGACCTTTTCGCCGCCTACCCACAAACACCGCGCGCCTGGCTGGCCGTGCGGCTGGGCAGCTGCGCCGCCCTGCTGACCGGCATCTGCGCCGGGCAACAGGCGGCGATTGTCGGTATGCTGGCGATAGATCATCCCGGCCAGCTTGGCGCGATGGCGTTACAGGCGGCGAGCCTGCTGGCGCTGGTCCATCTGCCCGCCTGTGTAATCTGGGCCTGCGTTCTTGCCCGTGTGAGCTGCGCGACGGGCAAGGCGAGCATGGTCTATCTGGCCGCCGCCTTCGGCTGGCTGACCTATGTCGGGCTGGGGACGCTAACCGGCACACCGCTGATTGCCGGCAGCTTCGTGGCCTGGGAGCCGCTGCGTGCAGCAATGATGTTGGCCGACCCCTATGCCATCACCGCGATTGTCAGCCCGGCGGCGCCGGCCCATTCGCGAGAGATTGTGATCGGACTTGGCCGTATTGCTTGGTTGGGGATGTGCTATCTGCTCGTCCGCCGCATTTCCGAGATCCCGGCACTCGTTCCGGCACGCGAGAATGCTTCTAGCCGACCAGGCCGCAGGTTGCCTCATCTGGCAGCTCTTTTGAGTGCGCCCGGCCAACTTGCGCTGTTGCTGCGCTGGACCGTGCTCGACAAGTTCTTCCTGCTGGCGCTGGCTGGCTGGGCGTTCCTGGTCTTCCCGGAGGTGCTCACCGGCATGGACTATGCCGAACCGCTCGCCGTCATGGTCCCCGACAGCCGCGACGCACTGAACCGCGTGATGTGGGACCTCGTTCCGCCGATGGGCGCACTTCTGCTGCTCTACGCGGCCGATCGCACCGGCCGGATGGGCAGTGCCACCGGAATGGCGGACCTGACGGCCGCCGCGCCCTATCCCTCGTGGCGGTTCCTCGCCGCACAACTCGTCTGCCTGTGGCTGGTTGCGCTGGTCCTGCTTTCTTTCACCATGCTGGTTGTGCTCGTCGCCCAGTTCATAGCGCAATCGCCTGCCGAGCCACGCGAGTATCTCGAGCAGGGCGCCCAAGCCCTGCCCGGCCTGCTGCTCGGTGCCACTGCGTTCGTTGCCGTGCATGGCGCGGTCCGTTCGCGCATGGCGGGCAACCTGATCGGTTTTGCGCTCGTGGTGCTGGGCCACAGCAGTCTTGCTCCCTCGATGGGTCTGATCCATCCGTTGTGGAAGCCGTTGGCCATGCCCCTGGCCATGCCCGATCATGTACTGGGCCTTGGCGCAAACTGGGCTGTGCTGCTGCCATTTGCACTGTTCTGGGCGGCGATCTGCACCGCTGGGCTGGTCATTGCGGTTCGGGTCCATCACCGCGGCGTACCCTACCGGCAAGCGTCGATGCGCAAGGCGCTGCTTCACCCGGCCGCACTTGCCGCCGTGGTGTTGCTGGCTGGCGGCGTATGGCAGGGTTTCGCCATCCACCGCACCCTTATGGGCGACTCTGCCCTGATCAGCGCAGATGAAAATGCCAGGCGTCGAGCCGATTATGAACGACGGTATAGCCACTGGCAGAGCCGGCCCCAACCGCACATTGCCGAAGTGCAATCCTTCGTCGATTTCGGCGATGATGGCCACAGCGCGGACTTGCGCGTGGCGTTGCAACTGGTCAATCGAACCAACCAACCGATCGAGCGGATTCTGGTTGGACGCAACCTGATCGACGTGACGGGCAAGGTCGCGATCGCCGGGGCAATTTCGGAATTTCGAGACGAAAGTGCTGGCCAGACCGGGTTCCGCCTCGTCCAGCCGATGCAGCCGGGCGACACGCGAAACCTGCGCTTCACCGCCCGCATTACGCGCTCGGTGCTGGCCAACTCCGAAAGCCTGTTGATCCTTCGACCGCAATTTGCGTCGATTCCCGCGTTCCAGGTCCTGCCCGTAATTGGCTTTCAGCGCGAGTTTGTCTTGCGCGATCCAGCACGCCGAGCGCGATTCGGCTTGCCACCCATGAAAATCGTACCACCCTCGCGACTGGGTACAAGCGAATCGGGCCTTGCAGCACATCAGGCGCGGTTTGAAACCGTCATCACGGTGCCGCGCGGGCGCCATGGCGTGGCTCCCGGCGAGTTCGTCCGCAGCTGGAGCGAAAGCGGTCGCAGCCACTTCCACTTCCGCACCGATCGCGCGATCCGCAATGCGCCGATGTTCTTTGCAGTGTCCTGGGCGCCGCGCCGGTGGCAAGCAGGAGCGTTGAAAGCCGAAATCCATGCGCCCGGCCCGATCGCGGCAGACGATCCCAACCTTTTGGGCATGCGCGATACCCTGGTCTGGCTTGACCGCGAAGTGGCGCCATATCCCGGCAAGACCTTGCGCCTGATCGCTGCCCCTGGGATTGGTTCCACCGGATTTGCCGTGCCGCAGGCAATGCTGATCTCGCACCGCGGCGGGTTCCGGGCCGATCCCGCCCCCGATGCCGGGTTCGACCAAGCCTATCGCCGCGCGGTTCATGAAACCGCGCACCAGTGGTTCGGTCATCTCATCGGCTATGGCATTCCGGAAGAACGAGCCTTCCTGGTCGAATCGCTCGCGAAATATGCCGAACTGGTGATGGTCGAGCGGCGCTATGGCGCCAAGGCGATGCAGGCGCTGGTCGCCTGGGAAGCAGACCGCTTCGCACACGCGCGGCTTGTCCCGACCGAGATCTCAACGCCGCTGATAGATGCCGAGGATACCGAGGACATGTACTCGCGTGCAACATTGGCTTTTGCTTGCTTGCGGTCGCGGCTGGGCGATGGGCCCATTGTGAGCGCGCTACACGAGCTTGCCGCAAAGGCAGGACCGGTCGGTCGACCGGTTCGGTCGCTGGATTTTGTACGGGTCCTGAGGCGGGCGAGCGGGAAAGCGGGCGAGCCAGCGGTTGACCGGCTTCTCCTAGGCAACCTTCCGATTGAGGCTGCCCTGACGCAATCCGGTTGCACCATGGATGGCTCATATTAGGACAACTATTCGCGAGCAACCGGCTTACCACTTCCTAGGGCTAGAGGTTTGCAGCCGGACGAACTTTGAATACCCAATGTCTTGGTGCGAAGCGTTTCATCAGCCCGCGGCACTCGCGATGTTGAGCGAGATGTAGAGTGTGATTTTGCATACTCGTGCCCACAATCGGACGATCCGGATCGCCCGACATCCCGGTGATAGCGGTCGCGTCAACAGAATGTCCGCTTTTGCGGTTTCTAATGCCCGTTCGAAATGCCGAGTTCGGGTGCGAAACGGACGCGCCAGCCGCAGCATATTGCAACGTGTCGCACCAACTTTGAAGCAAAGAAGTGCCGAACCGCGAGGCTTGGAGCTGGGGGTCGAAGCTCTCCCGGCAGGCTTCTAGCGCGCCTCGACAGTCTTGCGCAGGTTACCGACCTGGGCCGACAACTTCTGCCCGTCACGTTTGAGTCCTGCAAGGCGGGTTGCCGCCCGTTCGGGACATGCTGCGTGAAGTTCAAGCTAGCACTCAGAGACCGCCTGCTCGACGACTGTGAAGTGGTGAAGCACGCCCCTCGCCGCGTGTTCACTTCACTGAGGATCGGTTCCAGCCTGACAGTGGTGCAACATTGGATATCGGATCAGGAATCGCGGACATTGGCCAATCATATCACATCAATCTTGCGAACTGCTATCATGCGCATTGGCAAGAGTTTGTAGCACAGATTGGGGAGAGTGCGATTTCACAGACTCCTTATCACTTTTCATCTTTGCATTTCAATAATTTAACTGAATAATGGCGGAGAGGGTGTCCGCCGAACTATGGGTTTCATGGAATTTCATATGGTGTCGCAGTGCTTTGATATACCACGTAATTTTAGAGATTTGTGAGGAATAGTCGTTCCGCTTCATTTCTGGACATGTCACCCTATCCCGCTTATGAAGTGGGACCGAAAGTGGGACCGGGAGTTTGATTATGGCGGGACGAGCCCTTAACAAGCTGAGCGCAGCGCAGGCGGCGAAGCTGAAGACGCCCGGACGCCATTCCGATGGCGGCGGGCTCTATCTGTTCATCGACCAGCATGGACGGCGGCGCTGGATTTTCATGTATGCGCGCGGTGGCAAGCGCACCGAGCTGGGCCTTGGCGGCGGGCGCGACCTGTCGCTTGCCCATGCGCGGACCGAAGCGGGAAAGCTTCGGGCGATGCTGGCGGCAGGCGGCAATCCCAAGGCCGAGCGCGCCAGGGATGACCATATCCCGACCTTCGGCGAATGCGCCGATGCTTATGTGGAGGCGATGTCACCGTCGTGGCGCAATGCCAAACATGCGGCGCAGTGGAAGATGACCCTGACCACCTATGCCAAACCGATACGCGGCAAGCCGGTGAACGAGGTTGCGACACAGGATGTGCTCGACGTGCTGCAAGCCCTGTGGAAGCGCACGCCCGAGACCGCCGAGCGGCTGCGCGGCCGGATCGAGAATGTCCTCGATGCCGCCAAGGCCAAAGGCCACCGTTCTGGCGAGAACCCGGCGCGCTGGCGCGGGCATCTCGACCAGCTCCTGCCCAAGCGTCAGCGGCTGTCGCGCGGCCATCATGCGGCAATGCTCTATGACGCGCTGCCCGGCTTCATGGCGGACCTGCGTGGACGCAGCGCAGTGGCGGCGCTGGCGCTGGAGTTCACCATCCTGACCGCCGCGCGTTCGGGCGAGGTGCTGGGCGCTCAGTGGAATGAGATCGATCTTGAGAAGAAATTCTGGACGATCCCTGCTGCGCGGATGAAGGCGGGGCGTGAGCACCGCATTCCCCTGTCATCGCGCGCAATGGAAATCGTCGAGGCCATGCAGACACTCGGCACCGAAGGCTTCGTCTTTCCCGGCCCCAGGCCGAGGAGGCCATTGTCCTCGATGGCGATGGCGATGCTGCTGCGCCGGATGAAAGCCGACATCACCGTCCATGGCTTCCGTTCGACCTTCCGTGACTGGGCATCGGAGACCACCAGCTTTCCCCACGAAGTCTGCGAGATGGCGCTGGCGCATACCATCGGCAACAAGGCCGAGGCCGCTTATCGGCGCGGCGATCTGTTCGACAAGCGGCGCAAACTGATGGAAGCATGGGCGGTCTATTGCGCGAAGAAGCCCAGTGACAAGGTCGCTCTTGTTAGCAGGCATGTCCAGAGCAAAGCCAAAGCGGGCAAAAAAGCGGCTTGAGCCCTGGTCTTCGGGCGATGTTCGGCCCCATCCAGGCGATAGCTGACCGGATCGGCGATCCAGCGATTGATCTCGGACTCGCGCCAGCCTGCTCCATGGACTCCGAGCTTGATCTGCGGAGGGAATGTGCCTTCGGCGATCTTGCGATAGACGGTCGAGCGCGACAGACCGGTGCTCTCCAGAACGGTTCGCAGCCGGATGATGCGGTCGGGGATGGTCATGGCTTTGGCTCCACATATTGCGCCGGGTCGGAATGGCCCGGCCCAGTTGTGACGGAGCATGTGCCGAATGCGCAAGGCGCGGATCATGCGGCGCGCAGGCTGGCGCACAACAACCGGGAACGGCGTAGCTGGCAGAGAAGGGATGTTGGGCATTGTCATTGTCGGACTTGGCTGTGTACGCCTTGCCCATCCTCATTTTCTGCTATGGGCTTTTCAGCATCTTAGCTGCTAGACATCGAGCATGCGCACCGAGCTTGACCATCTTCCTGCCAACAAGCAGCGCGAGCTCGAGAGGGTGGTCGAGATCATCTTTGAAGAGTTCGGCGATGCCTTCGCGCTGGCCAAGCACGAATGGAAGAAGGCCGGGCGCATCCTCAAGATCGTGCTGTACGGTTCGTATGCGCGCGGCGGCTGGGTCGATGAGCCGCATACCGCCAAGGGCTACAAGTCCGACTATGACCTGCTGATCGTGGTCAACGACAAGCGGCTCACCGACCGGGTCAAGTACTGGTCGAAGCTCGATGAGCGCCTGATGCGCGAATACAGCATTGCCGGAGCGATCAGAACCCCGGTCAATTTCATCGTCCACACCTTGCAGGAGGTGAACGACGGACTTGCCCATGGCCGCTACTTCTTCATGGACGTGGCCAAGGACGGCATCGCGCTCTACCAGAGCGACGACACGCCCTTCCACCAGCCCAAGCCCAAGACTCCCGAACAGGCGCTGGCCATGGCCAAGGAGTATTTCGAGGAGTGGTTTCCGACCGCGATGCAGCGCTTTGAACTCTCAAGACTTGGCCTGAAGAAGGGTTTTCTCAAGCCAGCAGCATTCGATCTACATCAGACCGCTGAGTTCCTCTACCACTCCGCCCTTTTGGTCGTGACCTTCTACACTCCTCACGTCCACAATCTCGGCTTCCTGCGCACCCAGGCCGAGCGGCTCGACCGGCGCCTCACCTATGTCTGGCCGATGGACAACCGCAAACAGCGGGCGATGTTCGAGAAATTGAAGGAAGCCTATGTCAAGGCGCGCTACTCAAAGCACTACCGCATCAGCGAGGAGGAGCTGAGCTGGCTCGGCGAGCGCGTCGAGGAACTCGGCCAGATCGTGCATAAGATCTGCTCGGAGCGGATAGCCGAGCTTGAAGAGCTGGCAAGCAAGGCTGGGTAGGCGATCTCTGAAGTCTGAATGCGGTCGAAGCGCAAAACGGTGCTCAATGATTGAGATGTTCGACACTCCGGAACGCCAGATTTTGGAGGCTGATTAGGGAAAGCGGACATTCACAACATACGTTCTAATATCCGGCATATTAAGCGGCACATATTGCTTTCATATAGCGATATAAATTCCTTACTTTCAACATTTACAACCGGCATGAAATCCGGCATAAAGTGTGCATGAGCACAATGACCATGGAGCCTATGGTGCCCGAGGAGGCGGTCAAGGATCTCGAAGACGAGGTCGTGGTGCTAATTGCCGAGGCAAACCAGCTTGCGGGCCGGGTGCACCCGATCCTGCGCGATTCCATGGGCGATCTCGTCCGGTCGATGAACTGCTATTATTCGAACCTGATCGAAGGCCATGACACGCATCCGCGCGATATTGATCGCGCGCTCGCCAACGACTTTTCGGCTGAACCCAAGCGCCGCGAATTGCAGCAGGAAGCGGTTGCGCATATCCATGTGCAGCAGCTGATCGATATCGGTCGCGATCCCGATGTATGGCCGGCATCGGCCGCCTATGCCGCATGGCTGCACGAGGAATTCTGCTCGCGCCTGCCGCCCGAGATGCTCTGGGTCGTGCATCCGCAAACCGGTGAGAAGCTGCCCGTGGTTCCCGGAGAGTGGCGCACCCGCGATGTCGAGGTCGGCAGACATCTGCCGCCCGATCATTCCGACCTGCCCCAATTCATGGCGCGGTTCGACCGGGCCTACACCTCGCCTCCACTCAGCAGCTTCCGGCAAATCCAGGCAGTCGGCGCAGTGCATCATCGCTTCCTCTGGATTCACCCCTTTCTCGACGGAAACGGCCGGGTAGCTCGGCTGATGTCACATGCGCTGTTCAAGCGGCTGGGAATCGGCACAAGCTTGTGGTCGGTGGCGCGCGGCCTTGCGCGCGAAGAAGAGCTTTACAAGAAGCTGCTCGCACAGGCCGATGGGGCGCGCGAGGGCGACCGCGACGGTCGCGGCAACCTGACCCAGCGTGGCTTGATCGCTTTTTGCCGCTTCTTCCTAGAGCGCTCGATCGACCAGATCCGATTCATGAGCGGCCTGCTCGAACCAGACATGCTGCTGCGCCGTATCGAGATTCATGTCGAAGAGGAAGTACGGTCGAAGCAGCTGCAGCGTGGCAGCTATGCGGTGTTGCGCGAAGCGGTGCTGGCAGGCGAGGTCGAGCGCTCGAAAATCCCGATGCTTACCGGTTACGGAGAACGCGGCGCGCGCAACGTCACGGCGGCATTGGTCGAGCGCGGAATGCTGATCGCCCCGACACACAAGGCCGCGCTGCGGCTCGCCTTCCCGGCCGATGTCGCGGAGCGCTGGTTTCCCAACCTCTATCCGGCCAATGCAGGGACGCGGCCATGAAGGATATTATCGTCCCCCTGATCCGCCGCTTCGTTCCGGCTAAGCCGCATTTCGGCGAGTGGGAGTTTCTCCATCCAGAACCGGGCGGCACAGTGCAGGGGTGGCGCGCGCTCGAAGAGCAATACCGTGTTCTGGTTCTGGCCGACGCTGGTGCTGGCAAAACATTCGAGGCAAAAGATCGCGCCGCTAAACTTCGCGCAGACGGCGCCAATGCCTTCTTCATCCGGATCGAGGCCATCGATGCAGCATTCGAGAACGGGTTCGAGGTCGGCACCGCCGCCGATTTCGCCGAGTGGCTGGCAGGCGATGGCGAAGCCTATTTCTTCCTCGATTCGGTTGACGAAGCGCAGCTCGGGACTCCGCGCGCGCTTGAAGATGCCATCCGGCTGTTCGGCGCGCGCATCCAGACTGCCCGCGAGCGCGCACGGATCATCATCACGAGCCGCGAAGACGCCTGGCAGGCTCTGACCGATCGTACTCTGGTCGAGCAATATCTGCCGCATGGTGCGCCAGCCGAAGCGGATGAAAAAAAGAAAAAGAATTCAGACGAGACCGAGAGCGATCCTGTCCTCAAAATCTATCGCCTCGGCGGCCTCAAGCCGGATCAGATCAGGCTGTTCGCCGCGCATTACGGTGTCGATGCGAACGCATTCATGGCCGCCGTCGAGCGCGGCGGTCTGACAACCCTTGCCGAGCGGCCATTCGACTTGAAAGCACTCATCCTTGTTTGGCAGGCCGATGGCGCTTTGGGCAGCCGCCTGAAGGTTCTGCAGCGTCTGATCGAACTCCAGCTCGCACCACTGTCGGGGATGGTAGCCCCACAAAAAATTTCGGCTGATCGCGCGCGCTGCGGCGCGCAGGCACTGGCCGCCGCCGTCACTCTAACTGGGCGGAGCATAGTATCGCTACCCGACGATGCTAACAAGGTGGATCGGGTCGATCCTGCCGCAGTGCTGCCCGACTGGTCCGAACCTGAACTTGTCGCATTGCTACGGACCGGCATATTCGACGATATCGTCTATGCAAGCGTTCGCTTTCGTCACCGCGAAATCCGCGAATTGCTTACCGCTGAATGGGCTCAGCGGCTGCTTGTTCGTCCCGGCGCGAGGCCCGAGGTCGAAGGCCTATTCTTCCGCAATCAGTATGGCGAAGAGGTCATCGTTCCGCGGTTGCGGCCGACCTTGTGTTGGCTTTTGCTACTCGATGAGGGTGTGCGCGACCGGGCGCTCGCGCTTGAACCCGACATCGCCAGCGAAGGCGGCGACCCATCGCAACTGCCGCTGGCAGTGCGGCGGGAAATGCTTGCCGGCATCGTCGCCCAGATCGCAGCGGATGCGAAGTGAGAGGGATTATGGACAACACCGCGATCGAGCGCATTGCCGCACCCGACCTCGCCGAAGACGCACTTGCATTGCTCGAACGCTTCGGCGGCGATGACGATGTCGTCTTCTTCATCGGGCGCCTTGCCTGGCAGGGTGAGATGCGCACGTGCCTGCCCGCGTTGGAGCAGATCGCGCTCGATCCGAACCGTGGCCGCTATGCCCGCATAGCTTCGATCCGCGCGGTCATGACTTTGGGCGAAGAGGCGCAGAAGGACGCACTGTGGTCAGCCGTTGTCGCGCTAGATCCACCGCTCGACCGGCGCTTGTTGGGTGAGCTGGTGGAATGGGCCGCACCGACGATGCGAAGCGTCGAGCTGCTTCTTGCCTCGATCGACCGGCTCACGCCCTATGAGCGCTTTGAAGCGACGGGGCTATCAGAGGCGATCCACCGCCTGATAGAGCGGCTGCCGATCATGGCCGATGCCGCGCCTGAACAACCGGTTGCCTGCCTGGTCGAAGGCCTCAACGCATTTCTCGACCGCGAACCCCATATCGAGCGTGGCGAATGCCATGTCTCCGAGCCGTTCAGCTGGTTGATGGGTCCGGCGCTGCACGCGGTCGATCGCCTGGTGAGCGGTCGTGCGGCGGCGGCCTTGCATCCCGAGGCGCTTGCGATCCTCCGCAAAGTGCCGGCCGTTCGCTTCTGGCGTAGCGATGGCGCGACCGACTTCAAGAATGCCCTTGGCGTAAACGTCCCGCGCTGGCAGGAGTTGAATGATCGCCTCTACTGGACCAGCGTTGCCGAGCGCCGCGCGCACCTAGCCGCCAAAGGAGAGCGGATGGTCGACGATTGGCAAATCTCGTTCATGGGACCGTTCTGGCGCTTCGAGGCCGACGACTTCGATCGCTGTCTAGGCTGGGTGCGCGACAAAGAATCGCTCGACGACCGGCTGGTGGCGTTGTCGCGTTGTCTTGTTCTTTTCGTCGCTGCGGATCGCCCGGCCGATTGGCTTGAGAAAATGCATGCCGCAGCATTTGGGCAGGCAGAACTGGTAGCGGCGCTCGCACAGCGGATCGATCCGCGCCCTTCGCCAGCAGTGCGGAAGATGGAGGCGGAAAATCGTAAATGGAAACGGGAAAGGAAGGCCCGAGAAGACAAAGAAGAGCGCGACCGGGCGGATTGGGTGCGCATGCTCAAAGCTGATCCGGACCGCGTTCGATCGCCCGAAGGGCTGGGGCCAGGGGAATTCAGTTACGATCAGTTGCACCTCCTTCACAGCATCCGGGAGGACGGCATCGCGCACGATCGCGATTGGGGTTCGGCTTGGCAGCAGTTGATCCCTGAGTTGGGCGAAGATGTTGCGCGCGCCTATCGTGACACTGCCGTGGGCTTTTGGCGTCCGTACATGCCAGGCCTGCGCTCAGAGGGGGCTGCGACTGGTTCCACGCCATACGCGCTGATCTTCGCGATGGCGGGCATTGCTATCGAATTTGCAGAAAATGAAAACTTCTTCGCATCGCTCAGCGATGCAGAGGCGAGGCATGTGTTGCGCTATGTCACTTGGGAGTTGAACGGGTTTCCGCGCTGGTTCGAGCCGCTCTATCGCGCGCACCCCCAGGCGGGAATGGACGCAGTGGCGAAAGAGCTGATCTGGGATCTGGATCACAGCAAGTCCGATCAGCCAACCCACCATATCCTGCACGATATCCTTTATCACACACCATGGCTTCATGCCGAGGTCGCGCCGTTAATCCTCGAATGGCTAGTTGCGAACGACATGCACAACGCGGACAATCTGCGCTACTGCCTCAACATCCTGTCGAGTTCAGGGGTGGCACCAGCCGAATTAGGCGAACTAGCCAAAGCAAAGCTTGCGGGCGGGGTTGGTGCGGAGCAGCTCCCGCGCTGGTATGCGCTGTGGGTCGACAACGCGCCTGATGAAGCTATTCCAGCGCTTGAGGCAGAGTTGGAAAGGCTTGGGCGGGAAGACGGATCGAGCTTTGCGCAGTTCTTCGTGGTTTCGCTGCTAGGCGACCGGCACGGGACCGGCAATCGGACCGGCGCCTTCAAGACGCCGGCGCATCTCAAGAGCTTGTATGTCCTGATGCATCGCTTCATCAGGGCGAGCGACGACATCAACCGCGCCAACGGCGGGGTCTATTCGCCGACCGCCCGCGACGATGCTCAGGATGCGCGCAACAACCTGTTCAACCTGCTATCTTCGCAGCCCGGTTCCGACACATATGCAGCAATCAAGGAGCTGGAGCAGGACCATCCCGAACCCAGCTATCGCCAATGGATGGCGAAGCGCGCGCGGGAGCGGGCGATCGCTGACGCAGATGAACCTGCGTGGGATGCTAGCGATGTTCATGCCTTTGCTGCCCGGTTTGCGGTCTGACAGTGAGCGGCGATAGCCTGATCGGCGCGATTCAGGCTTTCTTGGGCTCGGTGAATTCGCGCGAAGCCGCTGCAGCAATTTGGTTGGTCATTTTCGCCATTTACGTCTTTGTCGCCCAATCGACACGGTCCAGCGCCATCGGAGTATTGAGAGCCTTCGTCAAACCGGTGCTGCTGATTCCCTTGGCGGTAGCAGTGCTCTACGCGGCGGCAGAAATTTGGGTGCTTCATCGTTCGGGCCTGTGGTCGGCGGCAAACCTCAAGACCACCATCCTCTGGCTGGCGACCTTCGGCTTCGTTACGATGTTCGAAGTAGCGACAGCCAAAAACCGGCCAGCAAGCCTGGCGAAGGTCACTCGCGATGTTGTCTCGGTCACGGCTGTGCTGGTCTTCATCACTGGGCTTCACACCTTTCCGTTGATCGTCGAACTGATCGCGCTGCCGGTCGTCGCGACGATCGCCATGATGGGAGAAGTCGCAAAACACCGACCAGAACACGCACAGGTGTCACGCCTGCTTGGCTGCACGATCAGCGCAATCGGCTTCTCCTATCTGGGGTTCAGCCTGCTCAGGACCATTGAGCAATGGCAGAAGGCTGCAACGTGGGCGACCGCTTCGGAGTTTGTCATTCCCGTGCTGCTGTCGCTTGGCTTCCTGCCGTTTCTCTATGGGTGGCGGACCTATGTCGCCAACAACAGCATGTTCGCGACAATCGGCATATTCGGGATCGACAAGCGACTGGTTCCATATGCGCGCTGGCTGGCGATCACACGCATTCGCGGCAACATCGTGCTGCTGGACCGGTGGCGCAAAGCGCTGCAAAATTCGCGACCGGCGAACAAGGCCGAGCTCAAACACTCACTAGACGCGCTCCTCGCCTTGACGCTGCGCGAGAAGTCACCGCCAACGGTGCACCCTAAAGATGGATGGTCGCCTTACCTCGCCATGCAGTTCATGGCCGACCTTGGCGTTGAAACCGGTCACTACCATCGCAGCTACGACGACGAATGGTTTGCATCCAGCCCTATGCGCGAGTTCGGAAACGGTGCCATCTGGCGAAATAACGTCGCCTATTACATCGAAGGCAGCGAGCACGCGGCGTCCGTGCTCAAAATCAAGATCAACATCTACGATCCGGAGCAATCGGGCGAAGCTGAGGACATGTTCATCGTTCATGCGCTTCACCTCCTTGAGCAAGCGGTCAGCCTCGACGCGGTTGAACGGCTCAAAAGCCTCGTCGTGTCGCTTGATGACTTCGCAGCCGACATTCCGTTCGGGCAGGTAACTTTGACAAGGGAGCCCTTCATGGGCGGAATTCCAGGCGGATATTCCCGCAAGTTTATCGTGCAACGGGGTTCGGATGCGACGGATTGACATCGATAGATTGCGACCGGGCGACATCATCCTGACCGCTAACCGGACGAAGGAGGGTAATGTGGTGCGCGTGGCGAGCAAGGGCGTCGTTTCGCATGCAATGATCTGCGTGCAACACGGGTCGATCATCGACTCAACCGAAGAAGGGGTCCAGGCGTGGAACCTTCAGCGCGAGTTCTTTCGCGAAGACGAGGCGGTCTTTGCGTTCAGATTGCGCGATCCGTTGGCACCAGTCGAGATGGCGCGTATCATCGACTTTGCGCGTTCTGAAATCGGCACGAGATACTCAAAGGCAGAAGCCGCTCGATCTGTGCTTGGCGGTCGAAAGCCGCGCGGAAGCAGACAATTTTGCTCGCGCCTGGTCGCGCAGGCCTATGCGGCTGTCGGCATCCAAATGGTTCCCGATCAGGATTATTGCACTCCTGAAGATCTGCGCAACAGTCCGCTTTTGGTGGAGCTTGCCGATGTCACCCAGCCTGTATCAGCCGAAGAGATCGAAGCTATCGCGGCATATCCCAGCCCGCTCGACCTGATGCGCGAATCGCATAACGCTGTTCTGGCAGCGGGGAGACGGCTCGATCCGGTAGTCGAGAACTTTACAGACCTTGTCCGGCTGATCCTTGATCACCCCGAATGGGATGCAACCATCGCGCATGCCCTGCGGGGTTCCGGTTATCTCGACGTCTGGAGGCATGAACGACTGGCGCACCCCTACCGCTATGACCTGCCGCTGATGAAAAGCGTCTCGGACCCGGCGATGGTGGCTGACTTACAGGCATACTGCATAGAGACGATCCGCGAGGCCTATTCGGGCGGTGTCCGGTTTGCAGTCAACCTGACGCAATATCAAGCTATGCAGAGGAAGAGCGCGCGCGATACGCTCCGCATACTCATCGCGCACTATGAAACCTTGGTGCACGAGCACGAACTGAGAATTGAGACTGCGCGGTCGTGGCTGCTAAGTCATTATCCGGATGACGTCGCTCGCTATATGGAACGGGTTGTGCCGCATACGCCCCTATGGTTTTCGATCGTTGATCGTGTCGAACCACGGCTGGGCGCTATCGCCCGCTTGGCGATCCGGCACTCCGAGTCAGCAGAGGTCTGTTCGTCATGCGGCGATCCGGCGAGCGACTACCGGCTGGTCAACGCGGCGGAGGCGATGCCGGGTATTCCCTCGCTACGCCTTTGCTCGGATTGCGTTGCAATCCGACGTGGATTTGGCGAACAGCTCGATGCTTTTGACTGATTTTGGCGGATGTCTGGAAATCAACCGGACTTACTCTGCAAACCGGGAGGAGCGGCGGCGCTGGCCAGTCAGGCAAGACAGGCCCCAACAGGCGCCAGGCTTCACCTTGCTTTCGACAGACAGTTTGCCCCACTTCTCGCACTTTCAACTTTCCCCCTCAAATCCCCAGTCCTCGTCCGCGTCCGAGATCAAGCCCGTGGCTGAGCGCGAGATCACGAGCGAGCGAGCGTCCGGTTTCAAGCGTGATGCCGAGCTGGGCCTTGCGGCCTGCGAGGAGCGATTCGAGCTGCGGATCGCGCTCGAGGCTTTTGGCCATCGCGGCCATGGCGCTGCGGGTGCCGCGATGATCGGACATGCTGCCGCTTCGATACTGGCGCTCGGCGAGGTCGGCGAGACCGTTCCAGCGGGCGACGAACCTGTCGGCACGCATGGAGCGCTCGGAGTGCAGGTCGGTCTCGACATAGAGCGCGGCGACCGCGCGGGTGATCTGGCCCTGGCCCGCCTCGCGCGCCAGCGCGGGGTCCTTGCGATAGGCGGCCTCGGCATCGCGCGATCCGAACGGGCGCAGTTCCTCGAAGCTGCGCCGCGCCTGCTGGAGTTCGGCGGTCTGGCTGGCGCTTGCTTCGATCCCCATGTTCTGCCCGGTAAAGATCGCATCGACCGCGCGGGCATGACGAATCAGCGCGGCGCTGCGCGCGCGGCGCAGGCTCGCCTCGCTGTCTCGCGCGTCGTGGCCGTGATCGGTGTGTTCTGGCACCGGCATGGCGCGCCCGTGTGCGGGGGCATGGTCGCTGGCCATGTCCTTGCCGCGTTCACGGCTAAGCGCGTGAGTGAGGCGCGTCTGATCGGCGAAGTCGTCGTTGCCATAGTGCAGATCGACGCTGGTCCTATGGCGCGAGAGCGCAACATAGGCCGAGTGGCTGTCCATCCCCGGGGTTGCCAGCACATGGACCCGCTCCACCGTCATCCCCTGCGCCTTGTGCACCGTGGCGGCGTAACCGTGGTCGATATGGGCATAGTCCCTGGTGTCGAAGGCGAGGCTGCGGCCGTCGTCGGTGTGCACCGCAATGTGTTGCGGGGTCACATGTTCGACAATGCCGAGCGTGCCGTTCTTGACCCCGAGGCTGCGCTCGTTCTTGAGGAACATGATCCGGTCGCCGCTGGCAAAGTTCCGCTCGCCGCGCTCGGTCATGACGCGCACGTCTTCGCCCAGTAGCTGTTGCCGTTCGGGCGATGCGCCCGGCGCAGGCTCGCTCCCCATCCGCATGCGCCCACGCGCCGCCTCGTTGAGCGCGCGCACCTCGTCGTTGGTGTGGGTGAGGATAATGCGGGTATCGCTTGGGGCTACCTGGCGCTCGCGGTCCCAGCGCTCGATCAGTTCGCCGCGCGCTGCTTCTCTGGTGGCGGCGGGATGGACGTGTCCGGCCTCATCATAAGCATCAAGCGCCTCGGCGGTGCGCCCGGTGGCGAGCTGGCGCGTCGCGTCGCGCTGCCAGTCTTCGTGCTGGCGGCGGACCGCGGTAATCTCGATCGCGCCATGACGCTCGGCAATCGCGCGGAACGCCGCGCCCGCCTCGATCGCCTGCAATTGCTGCGGGTCGCCAACCAGCACGACCTTGGCGCCCGCTTCGGCGGCATGCGAGAGCACGCGCTCGATCTGGCGCGTGCCGACCATGCCCGCCTCGTCGATCACCAGCACATCGCGCGAAGTGAGATGTTCGCGGCCCTGGCTCCACTGGTGTTCAAGGCTGGCAATGGTGCGCGAATGAATGCCCGAGCCGTGCTCGAGGCCTTCGGCGGCAATCCCTGAGAGCGCCAGCCCGCGCACCTCGTAACCCGCCGCCTCCCAGGCCTCGCGCGCCACGCCGAGCATCGCGCTCTTGCCCGACCCGGCATAGCCGACGACGCTGGCCAGCGCGCGCGAGCCGGTCACATGGTCGAAGGCGCTACGCTGCTCGCCCGACAGATCGAGCCCGCGGGCCTGCGCGCGCGCGAGCGCGCGTTCCTGCATGCGGGCGGCGACCACGTGGCTGCGCCGCGCATCGAGGCTCACGCTGGCCTGTTCGAGCCGCGCTTCGGTCCTGAGCATCTCGCGCGAGGTGAAGCGCGGCTCGCCGCGCCCGTCCCGGCCCAGTCTCACCAGTTCGGGCGATGCGCGCACCGCCGCCATGACCCTATCGAACTGGTCCTTGCCTTCGCTGTGGCGGTGCACGAACCGGGCAAGGTCGCGGCCGGTAAACGTCGCCTGGCCGTGCGTGATTGCGCCAAGCGCGATGGCCGGATCGGCGAGGATCTTCTCGCCATTGCTGCGCGCGATCGCGTGATGCTGTTCGAGCCGCTCGCTGGCATGGCCCTGACCCTCCATGCGCGATGCGGCGGGGCCGATCTTGTGCTGCGGCTCGAGCGCAATCCCCTGCGCTTCGAGGCTGCGGTGATCGATACGCGCATCGATGTCGAGCTCGGCGAGGCGGGTGTTGACATGATCGGCCCAGCTTGTCCGCCAGCGCTCGACCAGCGCGGTCTGGTTCCAGTCGCGGACCTTGGCGCCAAAGCCGGGTTCGCCGTGGTCGCTGGCGGTCACTTCGCTCCCGATCTCGCGCATCGTCAGCATGACATGCGCATGCGGCTTGGCCATGCCGTCGGCACCAGCGTCCCAATGGACATTGAGGTCGGCGACCATGCCGATATCGACGAACTCCTGGCTGACGAACTCGCGCGCCAGCTCGATCCCCTGTTGCTGATTGAGCTCGCGCGGAATCGCGAACTCGACCTCGCGCGCCAGCTGCGCGTCCTTGCGCTTCTCGATGGCTTCGACATCGTTCCACAAGCGTTCGCGGTCACGCCATTCGTCGGGCGCATGTTCGGGCAGCATGACTTCGGAATGGACGACGCCCGATTTGTTTGTGAAGTCGTGATCGCGGTCGAGGCGATCGTCGTGCAGCCGTTCGGCAGCGCGATAGGCCGAAGCTGCGACGGCGCTGCGCCCGCTCGAGCGGCTGATGACTTTGACCGAGAGGTGATAGATCGCCATGGCGGCAATCCATTTGCACTACAGCGAGCACGTCGGCACGACGTATAAGCGCGCCCTCACAGATTAAAATCCCGCTCGGGATTGCCTCATTCCAGAGCGTTCCAGCGACAATGCTGCACTGGGCAATGCCGCACGCTATCATCGGCGCATCAACCACCGATGGAGATTATCGATGCGCAAACCACGAAATATCGACACCGAACTGAAGGCGCTCGCCGACAGGGCAAGGCAGCTTAAAGAACGCCGCGTGCAGCAGCTCGGCGAACTGGTGATCGCCACTGGAGCCGATGCGACCGACGCGGAAACACTGGCGGGCGCATTGCTGGTCATTGCTGAAACCGCTGATGCCGGAAAGAGGGAGGCATGGGCGAAGCGCGGGACCGCGTTCTTTCGGAGCACGGCACGCAAGCGTGGCGATGGAACTCAAGGCCAGCCGAACGGCACTTTCCAGCTTGACGGCGGCGCGGCATCGGCTTGAGGCACAAAAGGCACGCACCGACATGCGAGAATGGCAAGTGAAGCGACGCGAGCGCACGCGGCAACTGATCGAACTCGGCGGTCTGGTGATGAAAGCCGGGCTGGTCGAACTCGCCGACGATGATCGCGCCACGCTCTATGGCGCGTTCCTCACGATTGCGGCCAAGCTGCGTGGCGAAGATCGGGAAAATGCGCTGGTGCTGTGGAAGCGCAAGGGCAAGCGCGCGTTTGAAAGCGAGGCCTGACGGTTAGATTGGCGATCTGTGTGAACAACAATCGCAAATAGCAAATCTCAGTCCCGAACCGCTCGGGAATGCTGTGCCGAGTATTTCGCGAATCACTCTTGTTCGCGAATCGCTGTACGGGTGGAGCGCAATAATGCCGGTCGCGCCTTCGTATTTCACTTAATTAAGCGCATATCCGGAGCGTTGACCCCCTTAAGATTCTCTGTAGGGCAGGCCAGCGAAACTGGCGGAATTCCGCCAAACCTGATGCTCAGTTGCAATTGCGAATGCAAATAACCCCTTGAATTCGAGCGCGCCTTCATGCGAGCCACCTCCTGTTTTCACGGGGGGCTTCTACATGATGCATGTTCGCAAACTGCTGGTTGGCACGGGTTTGACGGCAATGATGGCAGTTGTTGCAATCCCGTCGCCGGCACTCTGCTCCGAAACAATCACCTATACTTACGACGCGAAGGGCAGGCTTGTGAAAGTCGTGCGGTCCGGAACGGTGAACAACGGGGTGCAGACGACCTACAGTCACGACAAGGCCGACAACCGCACCAATGTGAAGACGACCGGTTCTTCGCAGTAAGTTGTCTGCGATCAAGCAAATTCAACTTTTTGAACGAAGCGCGCAAGTGCGCAGTATCGAGGTACAATGACCGATAATGTCATCGATTTCGCGAGCTCAAGAGCCGTCCGCCGAATCTATGTGGGGGCGATGCTTTCAGGGAGTCTCATCGGTCTTCTGGCATTCGCCGCAGAAGCAAATGCGCAAGTTTCCGGCGGTGTGCTGACCCCAACGCGGCCCATCCTGGACGCACGGGGCGTTGATGTGCGTACGCGTCAGATTGGCGTGAATTCAGCCACGATTTCCGCGCTCGATTTCGAGTTCAACGACGGCCAGCTCTCCAATACACTGCGCAACCAATTGAGCGCATATATCGTGATCAGCGGTGCTGACCGTATTGTCGTCATCAACGGGAATAGTCTGAAGTTCATAAGCATTGGATCTGGGCAGTTTACATCGGAGAACGGCGCTGAGTACAAACTCGTTTCGCTTGGCGCAGCGGGAAGCGAAAACTACCAACTGACACTGCCGGACGGGACAAAGGTAATTTTTTTCGCAGCAGCCGGTACTGGCGAGCAGAATTCCGTTCTCCTCATCAAATCATACATCAGCAGCATCGTGTTTCCAGACGGACGCAACCATCAATTCAATTACAAGTCCAAAGCCGTTTTCGTATCGGGCAAGGGGTCGGGCTTCTATCGCATCTACTGGCGCGTGCAGTCAGTGGTCTCCAGCACCGGGGCCATGATGAAGGCCGAGTACAGCGACCCGGATGTTCAGTCTGGCGTTCTCACCAAGGTGAGCCTGATCAATTTGTCGGAGGATTATTGCAACCCACTTGCAGATACCTGCGGCACACTGACGCAGGACGAGGTCTCGCTTAACAAATCGGGTGGGACGGTCACAGATGATTTTGGTGACCAGACCACAATTACAAGCACGGGAGGATTGGCCACTTCGCTCGATCGCCCCGAAACGACAATTGTCGATTTGACCGTGTCATACGATGGCTCGAGCAATGTACAGACGGTCACCGAGCAAGGCGAAAACTTCACGTACGCTTCCTCGACATCGGGCTCGAGTCAGACGACCACTGTGACCAGCGGAACCGGTGCAACCGAGATATTTGTCGTTGATACAATCACTTCCAAGCTTACGTCATACACTGACCCGCAAGGCGGCGTGACTACCTTTCTTTATGACTCTGCCGGACGGAAAACACGCGAGACCTATCCTGAAGGCAACTACGCCAACTGGACCTATGACAGCCGCGGTAATGTGACCGAAATTCGCCGCGTGGCGAAGGCTGGGTCGGGCCTAGCGGATATCGTCTCGACGGCCAGCTACGCTGCGACATGCACGAACGAACTCACATGTAACAAGCCCAACTACATCATTGATGAACGGGGCAACCGCAGCGATTTTATCTATGATGCCACGCATGGCGGTGTGACGCGCGTCCAATTGCCGGCCGCATCGACTGGCGCGCCGCGCGCGCAAATCGATTACACCTATGCTGCGCTTTACGCGCAAGTGAGGAATACATCAGGCGTCTTGGTCAATGTCAGTACGCCCACCTACAAGATCACTCAGGTCAAATCCTGCGCGACAGCGGCAACCTGTGCCGGCTCTGCCAATGAAACAGTCATCACCTACGCATACAACAATCCCAACCTGCTGATGACAAGCATGACGATTTCCGCAGGCGATGTGTCGGCTTCAAGCCAGTTTCAGTACACTTACCGGCCGACTGGCAAACTGTGGAAGGTCGATGGGCCGCTTGCGGGTACCGATGACACGACTTACTATTTCGACAGGCGCACCACATTCCGTCCGCCAAACACACCATACACCTCTGCGATTATCTATCCCGATCCCGATGGCGCGGGACCGTTGAAGCGACCGGCGGTAAGGCGCACCTTCGGGGATGGGACGCAAGTTACAAAAGTTGAAGTCGGAACCGTGACCGGCACCAGCCCGGCTGACATGACAAACCTTGTGGTCACGTCGACCACGAACTTCGCTTATGACAGCAAAGGAAATCTGATCCGCCAGGATGTCCAGTCGGGCGGCACTACTTATGCGCTCCAGCAGTATTCCTATGATGGCCGGAACCGGCTTGAATGCACTGCGCTGCGCATGAACCCGGCACTGTTCGGCAGTCCCCCCTCGAGCGCGTGCACACTGGGAGCTGCTGGATCTTTCGGCGATGACCGGATTACCAAGTACGGCTACGACAACAGCGACCGCATGACATCGGTCCGCTCCTCGTTCGGGACTAGCGTCGAATCGCTTGAGCAACTCGGATACACGGCCAATAGCCAACTCGCCCATGTAATTGACGCTGAACTCAATCGCACGACCTATGAGTATGACGGACACGATCGCAATCTCAAGGTGCGCTACCCGGTGGCAACCAAGGGCAGCAACAGCAGTTCGACCACCGACTACGAGCAATTCACTTACGATGCGGCCTCGAATGTTACTCAGGTCAGGCTGCGCGATGGCGCGACCATCGCACTCGCCTATGATAACCTCAACCGGCCGGTGTCGCGCACACCAAATGGGGAGCCGGCGGTTAATCTGACCTATGACCTTGCCGGAAGGCTTACCCAGATCCAGCGCCCGTCAGACGGGGTGACCCTCACCAATGGTTGGGACGCGCTGGGCCGCCTGACCAGCGAAAGTCAGCCCTATGGCACCGCCAGCTATCAATACGATGCCGCGGGCCAACTGACTCGGTTGACCTGGCCCGACGCATTTTACGCCAATTATGATTACGACTTACTCGGCCGCGTTACCAAGATCAGGGAAAATGGCGCGACAAGCGGTATCGGCGTGCTGGCAAGCTATTCGTATAACGACATTGGGCAGCGCGCATCGATCGCGTTTGGTAACGGAACCATCCGGACTTATGAATGGGATGCAATCGGGCGCATGTCGGGCCTCAAGATCGATCAGGCGGGGACCTCTGCCGATCTCGTCATCGGCAAAGTTGGCAGCACCGGCACCCCGATCGCATATAATCCCGCAGGCCAAATCATCAGCCAGGTACGCAGCAACGATAGCTATGCCTGGATCGGCCATTACAATTTTGACCGCAATTACACTGCCAACGGCCTCAACCAATATACCAACTCTGGCGGCACCAGCATCACCTATGATGCGCGCGGCAATCTCGCGACTTCGGGTGGCGACACCTACAGTTATGACAAGCTCAATCAGTTGACGAACGCGCCAGGCGCCACGCTCACCTACGATCCCTCAGGCCGCCTGCAGCAACTGGCGGGCACGCAAACCACCCGCTTCGTCTATTCGGGGGGCATGCGGCTTGCCGAGAAATCGAGCGGTGGCGCCATTCTGCGGCGCTATGTGCCCGGCCCCGGGGTGGACGAGCCAGTCGTCTGGTACGAAGGCTCGGGCACTGCCGATCGCCGCTGGTTGCAGGCGGACGAGCGCGGCTCGGTGATCGCGCTCAGCGATGCCTCAGGTGCTTCGATCGGGGTCAACCGTTATGATGAGTACGGCATACCGCAGGCGGGCAATCTGGGCACTTTCCAGTATACCGGGCAGACCTGGATTGCGGACATCGGCATGTATAATTACAAGGCACGCATGTATTCGCCCACGCTTGGCCGTTTCATGCAGACCGATCCGATCGGCTATGCCGACGGCCTCAACTGGTACAACTATGTCGGCTCCGATCCGGTGAACTTTGTGGATCCGAGTGGGTTGAACCAATCAGATCCTACACTTGCCAGCTATAACGGCTGTGGAGGGGCACCATGCAATGCTGTAACAACTGTGGTGGATGGCAGCATTGTCGTCTCGGCGGATCGTCCTGGCGTAACAATCGTCCCTGTTCCGTCAAACTTTTCAGTCTGCCCAAGTGGATGGTCATGCTACACGCCAAGTTCGAACGGACAAACGGTGATCAATGAATGGGCTGCGATATCCGAATCCCTGCGACTGGCAAGCCAGCGGGCTACTCGAACAACTCCCGGCGGTGGCGGCAAAGGGCCGCAAAGTGATAAGCCAAATGTTCTCGAGAGAGCAGGACAATGCGCGCTCGACCATTATGGCTTGAATTTGGCACTCGGCGGATCAGGAGGCGCTTTAGCTGCTGCTGGCGCTAACGTGATCGAGACCAGAGGTAAGTTTGCTGGTGCAACGCCGGGCACTTCTTGGGCTGGGCGAGCTGCAAGCGCAATTTACGGCGATGCCAAGATGGCAGTTAAGCTCCCAACACTCACTGGATTTCCCGGAATTGGTAATGGCCTAAAGCTTTCATCTACCCTGAGTGCGGCGAAGTTTGCTGGTAGAGCCATTCCAGTAGTTGGTTACGCGCTTCTAGCTGCAGATGCTCTTGCCATTGGTATCTGCACGGTGAACAGCGGTGAATAAATTTGCCGTATATCGCTTTCTAGCGCCGTTTAGATCGCGAATGCAGGATAGGCTCAGAAAGGAGCGGCTGCACGTAGCTGTGGAGACATTTGCAAGCCAGCTTAAGGCGCGACCAGATATTACAGTTGCGCTTTGGGAAATGTTACGAGAGCAGGCTTTCGTTCGGGACTTCAGACCTGAAGCTGATGATGATCTCTACAAAGTCTTTGCAATGGACCCTGAGGTCGTGCGCGATGAGCTTATCGATGTGCTCTTGGCCAAGCTCGAACTAAATGTAAGTGGCATCGATTTTACAGGGTTTGACTTCGCGTCGATCAAGACGCCAAGGGATGTAAGTATTTTTGTTGCCAAGATCGCGAATGCCCAAGGTGAGGTGATTAAGGGCCGAATGTGTGATCTGGTTTAATGTGGCATCCGCACTGTACAGGGCCGGTGCTACAAGCTCTGCCGACCATTCAGGCTCATCTGGCGAGAATTTTCTGGAAAATCTGATTGATCCGCTGAACACGGCCGAGGGGATCGTCATCATCGCGTCCGGTTTGGCAGGTGCGGGAATTGATGCCGGCCTGAGTGGTAGAGCTCCTCCCGGAGGCACCGTCAACATGGGCGGTCGGACACTGAAACTTGCTCGCGTTGGTGTCGGGCGCAGCGCCGTTCGAACAGCTGGTGTGGCAGCGAGAGGGTTTGCGATCGCGTATGTGGTAGCCTCAGGTGGAGTGGCTGTTTACCAATCGTCGCAGGACAAGCGCTGCCAATGAAACGCGTGCTCTACATTCTATTGTTCTGCGTGCCTTTTGCCTTGATTGGCTTATTAATTAATGTACAAAGTGAACGGCTCTTCGTCCCATATGTTTTTGTGACCCTTGGAGCTTTGGAATTGGGACTGAGATACCTCGGTCGTGACCGCAATAATGAATGGAAAAGTGGTATGGAAATAGTCTGGTTTCCCTACCAATCGTTTCTTATATATATACTTGGAAGAGAGTTTTTGGCTAGTTCTGCATTGCTATTACCTGGAGCACTGGTGGCATCTGCAATAATCTCATTCAGCTTTTGGAGCGCTAGACACCCCAGCGGAGAAACTATTAAGAGAGCCTCTGACTGATTTGCTCCGAAAGGCTACTCGCCTGCAAGCCTTTTGATCTGGTTCAGGTCCGTTCCCGGATCGCGACCTGAAAGTGGGTGACTTATCGGCACACCCTACGCGAGGCCTCGCAGACGCAAGGTTTTGATGTGCTCTTCCGCTGAATGGTAACAACGAGGCTTTCTCCCGCTTGTACTTACCCCGATAATCAGGCCTCAATAACACATCCCCACCCTCATTCCCTCCGCTTATGCCTTGCAATTTGCGGCAAATAATTGAAACTGCACAATCAAGGGAATCACCGGGGGGTCGCGCTCAAGTCATGTCAGAACAGCTGCGCCGTGATACCCTGTTCGTCGCCTTGACGCGGCCGCAGATGTTCGCAGGCGTGACCTATACCTTTTTTATTATCAATGCGGTGATCGCGGTCGAGCTGTTCCTGATCTTTCGCGCCTGGTGGGTGCTGCTGGTAGCAGTTGCGGTGCATGGGATCGGCATGCTTGCGAGCCTGCACGAGCCGCGCATCTTCGACCTGTGGATCACGCGGGTGCGCAATTGCCCGCGGGTGAAAAATTACAGTCTGTGGCGATGCAATTCCTATCGCCCCTGAAACCCCCGCTCACCCGCGATCCCAGGGTGATCGCGCGCGAGGCGCCGGCGGGCGCGCATCTGCCCTATGCCCGGCATTTGGACGATGTCACAATTGAGACGCGCGACGGCTTGCTGATGCAGACCATCCGCCTGGGCGGACTATTGTTCGAGACCGCCGACAGCGACGAGCTCAATTACCGCGCTGCCTTACGCGATGCCATGCTGCGTACGCTCGGGACCTCGCGCTTTGCGGTCTATCATCATGTGATCCGCCGCCGCGCCGAAGCCGCGCTGGGCGAAGTTGAGGCCGACGACTTTTCGAGCGCGCTCGATGCGCGCTGGCGAGCGCGGCTGGCGGGCAAGCAGCTCTATGTCAACGAGCTGTTCCTCACGATCGTGCGCCGCCCGTTGCAGGGCCGGATCGGCTTTGCCGACCGGATGCGTAGCTGGTTTGCGCGCAGCGCGAAGCGCGATGCCGGACTGATCGCGGCCGACAAGCACGCGCTTGGCCGCGCGCGCGAGGCGCTGATGGCATCGCTGGGCGCTTACGAGCCGCAGGTGCTGTCGATTTACGACACACCGCAGGGCAGGCGCTCGGAGCCGCTCGAGTTCCTCTCTTATCTCTACAATGGCGAGATGCGCCCGGTCGCGCTGCCGCACGGCGATCTGGGCCATTTCATCCCGGCGCGGCGGGTGAGCTTTGGCCAGGATACGGTCGAACTGGCGCCGACCGGCGCGCAGGCGCGCGATTTTGTGGCGATGGTCGCGATCAAGGATTATCCGGGCACGACCTTTCCCGGCATGTTCGACGAGCTCTACCGCCTGCCGTTCGAGCTTACGGTCAGCCAGAGCTTTGCCTTCGTCGAGCGCGGCCAGGCGCTGGGAACCATGAACCTCGCGCTCAGGCGGATGCGCTCGGCCGAGGATGAGGCGCTGTCGCTGCGCGATGAGCTCGTCGGTGCCAAGGACGAGGTTGCAGCGGGCAGGGCGGGGTTTGGCGAACATCATGGGACGATCGCGATCCGCGCCGCCGACCTCGCGCTGCTCGACAATCAGGTCGCCGAGGTCATAGCGCTGCTCGCTGATCTGGGGATCAATGCGGTGCGCGAGGATATCGCGCTCGAGCCGGCATTCTGGGCGCAGTTTCCGGGCAACTTTCGTTATATCGGGCGGCGCGCTCTGGTCTCGACCACCAATTTTGCAGGGCTTGCCAGCCTCCACAACTTCCCCGTCGGCAAGCACCAGGGCAATCACTGGGGCGAGGCGGTGACCTTGTTCGAGACCACTGCGGCGGGCCCCTATTTCTTCAACTTCCACCAGCAGGACCTGGGCAATTTCACGGTGATCGGGCCCTCGGGCTCGGGCAAGACGGTGGTGCTCAATTTTCTGCTCGCGCAGGCGCGGCGCTTCGGCCCCAGGATCATCTTCTTCGACAAGGACAGGGGCGCCGAGCTCTTCATCCGCGCGGTGGGCGGGCAATACGACCGCTTGCACCCCGATGCCCCTTCGGGCCTCAATCCGCTCCAGCTTGCCGATACGCCGGTCAACCGGCAGTTCCTGATCGAATGGCTCGCGCTTCTGGCGGGCAAAGTGAGCAGCCACGAACTCGAGCAGATCCACGACGCGGTCGAGACCAGCTTCCAGCAGCCGCCCGGACGCCGCCGGCTGCGCTATCTGGTCGAGCTGCTGCGCGGTCATGACCGGCCGCGCGCCGAGGACCTCTATGCCCGGCTCAGACCGTGGTGGGGAGAGGGGAACCGCGCCTGGCTGTTCGACAACGAGCGCGACATGACCGACCTGTCCGCGCAAACGGTCGGGTTCGACATGACCGCGATCCTCGACGATCCGGCCGCGCGCACCCCGGCGATGTTCTATTTCTTCCACCGGGTCGAGCAGCGGCTCGACGGGAGCCCAGCGATCATCGTCATCGACGAGGGCTGGAAGGCACTCGACGACGATGTGTTCGCGCGCCGGATCAAGGACTGGGAAAAGACGATCCGCAAGCGCAACGGCCTCGTCGGCTTCGCCACCCAGAGTGCACAGGACGCGCTCGAAAGCAAGATCGCCAGCGCGATCATCGAGCAGGCGGCAACGCAGATCTTCATGATCAACCCCAAGGCGCGCGCGGAGGACTATATCAACGGCTTCGGGCTCAGCCAGCACGAGTTCGAGCTGGTGCGAACGCTGCCCGACAGCTCGCACTGCTTCCTGATCCGCCACGGCCGCGAAAGCGTGGTCGCGCGGCTCGACCTTTCGGGCGAGCGCGATCTGCTAACCATTCTTTCAGGGCGCGAGAGCAGCGTGCGCGTGTTCGACGAGCTGGTCGAGCGCACCGGCCCCGATCCGGCCAACTGGCTCCATCTCCTCATCGAACGGGCGGCGTGATGGCCTGCCCCGCGATCCTGACCGGTGAGGAGTTCCTGCTGCGGGTGCTGACGCATATCGACTGCCAGGCGCAGGTGATCGGCAGCTACGGCTACCAGGCGCTGGGGCAGCCCGGCTCGCCCGCTGCGATGCTGATGACGAGCCTGCTGACGCTGTTCGTCGCGCTCATCGGCCTAAGGCTGCTGTTCGGCCCGCAGCCGGGCGCGCGCGATCTCGTTTACGATGTGCTCAAGATCGGCATTGTGCTCACGCTGGCGTTTTCCTGGCCCGCGTTTCGCACGGTGATCTACGATGTGACGCTCAAGGGTCCTGGCGAGATCGCCGGCGCCATCGGCGCCAATGGCCTGAACCCCGCAGCCACGGGCCTCGCCGAGCGCCTGCAGGCGGCGGACAATGGCATGGTCCGCCTGACCGAGATCGGCACGGGGCGCAATACCGGCCAGTTCCTGAATGACGAGGGGCCCGGCGCGAACTTTGCCGGGACCGCGCTGCAGGACGAGAGCAGCCTTGGCCTGGCGCGGCTGAGCTATCTGGCGGGAGTGATCGGCTCGCTGGCGCTGCTGCGGATCGCGGCGGCGCTGCTCTTGGCACTGACCCCGCTGGTCGCCGGGCTGCTATTGTTCAGCCAGTCGCGCGGGCTCGCCGCGGGCTGGATCAGGGGGCTGGTGCTCACCGTGGCAGGGTCAGTCGGCGCGGCGCTGGTGCTCACGGTCGAGCTCTCAATCCTCGAGCCCTGGCTTGCCGATGCGCTGCGCGTGCGCGCTCTTGGTTATGCCACCCCGTCGGCTCCGACCGAGCTGTTTGCGGTCACGCTCGCGTTCGCGCTCGTCCAGTTCGCGATGATCTGGTTGCTGGCGCGCGCCGCATTCTATCGCGGCCCGCCCGCGCCTGCGCGAACCGCGGCTCCCGGCGATGCACGCGCGGCGTGGCCGCAAGGTGCGATCGCTGCTGCACCGCGGCTATCGCTCGAGCCGCTGCGCGCCGAGCGCATCAGCAACGCGATCGAGACCACCTTGCGCCGCGAGGAGCGCCTCGCTGGCTCGCGGTTTGACCGGATGCTCCCAGCTTCCCCGGGCGCGGCGCGCGGCGAAGAGCGCGCAGCGTTTGCCGCAGACGCGCCGCGGCTGGGCAGCAGCTACCGCCGCACTGGCGCGCGGCATTCGCGCGCCGCAGCGAGAAGGGACAGCAACAAATGAGCGCACCGCTCGATCACGACACGATGGATTTGCCGGTCGCGGCAAGCTGGGCGAGGAGCGTCACCGCCGATCTCGAAAGGTCGAACCGCCGCGCCTGGGCGGTCGCGATCATCGCTTCGGTCATCGCGCTCGCCGAGGCGCTGGCGCTGGTCCTGCTGATCCCCTTGAAAACGGTCGAGCCCTATACGCTGCTGGTTGACCGGCAGACCGGCCATGTCGAGGCGCTGGCGCCGCTCGATGCGCAGGTGATAGCGCCCGATACGGCGCTGACGCGCTCGTTCCTCGTCCAATATGTGATCGCGCGCGAGAGTTTTTCGGCTGACGACCTGCAGGACGATTACCGCAAGGTCTCGCTGTGGTCGGGGGGCGAGGCGAGGCAGCGCTACCAGCGCGATATGCAGGCGGGCAGCCCCAACAGCCCGCTTGCCTATTTGCCCAGGCGCGCGCAGATCAGGACCGAGATCAAGAGCGTGTCGCCGCTCGGCGCCGGGCGGGCGATGGTGCGCTTTACCACCACCCGGATCGATCCCGGGGCGCAGGCGGCGCCGCCGCAGCATTGGGCCGCGATCATCGGCTACGGCTTTAGCGGCGCGCAGATGAGCGAAGCCGACCGGCTGATCAACCCGCTCGGATTTGCGGTGACGCATTATCGCCGCGATGCCGAGACCATCCCTGAGGAAGGCGTGATCGAAGGCTACCGGCAGGCAGCGCCTGTCGTGCAGCAAAGGCCCACGCCGTGAAGCGGCTGCTCGCGATCGCGGCGCTGCTCGCGCCCGCTTCGGCGCAAGCCGATGTCTATCCGGTGCCGGGCGCCGATACTCCGCGCGTGCAGGAGGTGCGCTGGACCGCGCTTGAGCGCGTGGTGCTGACAGCGCTTCCCCAGAGCGCGCTCACCGTGATGCTCGAGCCCGGCGAAGAAATCCGCCGGGTCACGCTTGGCGACGAGCGCTCGTGGGAGGTCAGGGTCTCGGCCGAGCTCGACGGTTTTACGGTCCTGCCGCGGCCTGTTGCCACCGACACCAGCTTGCGCGTCGAGACCGGCACCAGGGCCTACGATTTTGCGCTCCAGACCGGCACCGGGCTGCTCGCCGCCTATCTGGTCCGGTTCCGCTTCGATCCGCCGGCCGAAGGCTTGAGCGAACCGGTCGCCGCCGCCCCGAGCGAACGGCGCTGGTCCTACCGCCTGCGCGGCTCGTCCTCGGTGCGCCCGGCCGCGATCAGCGACGACGGGGTGAAGACGGTGATCGACTATGCCGAAGGTCAGGCGCTGCCCGCGGTGTTTGCGATCGGTCCCTCGGGCGCGGAGGAGGTGGTCGACGGCTATATGCGCGAGGGGCGCTTCGTGATCGATCGCGTCCACGAAGAGCTGGTGTTCCGCATCGACAAGGACAGGGCGAGCGCCAGGCGCAATCCGCAGGGGGACGACCGCTCATGAGCGAGCCTGCTTCAGCGACCGGCCCCGATCCGCGCGACATCCGCCCCGTCATCGCCGTGCGGGCTTCGGGCAATTTCGGACTGTGGACTTTCATGCTGGTGCTGCTGATCGGCGGCGCGATGCTGTTCAACGCGCTCAGCGCCTCGCGCGAAGGAGCCAGGGTGCCTGCGACTTTTGCGGCCATGGACAGCAGCGCTGCGCGGATTGCCTCGCCGCCGCCGCTCGCGGTTCCCGCGCGTTTTCTTGAGGACGCAGGCGAGCGGCTTGAGCCGCCACCCCGGGAAGAGCAGAGCGCTGCCCCGGTTCGCAGCGCTCTTCCCGCGCAGCCGGTCTACGCACCAGCGCCAGTGCAATCCTATGTCCCGCCGCCGCCCGCGAGCACCCCGCCCGCGCCGCAGTCGCGCGTGGTCTTCGAGCAGGGCGGCGCGGCTAATCCCGCCGGCGGGCAGGCGGGCGCGGCGTCAAGCGCCGAGCGCGTTACCGCGGACCGTTTCGCCAATCCGTCGCGCACCATCCCCAAGGGCACGGTCATCCCCGCGGTGCTTGAGACTGCGCTCGATTCGACCAGGCCCGGCGGGGTGCGCGCGCTGGTGCAGCGCGACGTCTCGGGCTTTGATGGCAGCCGCATCTTGATCCAGCGCGGCAGCAGGCTCTACGGCGAATACGAGGCCGATTTGCAGGCCGGCCAGAAGCGCGCGATGATCCGCTGGACCCGCCTGATCCGCCCCGACGGAGTGACGATCGCGCTCGATTCGCCGGCCTCCGACCCGCTCGGGCGCGCCGGCGTGCGCGGCAAGGTCGATAGCAAGTTTCTGCAGCGCTTTGGCGGCGCGATCCTGCAATCGGTGCTCGATATCGGGGTGGGCATCGCCACCCGCGAGGCCACAGGCGGGCTGATCGTCGCTTTGCCCGGCAGCGCGCAGAACGTGCAGGTCCAGCAGCCGCAAGAGGTCCAGCCCACGCTCAAGGTCGAGCACGGCACCAGCGTGTCGGTGTTCGTCGCGCGCGATCTCGATTTTTCGACCGTCGAGTTCTGAAGGATGGTGCAGGCCGGATATTATCTCGACAGCTTCCTCGCCCCGCTCGCGCCTTATCTTGAACGCAGCGATGTCACCGATATCTGGATCAACCGCCCCGGCGAAGTCTGGACCGAAAGCATCGGCGGCGGGATCGAATGCGAGCCATTGCCCGGCCTCGACGACAAGCTGCTCGCCCGGCTCGCGCGCCAGATCGCGGCACATTCCTCGCAAGCGATCAGCCGCGCGCAGCCGCTGCTCGCCGCGACCTTGCCCGATGGCTCGCGCGTCCAGATCGCCGCGCCGCCCGCCACGCGCGCCGGATATGTGATCGCGATCCGGCGCCATGTCGCCGCCGATCTGACGCTGGGCGACTGGGAGGACGGCAATGCCTTTGGCGCGCTCGAGCCGAGCGAGGCGGTTTTCGGGGCGGAGCGGCACTATCGCGCGCTCGCCGGGCGCGAGGCGGCGCGGACCTTGCGCGAAGCGGTCAAGGCGCGGCGCAACGTGCTCGTTTCGGGGGGCACCTCCTCGGGCAAGACCACCTTCCTCAATTCGCTGCTGGCCGAAGTGCCGCAGGATGAGCGGTTGATCCTGATCGAGGATACCGCCGAGCTCAATCTGCGCCATCCAAATGCCGTCGGGCTGATTGCCGCGCGCGGCGAGCTCAGCGAGGCCGAAATCGGCGCCGAGGATCTGCTGATCGCGGCCCTCAGAATGCGGCCCGACCGGATTATCCTCGGCGAACTGCGCGGGGTCGAAGCCTTCACCTTCCTGCGCGCGGTCAACACCGGCCATCCCGGCTCGATGACCACGATCCATGCCGATACGCCGCAGCGCGCGATCGAGCAGCTCGCCCTCCTGGTGCTGCAGGCCGGCTCGCGGCTGAGCCGCGAAGACGTGCGCCATTATGTCCGCGAAAGCGTCGATGTGTTCGTCCAGCTTGAACGCCGAGCGGGCAAACGGCGCGTTACCCAGGTGCTGGTGGCCGAGCCATGAGCCCTGTTCGGATAGCATCACTCATTGCCGGAGGCTCAGTTGCCCAAATGTCCACTCTCTAGACTTGCCGTCCTGACGCTGCTGGTCAGCCCTGGCACCGCATGGGCGCAAGCGGCCGATCCGCAAGGGTCGGGACCCATCGTCGCTGCGCTTGGCTGGCTCCAGGGAACGCTGCTGGGGACGATTGCCACCACGGCGGCGATGATGGCGGTCGCCGCCATCGGCTTCATGATGCTCACCGGGAGGATGAACTGGCGCTTCGGCGCGAGCGTGATCATCGGTGTGTTCATCGTGTTCGGCGCGGGCTCGATCGTCGCCGGTATCCAGAGCGTGGCGGGCTAAGCGCCGTGGTGCTCGTACCAGCCCAATCGCTGTTCGAGCCGCAGGGAAGCTCGGCAATTGCCGATGCGGCCGCATGGATCAGCGGGACCTTGCTGGGTAGCCTTGCCACCGGCCTGTGCGTGATTGCGGTGGCCGCGATCGGGCTGATGACGCTCTCAGGGCACCTGCATGTGCGGCGCGGGATGCACGTGGTGCTGGGCTGCTTTGTGCTCCTGGGTGCGCCCACGATTGCGGCGGCTTTCAGCGCGCTGTGGAGCGAAGCTGCCCCCCCGGTGCCGCCGCCGATGATCGAAACGACGCCCGAGCCAGCGCGCGCCGATCTGCCGCCCGCCAACTACGATCCCTATGCCGGGGCCTCGCTCAGGCAGGATTAGGGGGTTGCGGTGCGGACTCGCCTTTGGGGAGTGCTGGTAAGGCAAGTCGACATGCGCTCGTGAAGCTTACCTGAGCCTGTCGAAGGCCGGTCACTTTCTCACTTTGAGGCGCCTTCATGGCGACTCCGTACCAAAAAGGAGGGGGGCTACTTCAATTATGCGGTGTCACCGGAATCTCGATCTATTGAGGAAGCAGTCAAATCGAGTCACACACCTCAAAATCAAATTCAAGTAAAGCATACCCGTAATTTTTGGTTAGCGCTTCCGTGGCTGCTTTAATGGAAACGATACTGTAGAGAATAAATGCATCTTCGGAATCAAATTTCCCTATTTTAATGGAAAAGACAATATTTGCCTTCCTCCTTATAGCACTCTCGACGATTTCCATTATCGAGAATCTGGAGATGCCTCCCTGACTGATCTCGAAATCAATCCTCTCGGAAAATCTGGGATCAAAACTGAGAACTTCACAGCCTCCACCAAGCTCTAGATGCATCTGGGCGTAGTGTTCGCCTTTGGTAGGTTCATCAGATAAAAAGATCATTTTACCGTCAATCCGTTGGGTAGGGTGCCAATTGAATAAATCCACTATCGACACCGGGACCCGGATTTCCATGATATGGCGCCAAGAAAATCAGGCCGTTACTTCCTACAAATAATCTCGGATAGGAAAATAATCCTGGCACCTTATTCGGAATGCTTGGCAAGGAAAAACGAAAATAGAAAACGCCCTTGCCTCCGGGTAACCCGGCATCCCTTGCGCTTAAAGTGGTGCGATCAGAAGCAACATCGGTGGCGTAAAACAGATAGATATCAGTTTCAAGGTGATTGTAGAGCCCCGAAGCTTCAAGTCGTGCCCACCAAGCTGAATCCGCGGCAAAAACGGGGGAGAAATTCCTGTGCGTTAAAATTCGCCTCTGACCAGAGACAAGTATAAATCCGTCATCATTTTGCGGCAAGTGAGGAACCCGACACACTCGATCGTAGCTCGGGCGGTTTTTCCCTGACGCATCCGGGGCTTGCAGACGCCAGCGGCTGAGGCGGTGATGGGGGAGATGCCGGAGAGCCCCAGAGGCGGTTTTCGGCGCTGGAACGGGGCGCGGGGACAGGCGCGTGACGGGCTCGCGCGGTACAGCGCGCGCGATGTCGGCAAGCCTGTGTGAGCCCCTCATGGGCGAACGTAACGCACCGGGCGGCGCTGCGCCAGAGAGACTGAGCCGCCGTCCTCTTCGGCCTCGCGATCGAGCACGGCGAGAAGCGCTTCGCGCTCGTCGCCGGCGTCCGCAGCGCTCTCCTCCTGCCGGCGCGCGGCGATCGGCCGCCCCGGATGCGGGTAGGATGCAGCGCTGCCGTTGAGCCTCGGAAGGTTCGTTTCGCAGGACGCTGACGGGTCATCATCGCAACCCCGCGCAGGGCGCGGCTTTGCGCCGGATTCGTCCTCGCGACCGGGGGCCGACCGGTCCCCGACCACGCCCCGACCGGAGGGCGACCGCGACCCGTTTTGCCCCGACCGGTCGGCGTCATAGGGGTGCATTTGGCCATCACCGGGGGCGGCGTCCTGGGCCTCGATGCCGGGACCGGACAACCCCATCACGAACCGCTCGCCGGTCTCGCCCTCGCCATCGTAGAGCAGCTCGTATTCGTGGCCCTGGGCGGTGCAAATCATCGCCAGCACCAGGTGATGCAACGGCAAGGCATGGATTTGTCAGCGATCGCAGTAGCTTGCGATACGGTAATTTGCCGGCGATGCATCGAAGTGAGACACGACTTGCCCGCAAATCACTTGCTGCACATCCGGAAAACGGTGGCTAACCTACTGACCGAGCGAGGCTTTCTACCTGCGGCGTACTGCGTACGGTGTGCTCGTCAGATTCCAACATTGCACAGCCGCGATCCGGTGGCTGAGCCGGTCCGTTCAAGGGACGATTATTGATCTCCCAATGGAGCGAGCCTGATGGCGAATAGCCGGAATTGAGACGATTTGGCCGAGCGATCACCTTTCCCTCGAAAGAAAAAGTTCGGCTTCACGTCTCGCAGCATTAGCAAAGAAATCTTTGTCTGATGGCCTGCCGCCGACTTCACTATATATATAGATGAAAGGATCGAGGTTATCGTACCCATCTACATCCGCCGAAATGGCAACCTTGGCGATCATCTGGCTTCCAACAAGCGGATCCAGCGCATTTTCTAGAATCTCATCGCATATATATTTTGCATAGGTATTCAGTGCCGATGTTTTGTCCATCTCCTCTAATCTAGCCTTTTGGTAGAGCGTGAGCTTCGCTCGAGATATGCAGGCATCGTCCTCTGGATCGCAGAGGGATAATTCCAGCAAATCCGTATCAACTGGATCAGACAATCCGTCTTCCGCAAGTTGAACCATGGTACGCGGATCAATCACGCCTAACACATCGGCCGCCTTGATGAATTTAATATCGAAGCCTTTCATGGAACGATCTTGTATCCGTGTTCAGAGCCTGTCTGAAGGTTTCTCCAAAAATGTACGGTGATGTTGCCACTGAAAAGCCTGTGGTGAACATATTGGTATTTACCCCAAACGTCCTCTGGGTAACGAGGGTCGTTGATCTGGCCTTCCATAATCCTTCTTGCCCGAGAATTACCGCGCGCACTTTCAATCGCTAGCTGCTCGGCCAAGCTACACGGACTTCCGTCCATGGCAGCACCACAAGCCGCTGGAAATGCAAGGTCGTGAAGTATCACGAAGGGATAGTTTGTAATCCCGTCAATCCTGTTCCCGATCCGGGTTGCAGTACGTCTAAGGCGCTGACCAGTCACCACGATCGTGTCGATCGCGTCTTCAGCAACACTTTGCGGCGATGCATCGGCCGACACAGCGAAATTCCGTGCAACAGATAGGAATGGACTCACGGGTATCCACGTGCTTGACGCAGGCGAGACAATTATTTGTGGGCCAGGACTATTGTTGATCCACGCGCTTGTCGCTGAACCATCGCCTGCCCCCGTTCCACCGGCACCCTCCCCTACTAACTCAACCGTGGCGTTTGCGGCAGAGCTTCCACTGCCGGAGGGCGTATTCCAATAACCGGAACCACAACTTCCATAGCAGCTCCATTCCCACTTCGCGAGCCCGCTCGGATCGACGCCATTCACCGGATCGTTGCCGACATAGCGGTACATGTTCATCCCGTCGCCGTAGCCGATGGGATCGGTCTGCAAGAAGCGGCCAAGTGTGGGCGAGAACATGCGGGCCTTGTAGTGATACATGCCGAGCTCGGGAAGCCAGACCTGTCCGGTGTACTGGAACGTGCCCGCGTTACCGCTCCCGGGAATACCATACTCGTCGTAGGAGTTGGCGTTGAGCATATTGCCGGTGCTGTCGGTCACCGCGACGATCGAGCCGCGCTCGTCGGCATAGAGATAGCGCCGCGCGCTGTCGGCCACGCCCGCGCCCTCGAACCACACCAGCGGATCGTCGCCGCCCCCGGGACCGTGGACATAGCGCCGCAGCAGTGTGCCGGTGGTGTTGTATTCGGCGACGAGATCGCTGCCCGAGTATTGGAAGCGCCGATCGACGAAACCGCTGCCGCTGATCTCATAGAGCCGGCCGAGCGGATCGTAGCGCAGTGTCGCGCTCGTGCCGCCGCCGCTGCGGCTGACCAGGCGGTTCTCGACATCGTAGACGAAGGTGTTCGTACCGTCCGAGGTCAGGCTGCCGTTGGCGTCGTAGCCGAAGCTGGTGCCGGCAACCGCGCTGTACTGGTTGAGCCCGTTCGCGGTGTAGCCGCGGGTGACGTTCACATGCCCGGGCCAGGCGTAGCTGTCGTTGTCGCGCGAAGCGCTCGCGATCTGGCTTGCGGGGTTGTGGGCGAAGGTTGTTGCGGCATCCCAGGTCGTGCCGTTGATCTCGGTGACGAGGCTCGCCAGGCGCGAGGCGGCGTCATACGTGAACGTGGTTCCTGCCCCCCAGTCGGCCGCGGTCGTGCGCCAGCGGTCGAGATAGTTGAGTCGGCCGGCCGTGTCGAACCGCGGACGGATGAGCGATCCGGTGCCGTTCATTGTCAGCGTGTTCATCCGCCCAAGGACATCGGGCGTGTAGTCGAAGTAGTTCCCGTCCGGATGCGTGATGCGCGTCAGGTTGCCCGCCGCATCGTACTGGTAGGCAAGCGCCCGGCTCGCACCGTCCATCGCCTGCGTCTCGCCCGTCCGCCGGCCGAGTGCATCGTGGGCGAACGTGATCCCCTCGCCGCCGGTGCTGTCGAACCGGGCCGAGGTCAGGTTCCCGGCGAGGTTGTAGGCGTAGTAGACGCTGCGGGTGTGCGTCGTTGCGAGGCCCGAGCGGTTCGGAACCAGTTTGGTCGCCAGTCGGCCCAGATTGTCGTAGGTCAGCGTCAGCGTCTCCGCGCGCCGCGTGCGGAACGTGAGCACGTTGCCGTTCGCATCGAAGGTGTACTGCTCGAAGTCGGTGGTCGAGCTGGTATCGAGGCCCTTGCCTGATACTGGAAAGCGCACCTTCACGTTGCGGTCGTGCCCGTCGTACTCGTAGGTCGTGCGGTTGCTCTCCGCATCCTTTGCCGCGGCGAGCTGGCCATTGGCGGTGAAAGTCAGCGTATACTCATCGGAGGCGAGGCTGGTGCCATAGGCACTGGTCGCCTTGGTCGTCCGCCCGAGACTGTCATATGTGTACTTGACGATCCGGTCGGGGCCGAAGCTGCCCTCGGTTCCGAGCGTGCAGGCGCTCGAGGGCGTCGAGCCGAACGCCGCGGGGTTCATTCGCTGCGCCGCGCAGTCAACCTGGCTTGCGGCATTGTAGGTCGTCTGGGCGAGCGAGACGGTCGCGCTGCTCGAGTCCCGCGAGGCCTGTTTGATCGGGCGGCCATACGTGTCGTAGGTCACAAGGCTCGAGCCGACGACGGTCATGCTGGCGAGCGCGGCTGCGGTCGCAGCGGTCACGTGACCCTGCTCGGTCAGGTACGGCCGGCCGCCGCTGTCGTAGGTCACGCGCGTGGCGAGGTGGGGGTTGCCGCCGGCCCCATCGGGATCGGGACCGATCGTTCCGGTCGGCTGGCGCACCGCGTTGTAGAACGCCACCGTGGTGTCCGTTGTGCCCGTCAGCGGGCCGTCGACCGAAAAAAGATTGCCCACCGCATCGTATGACAGGGAGGTCGTTTGGCTGATACTGCCGTTGCCGGTCGCGCGGGTCACGCTGACTGGCCGCAGGTTGTTTCCGACTCCGGCGGTCTGTGGCCCGTAGCCGATAGTGACCTTGGATTCCTCAGCTGCGCCAGTGCAGCTCGCGCTCACAAGGCATGTCGAGGTCCCGGTGAGCTTGTAGGCCGCCTGGCCCGACGCAACGATCGAACCTCCCTGATAGTAGTAGGCTTGCAGCCCGGTGTAGCTGTAGCGCACCTGCGGACGCGTCCCGCCACCGGCCGCCGCAGGCAGAGTAGCCGTAAGGACACCACCATGCGTGGAATCGTAAGTGAAGTCGGTCTGATTGCTCAGAGCGTCCCTTGTCCAATTGGGCTGATTGCAGGTCTTGGGGTTGGAGCACGAACTGCCGTAGCCGGCGGTGAGAACGACATCCGCAGGCGTTCCCGCCGACTTTGCGACGCGCCGCTGCTCGGTGACATTGCCCCGCGCGTCGTAGGCGTATTGGACATAATTGCCCTCGGGTATCGTCACGCGCGTGAGCCTGCCGCTGGTGTCATACTGATAGGCGGTCGTCTGGCTCAGCGCGTTGGTGACCGAGGTCAGCCTGCGCGAGGGGATGTCGAACTGAAAGGTCGTCGCCTGCGACAGCGGATCGGTCACGGTGACCGTCCGCGTGCTCCCGGCATCGCTGCGCGAATACGTGGTTGTACCACCGGCGATCGTCACACCGGTGACTTTGCCCGAGGTATAGGTGACCGAGATGTCGTCACTCGAGCTGCCTGGTAACCTCACTGCGCTGACCGAGCCTGCGTAGCCGCCCATCTTGTACTTCGTCTGGCGCGAGAGCGCGTCGGTCACGACGTAGTAGACGTATCCACCGATCGTTTCGCTCGAGTACCCCTGTGTGACCTGCACGGTGCTCGCGGAACTCGCGAGATTGAGGCCGTTCATCCCGGTGACGAGAGAAAAGTAATACCAGTCAGGTTGATAAGATGGATCGTCCGGATTGTATTCGTAGCTATAGGAATATGTGGGCTGCAGGCGGTATCCGTAGCTGCTTGTCACTGACGCGAGGCGGAACGCATAACCATAGAGGGTGCACAGATAACCAAAGCCGCTCGGCTTGTAGGTCTTGCAGTATTGCACGCTCTGGTAAGCGTAAGTTAGCGTCTCACCGTCGGGCGAGGTCAGACTGGTGATCAGGCCGGTGTTTCCGTAGGGTGCCAGCTCATTGACCTTTGTCTGATCGAAAAGGATGACCGTCCCGTTGGCCTGCGTGTAAGTGTAGATCTTGGACGTGCCGTTGTAGGTCAGCGTCGAGCCATTGCCCTCGGTCGAGGTGTATACGCCCGCCGATACCGAGAAGCTGTCTGAGAACGGACCGATGCTCACGGTCATGGTCGAGCCTGACAGGCTCAGGTAGCCGATAGTTGTATCAGTCCAGCTAGCGCCGTTGCTGGTACGACGGAACTCGATCCCGCTTTCCGCGTCGCCCATTGTCAGCGGGGGCGTTGCGGTGTTGTAAGTTCCGTCGAACAGGTCAACGCCATTCCCGTCGATTGAGGAGCGAACAGGAGCGGGTGGTGCGGTCTGCGCCAAGGCCGGATTGCCTGGGCACATCAGGCAAAAAGCACCCGCCAGCCAGGCCAGGGCAGCAAGGCGCCACCGGCGGCGGGACTCTTTCACTTCACGATCTGCACCCATTCCTGCTCCACCCGATTGACTGTGTACTTTGTTACTCGCCCGCGGCGCGAAGGCCTTCCCGGATCCGCCCGCTGGCTACGTCCTTTCGGACACTGATTGCGGGAAGCATTCGCGAGGCTTCTTGCCCGTTGGGTGGAGCCAGCCTGACAATCCCGTCCGCGGCAAACCCGCTGAAGTCGATATCCAAGTCCGTCAGCGGTATGGGAACCAGTCCATCATCGAGAGTAACGGTACCGCCGATGACGTCGATTGCCGGGGCCGAGCCGTCCGGCGATCTTAAAAGCACAATGCGGCGCCGATTACCGTCATGAAGGTCGACCACCGTCGCTTTGAGCGCCTGATTCTGGAAAACCTGAAAATAGGTGGCAGGGCCGAGGTTGAGAATATGACCCTGACAATCAGCGAGAACGACAAAGGGAGGGCTGTCGGTCGGGGCTTGCGCAACGATGCAGTTCCCATTGTCACCTCCTGCAGACCCGCCATCCTGCGATGCGGCAGGTTCGTTCCACCCAATCAAAAGGCAGACGGCGAACGCCATGCACGAAGCTGGATTTTGAAACATGCCCCTCATTGCGACCCTCGGCCAAGATAATCTCTGCGCCAAACGCGCGCCTGCCTGCTATGGCGTCCCGTCCGTCACGCACCCGGCGGGCGTGCCCGTCGCGTTGGATTCGTAAGTGATGCGGTTGCCCGCCTTGTCGTAGCAGTACGAATGCGTCTGATTGTTGTTCGTCGTGCCGGTCGACTTCTTGACGATCAACCGCCCCTTGGCGTCGTAGGTGTAGGTCTGGGTCTCGCTGGCTAGCGCCGGTGGGGCGAGCAAGGCAATCGCGGCGAACCCGAAAATACAGGCCGAACCGAGAGAACTCCAGTTCATAACATTCCCCCTCGCCAGCGAGTCGCTGACGCTTGAAATTCTTTCGTTTTGTTCGTCCTGTCAATACGGGCTCTGAAATACTTCGCCTGACGCAGAGTTTCTCCATAACCATTGTTGGTTTCTACTGTCATGCGACAGCTACAACGTGCTCGGCGCGAGGGCCCGCCAGCAGGCGGATACATCTGTCCTGGGCCGGCTACTATGGACGCCACCTTCCGCGGTGAGGACGCGCAGTCCTTCCGCCTGCATGATGGACGCGACCCTCGCGAACTCTTGTCCGTTTCCGGCTGAAGTGATCGCGTACTGTGTTCGCTTCGTCGATCACGCATCACTGATTGCAGGTGAACTTGCTGGGGCGATGCCGCCAACCGCACAGTCGCTGGCAGGGGCCTCGGCCGTGGCGCATGAACTCTGGAACCTTCGAGCAGTTCATGAGCGCGCCAGGGCGATGAGCGGGAAGAGAATCGCCCTGACGTACCGGAAAGCGCGGAGCGAGTTAGAAATGGGACCGTTAGTGGGACCGGTCGTATCTAATTCTCAAGATAATGTTCAAAATCAAATGATTACTGGAATAGATTGGCGGAGAGGGTGGGATTCGAACCCACGGTACCCGCAAGGGTACAACGGTTTTCGAGACCGCCCCGATCGACCACTCCGGCACCTCTCCGCATCGAAAAGCACAACATCGGTAACGCTGCAAC
>PNJY01000001.1 GCA_013822125.1 Erythrobacter sp. | reverse complement strand
CGGTTTCGCCGGCTGAGTTTGCCAGCATGCTCGGGGGGATTGCGCTGTGCGGTCGCTCTTCGTTGTAGTGTCTACGCCAGGCCTCCAGCTTTTCTCAAGCGACAGGAACCAGTGCGCGTTCAGGCATTCGCTGCGCAGCCTGCTGTTGAACGCTTCGATAAAGGCGTTGTCCGTGGGCTTGCCAGGGCGGGAGAAGTCGAGGGTTACACCGTGCTGGTACGCCCACAGATCTATGTCGCGGGAGATGAGAAAGCTCTAGCCGCGAATGCTCCAGTTTTCAGGTGGCAGAGCAGGGGAGCTAGCGGGGGGCAGGTCACACCCCAAAGGCACTTTACTTCCGGGCGACGGCCCACCTCTCTCGATCTGCCGTTCGCCATCGGCGAATTGCAAGCGAACCCTTGCAATGGCATCGAGAAGATCGCGGCGCCGGACCGGCTTCATGAGTAAGATATCGGAAGGCCTGATCGTCTCACCGGTTGCATAGGCGGGATCAGGGTGCCCTGAGATAAAGATTGCCGGCACCTCATTTTTGAGCTCGCGTGCCCTACGAACCAACTCGATTCCTTGAATTTTTCCTGGCATGACCATGTCAGTTACAATGACATCTATGTTCGCCTTGTTCGCAGAATAAACCTCAATTGCTTCGTCACCGGAGTTGGCGGTGAGCAGCCTATATCCGGCTGCCGAAATGATCCTGGTCAGGATTTCTCGAACGGGGTCTCGATCTTCGACCACAAGAATTCCGACGGTGCCTTGCTCATGCGTCGGTAGCTGCACCGCGGAGCTGGCTTCTATGACTTCGTCTGGTGACGTCGCCGCAGGGAAGTACATCCTGACCGCCGTCCCCTTGTTTACCTCGGAAGACACTTCAATGAAGCCGCCGGATTGCTTAACGAAGCCTTGGACCATTGCGAGGCCGAGGCCCGTTCCCTGCGACGGGTCCTTGGTCGAATAAGAGGGTTCGAAAATCGCTGGCAGCAGATCTGGCGCTATACCGGCCCCGCTGTCGGATACCGATATCATCACGTACTTGCCGGCCACGACATCCTCATTCGTGGCTACGATGAAGCTCGGGTCTACGGTGGTGTTGACGGCTTCGATCTTCAGTGTACCGCCGTCTTCCATGGCATCGCGTGCATTAATTACGAGATTTAGAATCGCACTTTCGAACAGATTTCGGTCTAGCATAGCGGGCCAGACATCGACGTGACCGGAAATCTGCAAAAAGATCGACGATGGAAGAAGTCGGTCAAGTAAACCTTGCATCGATTGCAACACTTCGGATAGATCGAAGATCGATGTCTTGAGGTCTGATTTCCTCGTAAAGCTGAGTAACTGCTTAATTATCATTGCACCTTTGTGCGAAGCTTCAATAATGTCTCCCAGCGACTCGCGATCATCCTGGTCGAGGCCTTCCAGCTTAATCGCTTCGGCGTTGCCCATAATAACAGAGAGAAGATTGTTGAAGTCGTGAGCGACACCTCCCGCCAATCGGCCAATGCTCTTGAGTTTCTGTGCCTCGTCCGGCATTTTGGTGCTACGCGAGAGCGCCATTTGAGCATCTTGTTCAACTGTAACATCGAGAATGACTGTGTCCCAGGAGACGCCCCCATCGACCCGACGGGACGGCGTTCCATAAGATTGCACCCATCTGGTTGTCTCGGCGTCGCACTTTATGCGCCAACGGAAACGCCAACGCGTCATGGTCGCTGCTGACTCCCGGAGCGAGGTTTCTACCGCTGCCCTGTCTTCCTCGACGATGCGTGACCAAAGGAGTGATGCATCGGCTTCCAATTCAGCCGGTGTGAAGCCGAGAACCTCCTTGGAACCGAGCGACATGGCCTCGATCCAGTCACTCGCCGACTTCGGCCGATGATACCGAAACATCGCTCCTGGTAAGTTACCAGTGAGCCCGGCGCACCTTTCCACCGTGCGCGAGAGGCAATCTCTCGTTTCCTCGTACTCTGCTTGAAGGTTCTCAAACTCGAAGATTTTATGGCTGAACTCAAGATAGGTGCCGAAAACCTTGGCGATGAAAACCAACTCCGATTGCGCATCGGGCTGCCATGATCGCTCCAAAGGATCAGAGGCAATCAGTCCGCCCACTGGATAGCCCGCGCCGCACAGGATGGGCACAGTCATCGAGCCATTTGCTTGGGCACCCGCGAACAGGGACGCCCCCTCCCCGGAGCTGCCACCAGATTCCTCCCTGATCGATGAGCAGCGACAACTCAAAGCTCCCCAATGCAGAAGGCCATCAAGAACTTTTCGCTCGACCGAACGATCACGAGGATACGCAACAATTTCGGTCGCACCGCCAGCGTCGTCATAAAGAAACACCACAAAAATACCTGCGTTCAGCTTCCTTATTGCCTCTGCGGCAAAATCGTTGATCGCTTGCGTCTTGATTTGCGGGCTGTGCCCTGAGGCCATCATAGCGGCGAATTTGCGGTTGAAGGGACCGCTCCAGCACAGATCGTTCTGCATCAATGCGATGCTCCTGCTTTCAGCGCAACGGCTAAGCGCCTTCAACTTCGACTGAGAGAAAAGTGCGAACGAGATCGGCGATGTTCGAGACGCCGAGCTTTTTCATCAGCCTGGCGCGATGAGCTTCCGCGGTACGTGGGCTGATTGAAAGAGATCGCGCGATTTCCTTGTTGGAGCAACCGCGCGAGAGTAGCTCACCGACTTCACGCTCTCTGGCTGTCAGGACGGCAAGCTGCGCCTCGGCGTTGGCCAAAGCTTCGCGCTTCTGCCCACGGGACTGGTTTTCCGTCTGAAGGATCCGGATGCGCTCGATGAGCCCCGGAAGATGAAATGGCTTTTCGACAAAGTCAGCAGCACCGGCCTTCATCGCCTCAACAGCAAGGGCGATATCGCCGTATGATGTCATGATAAGCACTGGGAAGAGCCGCAGCCTTGGCCCGAGAGCAGCCAGAACCTGCACTCCGGTAAGTCTTGGCATGTGCATGTCCAAGAGAACCACTCCCGGCTTTAGACTTGCAGATGCCGCCAAGAACTCGGGTCCATCTGCAAAAGTCATCGCCTGCATCCCTGCGTGACAGCAGGCACGTTTGAGCATCCGGCGGAGAAGCGCTTCATCATCAACGATATAGACCTCAGTCGACATCTCGCCTAGCCCTTCTTGCGTAAGGCGACTCATGATTGCCAAAGCATGGCACTTTCGTACTTCCAGTATAATGCATCTCGAGTTCGGAGAATATCAGGTTTTCAAATGTGTAATCGCAAGCTCCAGAGTGCCGCGGAAGAGATGTTCAATTCATTCAGATTGCTAGGCAAAATTCGTCTTGGAGGTGTGCAGCAGAATCCCGGCAGACTCTCCGCCTCGATGATTTCATCGTTTCTGCTCAAGCACCGCATGAGCAAAGAGCCGGTTTGCCCAACGCTCTCGAACTGAAAGGAAGGCAAGGCAAGGCGCCGATGGAGTGCCCTTGCCTTGCTCTTGGCCGCTCATGCGGCTTGCTTGCGTTGCAGGAGTTCCTTCAGCTTTCCCTGTTCTTCCATCGTCGAAAGCTGATCGGCACCTCCGATCGGCACACCATCGATAAAGATCTGGGGAACTGTCATCCGGCCATCTGCGCGAGCAACCATGTCACGAAACAGCTCGGGATACTCTGTCAGGCTATGCTCGTTGTAATCTGCGCCGTGCTGCCGAAGGATCGACTTGGCGAGGTGGCAATAGGGGCAATAGTCCTTTGTGTAGATTTCAACATTAGCCATGAAAAATGTCCTTCCGTTCGTTAGCGGAGCGCTGGGCTGCAATGAGGGGCCAGAGCGTCAGAGGGAATAGAGCGAGAAAAAAGCTCGCCTGTAGGAAGATGGCGACCCAACCTACGGGCAGGTGGAAGACGGCTAGACCATAAAGCGCCAAGCCCCACCACATCCGCCAGTACCGCCTGAGCCAGTTCGGCTCCTCCTTGATGAGGCAGTCAACGCAGAGCGACATCACACCGCCTCCAGCAGCATGACGGTGCCCTGCCCGCCATCGGCACAGATCGAGACCACGGCACGCGTTCCTGATGGCAGTTGGGCGAGCTGATGGGCTGCTTGGCTGATGATGCGAGCGCCTGTCGCTGCGAAGGGATGCCCGAGCGCAAGGCTGCCGCCCCACGGATTGAGCCGTTCACGCGGGAAGGGGCCCAGGTCGCCGATGCCGGGCGCATGCCTCGTCCGGGCCTTATCGTTTGTGGCAACCGCGATGTTTGCCAGAACCTGCGCCGCAAAGGCCTCGTGGATCTCCCAGATCCCGATGTCATCGAAGCGTAGGCCATTCCGGTCAAGCAGCCTGGGTATGGCGTAAGCCGGCGCCATGAGCATGCCGTCAGTCCGAAAGTCGAGGGCTCCCAGCTCGAAGTCGACGAGCCTGACCGCGACCGCGTCTGGCCCGAGCCGTTCGAGCCCGGCCCTTGACGCGACCCACATACCGGCTGCCCCGTCGGTGAGCGGCGAGGAATTGCCCGCAGTGAGCGTTCCGGCCTCGGGATCGAAGACCGGCTTAAGTGAGGCCAGCCTCTCGGCAGACGTATCGGCCCGCACCATGGCATCACGGGAATGGCCGTTGAAGGGCACCACCAGCGCGTCGAAGGCCCCGGTCTCCCAGGCCCGCGCTGCATTCCAGTGACTGGCAAGTGCAATCTTGTCCTGCTCAGTCCTCGCGATTCTGAGAAGCTTTGCCGTCTCTTCCATGTGGTCGCCCATGGAACGTCCGGAGATCCGATTGGCCCAACCCTTTTTGGGAAGTGCGAAATCACTCGGGGTAAGCTCGGAGAACGCCCGCATCGTTCCGACTGGATCACGCGCCGCCATGGCCGCCAGCCTCGCCGAGACCTTTTCATCGAGGGCGATCGGAGAGCGGCTCATCTGTTCGACGCCCCCAACCAGTGCGAGATCGATCCCGCCTCGGCCGACAAGTCCCGAGGCCTGGATCGCTCCCATCATGCTGGTGGAGCAGGCAAGCTGGGTCGAATAGGCAGGAATGGTCGGATCAAGACCCGCATCGAGCGCAGCCTCGCGGGCAATGTTGGAAAGCGAGAGGCTGGGTATGACCTGCCCCCAAATGATGAGATCGGGCCGGCTCTGCTCGGCCATCGCCTGAAGCACCGGGGCGGACAAGGTGAGTGGGGTCTGGTCTGCAAATCCGGTCCCGGCCTTGAGGAAAGGCGTACGAACACCAGCAACAAGGAAGACGTCTGTCATGTTCTTTCTCCAGATCGACGATCAGAGATCGCCTCTATAAGCGAAGATATGCCCCCCCTTTGCTCTCTGAAGAATAATCCGAATATGGAATGCATTATTCCACCACCGGAAATGCAGAAGCGGAAATATTATTCATCGAAGACAAGCTTTATTTATTCCATAATCTGAAACTCACTCTTTCGAAAACGATGAATTCAATAGTCCTCCCAAATAGCTCAATTTCTTCCTCGAACATGCTTGGGACCGATTCAGCCCCCCTGCTCAGAGAAGGAAGTTACATGCGCGGTCATAAGGATGCTCTGCTGGCGACACTGCTGGGCTTCGCGGTAACCAGCGCGGTCATGCTTCCTCCGGTGCTCGCGCAACGGGCCGAGAAAGCCGCGCGAATAGCTGACCACGATCTTTCTGCTGGCGAGACAGCGGTTGAATTCGGGCAGAAGCGCCAGGCTCGTCTGGCACGGCTTCTGCGCGACCTCGACAAAACTGAGGCCGCTGCCAGCCGGCGATAGGCTTTGACTGCGCGGGCTATGGCGAGCAGCCTGAGACAACGGCTGGCGCGCCTAAAGCTCAGCCATAATGGCGGCTGCGAGGGTCCGGCCCGGAGTCAGGCCCGTGAAGCGATTGGCGATCTTGCCGCCAGAAAACAGGATCAGGGTGGGGATCGATCGAACATCGAAAAGATTGGCGAGCTCGGGCGAACGATCGACGTCGACCTTTACCACTCTTGCTGCCTGTCTCAGCCGGGGCGCGAGCTCTTCGAGCATGGGCAACTGCGTGCGGCAGGGTCCGCACCAGTCTGCAAAGAAGTCGACCAGCACAGGGGTCGTGGCTTCGAGAACCTCGTGCTTGAACGAGGCGGCGCTGACTTCTGCGATCATGGTGTCACCTACAGGCCGAGGTCTGACAGACCCGGGTGATCATCAGGCCGGCGGCCAAGCGGCCAATGGAACTTGCGCTCCTCCTCGCGGATCGGATGCTCGTTGATGCTGGCATGGCGCCGGTGCATCAGGCCATCTTCGACAAACTCCCAGTTCTCATTGCCATAGGCGCGGAACCAGTTGCCGCTGTCATCGTGATATTCATAGGCATAGCGCACCGCGATGCGGTTGCCGGTGAAGGCCCAGAGCTCCTTTATCAGACGGTAGTCGAGTTCCTTGGCCCACTTGCGCGTCAGAAAGGCTTCGACCTGATCTCGTCCATGGGGAAATTCCGCACGGTTCCGCCAGACGGTGTCCTCGGTATAGGCGAGTGCGACCCTGGCAGGATCACGGCTGTTCCAGCCATCTTCTGCAAGACGGACCTTTTCGCGCGCGGTTTCCTCGGTGAAAGGCGGAAACGGGGGACGGGCCATGGCGGAAGATCCTCAAAAAAGTAGCCGGGCGGAGTGGAGGGGGACTTGCTCCGCCCGGCAGGTTGATGACGCCTCGGGGGGGGCGACATGGAGCGTCATCTTCGATGAAGGCGGGTCAGGTGACCGAGCCCGTCCTCATGTCTTGCTTATAGCCCCATTGCGCTGCAGCGATGATATCAAAAAACCGGAATATTCTATTCCTTGCTCAGCAATAATCCGATCTGAATCTCAAGCATTTGAATTTTCTTATCACGTTCCGCGAGCATTTTCTCGACGTCTTCGACTGGAAACATTTGCGGAATGTGCTGTGGACAATTGATGTCCCAGGCATCGACCTCGAAGCAAATAACCTGTTCAGCTTCGGCGTGATAATTCTCGGGCATCAAGCGCCTCTCGAGCCAAGGGTCGCCTTCGATAACCCGGGCTCGCCCCCAGATCTTGACCCTCTGGCGTCGCGCATAATCCATCAGGAAAATGAATGTGCGCGGGTTCTCGGACAGGTTGCCAGCACTGATGAACTGGCGATTTCCCTTGAAGTCGGCAAACGCGAGCTCATGCTCACCGACGACTTTGAGAAAGCCAGCCGGCCCCCCGCGATGCTGGATGTATGGTTGACCGTCAGCACTCGCTGTCGCGATGTAGAAGCTTCGGACTTCCGCAATGAAGGCCGCGAGATTTCTGTCGATGGCACGCCCCATCTCCATCCCGACATAGTGGGACCGCGAACGTTTTCGCTCCTGGGCGGCGACGACAGCAGGCGTGAATGCGACGTCAACAGGCCGCTTGATCATGCGGCCACCTGCGGCGTGGAGTACCACTCTGGGTCTGGCCAGGGTACCCGCATGAGCTTGCGGATATGCGCTGCGTTGGCCGGACTGGTAAGCTTGGCCAGAAGCAGCAGGGCCACCTCGACCGAGGTTCCGGGCCCCGTCGAACTGATGAACTGGCCTTCATCAACAACGGGGCGGTCGACGAAGATTGCGCCTTGCTCTTCGAGCTGGGCTTTTCGCTTGCCTCCGATTTGGTGGTAGGTGGTTGCACGTCGTCCCTTGAACAGGCCTGCTGCACCGAGAGAGAGCGAGGCGACGCAGACCGAAGCGACCGGGCGCTCGGTCTTCTCGAACTGGCGAAGCACATCGAGGAAAGGCTCTGAAAGTGCCTCGTCATAAAAACCAGCACCTTCGAAGCCGCCGGGTACGGCAAGAGCGTCGAAGCTGGATAGATCGACTTCGGACAACAACGTTTGCGGGATGACAGAAAAGCCGAAGGTCGCCTTGAGCGGCGATGTCAGTCCTGCCGTCACCAGTTCGACCGGCTCCGAACCATCAATGGCTGCCCACCCGAAGACATCAGTAAAGCCGGCGGCCTCGAGCGGTTCGAAGCCATCCGCCAGCAGCAGCAAGACCCGTTTCATTCAATTTCCTCTCTTTACATTTCGAGTATCAGCCGGTCGCCGCCACCCGCTTCGGGTGCGGCAGGAACCGCGCAGCAGATAAGGGCGTGGTCTTCGGCAACCTGCGCCTGGGGCTGTTGGGCGTAGGTCAACTGTGCGTAGAAGGCTCTGTGCTGATCCGGCATGAAGTCGCAGATGACCCGCTTGCCGAACTGCTCCATGCGCTCAGCAACGCCCAGCGATGCCTGCATGGCCACTTCCCCGGGGTGGAAGGGCGAGGGCTTTTCAGACTCGAGGGTTGCCATGGCGCTTTTCTTTCGATGGATGAAGGGCGGCCGGAGGGTGGAGCAACGGCACTCCGGCCCCCGAGACCTCAGGCGGCGAGACCGACCGGGGTCTTCCCGAACTCGACGAAGCCGGGCAGCGCTTCGATCCGCTCGAGCCAGGCGCGGACATTGCTGTAGTCGGCGAGGTCGACGTTGCCCTCCGGCGCCCGTGCAATGTAGCTGTAGAGAGCGACATCAGCGATGGTTGCATGGTCAGCCGCGATCCAGTCATGACCTTCCAATTCGGCCTCAATGAGCTTCAGGACGGCATGGGCACGGGCGATCACCTCTTCAGGCCGGTAATCGGCCTTGAAGATCGAGATAAGCCGCGCGGCTCCGGGACCGAAAGCGATCTGTCCGGCCGCGACCGACAACCAGCGCTGTACGCGCGCAGCGCCCAGCGGATCTTCCGGGAGCCAATCAGTCTTGCCGAACTTCTTGGCAATATAAACGAGGATCGCGTTGGAGTCGGAAATGAAATGCCCGTCGTCCTCAAGGACAGGCACTTGGCCAAAACGATTCTTGGCCAGGTATTCCGCAGACTTGTGTTCGCCCTTGGCGAGATCGACGTCAACGATCTCGACCGGCGCACCGATCAACGAGAGAAACAACCGGGCGCGATGGGCGTGACCAGAGATCGGATGGTAGTAAAGCTTCATGGGATGACCTTTCATCGGATGCCTGGACGGACACCGGATGTGTCCGCCCTTACCCGCCACTTTATCTCGCCAGATTCTGTGCTGAACCTTGGCATTCCGAAAGGCCCGATTCCGCGCAGCGGAATAATCGGGGCATTTGCGATTTGTTTCACTGATCCCAGGAGTTCAGACTTCGACTTGATTCACGTCGACCATTAAACTTTTTTCGTTCAGTATATTGCAGTCTTCATGGCTTGTTTCAAAATTGCCATTTCCGTTCCCGCATGATCGCTGGCAGCACCGACCGCTTCATGACTTGCGCTGTCGCCGACTACGATATTGCGATGGCGTCATGCCAATGACCTTGCGGAAGGCCCGGGCGAAAGATTGCGAACTGCCGAAGCCGCACTCCATGGCAATTTGCGTAAGCGTCTGATTGGTTTCGTCCAGCAGGATCATCGCCTGCTTGCAGCGCACGTTTTGAAGGTACTGCATCGGGCTCGACGAGACAGTTCGCTTGAACTCGCGAGAGAAGTGACTCACCGAAAGGCCCGCAGACGAAGCGAGATCGCCGAGACTGAGATCCTCGCCATAGCGAGTTTCGATAAGGGTCTTTACCCGCCTTAGGGCTCGCCTGCTGAGTCCGCCGACCGCCTTGGGATCGTCTCCTTTGCTGAGATATCGACTAACGACGAAGCCCGCAAAGGCACGCGCGTACGTTTCCAACTCAAGCGAGGAGATGTGCTGCCCGGCCTCAACAAACTCTGCGAGCGAACTGCCAAGTGCTGAAAGCCCATGATCGGTTCGGCAAAGCGCTGTTCGCACAAGAGACGGGGAATAGCGCTTACCCAGATGCAGCGACGTTTCCTGGATTAACTCATGCGGCATGCGGATGTGCAGGACGTTGGAGCGGGGCGCACAGATCCCAATCTGGCTGCTGATCGGACAAGGAGAAGGACAAACCTGGTCTGGCCGTTTCACCAGCGAAATATGGCTATCGGGCCCCGCTCCCGCGCCGACGTCATTTCGTCGAGCAATGACTATAAGAATATCGGCATCGTCGTCGAAAGGAATGACTGGAGGTAACTTGTCTACGTTGCGCAACTGGAACTCAAGACGCGTATGTCCATCCCAACGCTTGACCGTTAGCCCGAGTCGGCCAGATGATTCAGAGTGATCATCACAATAGACTGAGTGGCCCGGCCCGTGCATTCTGCCCCCCCATTTGCACGCTTCCAATGACACTGCGCAACAAAAACGGCAATAATCCGAAATATCTTAGCATCAGTATATGTTCTTTTTGGTGCAATGAGGCACATCAGGTGCAGCTGAGCCATCCGCTGACTTCACCGATTGAGTCATTGGCTGTTGGTGATCGACGGACGATGTGGCAAATGGTGTGCGAGGATGTCGTGGCGTCAGCATATCCGGGGGGTCAGACGGACATCCGGCCCTGAAGCCATCTCGTTGTTGATCTTGCCCGTAAAGCGAGAAGATGCAGTCCCAATGCCGGCCACTTTGAAATCGCCTCGGGCCCAAAGCCTCCAGCAACTTATTGAAGCGACGCGATTCTCGAAGACGGACTGGGCAATGGTGCTGACAGAGGGGTGTCATGGCCGGATTGGAACGGCGCCACCTGCCGTTGGCAAGGTTCCCGTTCTTGAGATGTTGCAAAGCTTCTATAGCGTCGCTGAACGCTTCCACAGCCCCTTTGCGCAGGCTTGGGAGTTCCGGGAGGCAGCGATCCTGGAGACCGAAGTCGTCTATAGCGAAAGAGGAGGCCATCTGAAATCGGTCCCCTGTGCAATAATCCTTAGAACCTTGGATGGCTTCATTTGCGATTTGAGGATCCTTCTCGATCCGACCGGCATTCCGTCCTGGCCATTTGTTCACGGCGGCTAGACCTGCCGGTACATTCGAGGCATTGAAGCCACCTTCGGCTCGAGTAAGCCGAAACTCGCGGGACAGCTTCGGCCGCTCGATGGCGCGGACGGAAACTCCCCATTCGACCCCGGAGCCGCTATTGAGCCGTTCGGCACTTGGGTCTGCCGCGATCAACAATCGGCCATACTCCGGATATCAGACTACCAAGCTTACGGGTTCCCCCGAAAGCATGAGAGAGGCGACAACGCACTCAAAGGCAACCGCGCTCCAATTCCTCTTGTCATTGGCGTAATCTGGGAAGATCGAAATGATGCGACCAACTGCCGCGCCAAGCCAGCAGACGCCTGCAGTAAAAACGGCGTAGGGGCTCTCAGAAATCAACGGAATGGCGCCCAGAAATACGAATGTCACCCCCAGAGTGCCTCGAAACTCGGCGCGGGCAGCAGGAGTCATGGCAACAAGGCCAGTCATGGCAGACGCTTTGTCGGGAAAGAATAGGCCCAGACACCCAATGAAGATGGTGATCCCCGCCCCCATACCGTTCAACCATTCCATATGCCGCGCCCGCAATCCGAATACGGGAATACGCTAGCAGTTCCATTCACATGCTGATAGTACGCACCTTGAGGTGCCTACGTCGTGGTTGCCTGCTTTGTGGTTGGACGTGAACGATGAGCCTAAAACCCGATGTGATGTCGAAGCGCTGCACATCGCGCGTCTACATGGCCACTCTGACTGACAAGTGGTCGATGCTCATTATCAACGCCCTCGGGGAGGGGTCAATGAGGAATGGTGAGCTCATGCGGGCTGTTGAAGGCATCTCGCAGAAAGTACTGACGCAAAATCTCCGCAGTTTGGAGAGGCTGCACATCGTGGTGCGACAAGACTTGCAGACGATACCATCACATGTGAATTATACACTGACGCCGCTCGGCCAATCCCTTAGACGGGAAGCTGTGTCGCTAATTAGGTGGGTTGAACAACACATGCCGGACCTGAGCACCCCTTAGCAGGCATCGACAAGCAGCCCCACTCCGTTGATCAGCGGCCTTGAGGCGCGTTCCGGTTAGCGGCATTGCCGTTTCGGCGGATTGGCTGCTGGAGGCGGCAAATCGCAAGTCGCTCCAGAACTGCCATCAACTATGTGGCGGCGAGCGCTCGTTGCGGACGGCAGCTTGCAGGTCTAAGATCTGGCATTTGCAAGGGGGTGTCGTGCCGCAAGTAATCACTGACGTAGGATCGTTTCGCGCTCGCCGCGCTTGGGGGGCCCGAGATCTCATTGACATTGACGGGGCTAGCGTTCGGCTGCACTGGACTGACCGGCCCTACATATGGCAGATCAATGACGGGGCCGAAGCCTTCATTGTCCTGGACGGCGAAGTGGATATGCACTTCAGGCAAGATGGGCGAGAAGAGTGCGTCCGGCTTAAACCATCGAATATCTTTCTTGCGTTTGTCGGCGACGAACACGTTGCGCACCCTTTGGGCGAGGCTCGCATCCTCGTTGTCGAACGGAAGGGTTCGGTCTAGGTCTGGAAGACCACCAATCCAGGACGGTGAGTGCAATCTCGAGAGGGCTGGTTCCCACCTTCGAGCGGTTGTTCACGGGCGGGCCGCGCAGTGATTGGCTTTAGCGGTTCCGACGCAATTGCTGGTACTCAGCCATACCGATCCCGACGACCGCTTCGAAGGCGGCTTCAAGCGCGTGATAGTCATATCCCAACGTATCGGCGATGTGGGCGGGAGAGGCCGTGGTCTCCGCCAAGCGGGCGCGAATGTCTCGCATCCTTGCAAAGGCAGCATATCGGAATGGCGGAGTCCCGAACGATCTATGGAAAGCGTTGAGGAACTCAACGACAGGGAGGTCCGCGATTGTCGCGAGCTGTTCGACGCTTAAGCGTTTGTGGAGATTGGCGTTGATGAACTCGACCAGTTGGCGCTTGCGCCAGGACTCGATCGCGGGAACACACCGTGGCGAAGACGCTGTATTCAGATACCGGAGCCGGGTGGCAACAGCATTCGCGATGGAACCCATCTTGAGATCATCGGCAATGGCGGGCGTTCTCAGCATCAACAAGAGGCAGCGTGCTGCACGTTGAAGGACGGCATCGCTGTAGTTGAACGCCGGAACTGGCTCGAAAGCGTCTCCCTCATGCTGTCCGCCCGCATCAACCGCGATTCTCAAGAACAGGAAACGCCCGGGCGTCGGTTCATCGACCCAGGTTGTGTGTGAAGCCGGCACAATGTTTGCGTTCAAGGGCTCAAGATCCCGGGCGGACTTTATCCCAAGAATATCGGACCAGACGCTCGGCCGCCTGCCGAGCGCAATACTCACACGATGATGAACCTGAGCCGGAACCTCCATTTCAATGCTTTCATGCTCGACGAGACTTGCAATGAGGCCGCCGCCCGTGATGCATGGCGGACAAGCAAGCTCAATCGAGCGACCGCCGAGGTAACGTGTCCCGCTCGGAAGGCCGTCCTGATTCAGTTCTGCCATTTGCTGACCCCGCGAAACCATCTGCGATCTTCTATCTTGCCTATCGAACGGTGCCGAATGGAGAACGGAAAGGCGCTTACGAAATGATGTCCTTGTGGCGTGATGTTAGCCCTGCGGACAACTAACTGGGTTGATGACTTCGCCTGCGCACCTGCCTGTGTTCGCGAGGACTCACGCCGACAGCTTGGCGAAATAGGCGGGCGAAAGCTTGTGGTGCACCATATCCGACTCGTTTGGCAACATCACTGACCGCAAGGTCAGTTATCTCCAGCAGATCGCACGCCCGCTGAATTCGCAACTGCTTGAGGTACTGAGCAGGTGACATGCCTGCCGATTCCCGGAATGCTCGCGTGAAGTGAAAGCGCGATAGTCCCGAAGTGGCCGCGATTGCGCTGACTGTGATCGGCTCCGCCAGATTTTCCTTCATGTACTCCACTGCTTGCCTCAGCTGCCAAGGTGAAAGTCCACCTTTTGCCAGCATTCCTGAATGGGGACCGAACTCGCGGGCGATGACGGCGGCAGCTTGAAGCGTCAGCCCCTCGATCATGGCCGGCGCAGCGACCTTTCCAGCCTTCACTTCCGCAACGATCGTCTGAAGGAGGCGCTGCAAGCCAATATGCCGCTCACCGAGGACTGGACGAATGTCGGAGGCGATCAGACCATACTGATCGGTCCCGAACAGCGTGTCGGCGATGCAGACATAGAGCACGCTATCAGCCTTGGGAGAAGCTGACGAGATCCGGTAGCTTAGCCCATGCGGCAGGACGGATATGCAGAATGGGGTGAGTTCGATCAGGCGGGAGCTGGTGCCCAAGTCTACTTCAAGGTCGTAGCCGTCGCATAGTGGCATGAAGACCTGGCAGGCACACCGATGGGTCACGCCATCCATCGCGTGCCAGCCGCCAATGAGCATTGCTGAACAGCGAGGCGGGGGGAGCGACGTTAGCGCGTCGTCCGCCAAGGCTTCTGGCTTGTTGCTGCCGGTCACGCTCCCCTCACAACCGATTGACTCATTCGTTCGCCGAGTTTCCGCGACCACCCTCGCCTACGCCCACTTACGCAACGTCATTTGCCTAGCCGCGCTGCAAGCGCAACATAGCTGCTACATTACCAGCAAATTTCGGCTGATCAGCAATTCTTGCGCATTTGCGGGCGCTGGACGGCTCGCATCGATGAGAAAGGTTTCAAACCCCTTCCACGTGCCGAGAGCAAGCAAGGGGCGTTGCACGGGATCAGCCTCTCGCCTCAGGAGCCACAACGCCTCGTCATCAATAGCAAGAATTGAACCTTGATGAAAAGCGATGGCGCGCCGCAGCTATCAATCTTGTCTAAGTTGGCTGGTGCGAACTGACGAACCCTTGGCGAAAAAAGTAGCCTCGGAACCATAGAAAGGCGAGCAATATCATGTCGATGAACAAGATTAATGACCAGGTCACCTGTTCTTTTGTTCAAGGCAGAAGGGGTATTTTGCCTTTGTTAAGCGAGCTCGATGCGCTCATTCTCCCACAGTCGCCGACTTCGGTTTCTGCATTTCCGGGCATTGGCATAAGCCAGATTGGGTCGGGCAGCTTGCTCTTCATCCCGGCTGCCACCTGCAATGCAGTTTCGTTCCATGAGTCATACAGTGCGGTTGTGCTTTCGATCGATCCCGGTCTCCGCCGCAGGATCGCGCTCGCTACGCCCTCACCTGCGAGAAACCTGCCAGCATCTGCCCAGATTCTGAACAGAAGGTCTGCGGTTGTCGCCATGCTTCAGGTCGTTCGCCATCTTGCCGCGATTGGAGAGATTGAAAACTCTGCGTGTCTGGCCTCCATTGCACAACTTCTCCTGCACGAGACACTCATAGCATGGGAGGAGACGCCGCCGGGCGATCGCACCCGGGTCAAGGCGCTCGATCCCCAGATTGTCGCTCGAATCGATCGCTACATCGAACAAAACATGGAGGAGCATGTCGACCTTGGGTTCATGGCGCGTCTCGCCGGAATGTCCCGCTATCACTTTCTTCGGACGTTCAAGGAGGCCACGGGATTTAGCCCGCTGCAATATGTCATTGCCAAGCGGGTGGACCGTGCCCAGCAGCTGCTGAGCAAGAGCAGCGAACCGATTGCCGAGGTGGCCTATGCAGTCGGATTTTCTTCCCAGAGTCATTTGACCTCGGCCTTCAAACGGCAACTGGGGACGACACCTGGAGCATTCCGGCGCAGGTGGCATCCGCGCTCTTCGGCGCAGGAAATGAACTCTGCGGATCTTGCACAAAGGGCATGACCGCCTCAGGTTGGAGTTCAACGAGAACATGTGAGGGGGCGCGGGCATGGACCGGCATCTTGCTATGCGCGTATTCGTGCGGGTCGCGGAAGCGCAAGGATTTGCAGAGGCCGCACGCCAACTTCACATGAGTCCCCCAGCGGTGACGCGAGCGGTTTCGGCATTGGAGGAGACAATCGGGGCCCGTCTTCTGACCCGGACAACCCGGTCGGTAAAGCTCACTGAAGCCGGGCATCGCTATCTTGAAGATTGCCGTCGGATCCTCATTGCGATCGAGGAGGCTGAAGCGGCTGCGGCAGGGTCTTTTGCCACGCCTTCCGGGACGCTGACTGTGACAAGTTCTGTTCTCTTCGGCCAGATCTATGTCATGCCGATCATCACCGAGTTTCTGGATCTCTATCCGTCTGTTACGGGAAGAGTGATCTTGCTCGATCGTGTCGTGAATCTCGTGGACGAAGGGATCGATGTGGCGGTTCGCATCGGACACCTCCCTGACTCAAGCTATAGCGCGATCAAGGTCGGCTCGGTCCGGCGCGTGATCTGCGGCGCGGCCGATTATTTCGAAAGGTGCGGCATACCCGATGAGCCTCACGCCTTGGTCGACCATCGTATCGTCGCAGCGACCAGCGCGTGGACTTCGCTGGAGTGGCGGTTCGGCCGGGATGGGAGCCTCCCTGTTCAGGTCAAGCCAGCCTTGTTCTGCAATTCTAACGAGGCGGTCATCGGAGCAGCGCGGGCAGGATGGGGACTGACTCGCCTATTGTCCTATCAGATCGGGCCGGACCTGGTCTCCGGCACGCTTCAGATTGTCCTCGAGCAATTCGAGCAGGAACCGCTTCCGGTCCATATTGTGCATCCCGAGGGGCGCAATGCGTCAGCGAAGGTTCGGACCTTCATAGAGTTTGCGCGCGAGCGGCTCAGGGCAAACCGCTTGATCAACTGACCATTTGTTTCGCTGATTGAAATCATCCATTCCAAGTAAGGCTGATTATCGCAGCAAGCCTCGTCGCCTATTTCCAGGCCGTTCCCCACACCGCGTGGGAAGACCTGGAGATAAAGCAATGTACAAAGCAACCCTTCCTCTTGTCCTTCTGGGCGCTGCTGCCACCTTTGCTGCGCCGGCGCAGGCGGAAACCTTCGAGGGTCCCTATGTAGGGGTGAGCGCTGGCTGGGATCGCGGTGAGGTCTCGGACCGCATCAATTCGCAGGCGGTCGATAGCCAGGCTTCTCGTGATTCCCTCGTGCTTGGTGGCTATGCTGGCTACAACTACAAGCTCAGCGAAAAGGTCGTCATTGGTGCAGAAGCTGGGTTCACTGCCACAGTGGACGACCGCATTCGCGCCGCCTCCGCAGGCCAGAGCCTCGTCGTCGATCCGCGCTACAGCTTCGACCTCACGGCCCGTGCGGGCTACCTCGTCACTGACAAGGCGCTCGTCTATGTCCGCGGCGGCTATGCGAACCAGCGGGTGCGCACCTCGCTCGACACGGGAGCAGGTCTTGTCCGCGACAGCGACAGCCTCGACGGCTGGGTCCTCGGCGGCGGCGTGGAATATGCCATCACCGACAAGGTTTCGGCGCGCGTCGAGTATCGTTACAGCGACTTCGGCCAGAATGGCGGCGACTATGAGCGTCACCAGACCCTGTTCGGCGTCAGCTACAACTTCTGATCCCAGCTGATCGAGGAAATCAACTCGGTGCCGATCCGCTGGAAACGGGTCGGCACCGACATGATACGCGAGACAAACGATGGCGCTTTTCATGGACCGCGTTCGCGGATTGGTACGTTCGGATACCCTCTGGTATTGGGTGGCGGCGCTTAACGTCGCTTATGCCAGCGGCTCGCTGATGGCTGGTTCAGCACGCATGGCGATGCAGATCGCCTTTGCGCTGAACGATACGGTCCGTTCGCGTTCCCTCCTCACGTTGGAGACGAACGATGCCTGCTAGTTTTCAGGATCGCCTTGAGGCACAACTTGCGCTCGCGCTTCTTTCCGACTGCGGCTGCCTCGAAATGCTCGGCAAGCTCGAGACGGATGCGCGCCGCACGGGCATGACGGGCGCCGAAATCGATGTAGCGCTGGAAGGGCGAAGCTTCGAGGCCCGAACTTCAGCAGCTTTGGCCTATGCCTGCGCAATCAAGGCAGCGCGTGTCGATTTGGTCGCCGATGCCCGCAACCGGGCATATGTGTTCGGCTTGAGCGACGAAGAACTGGAGGCTGTCGCCCAGCGCACGCGGCAGATCATCGGATCTGTCGCGCCATGACCTGCTCGTCACAGTCTCCAGGCCCCGTTATTCGCCGAGCTGCCCCGCCCGATGGGCACAGCAGCACAGAAGAACTTCTGGACCGTCTTCCGAACGATCCCTTTGCGGAACTCTACCTGCAGTCGCGCTTCGGCAGAATGGCCACCGAGGCGCTCTTGCTGGTGATTTAGGGCGATCAGTCATGAATGAAGAGTTTGAGATTTTCACAGCCCGATCGCCCAATGGCATCAAGGTTCCGATCATGCTGGAGGAGCTTGGCGTCGACTATTCGCTTCGCCAGCTTGCGCTTGATCCGGCTGTCTTGCACACGCCCGCATTTCTCAGCCTCAATCCAAACGGGAAGATTCCTGCCTTGCGCCATCGCCGGACGTCGGGCGAAGAAATCCGCGTTTTCGAATCCGGGGCAATTCTGCTCTAACTCGCTGATCACTTCGGCGCGCTCATGGGCAAGGCTCATCAGGCTCGTGCCGACACGCTGGCGTGGCTGTTACTTCAGGTGTCGGGGCTCGGGCCTGCTATGGGAAATGCCGGACATTTCCTGTCCATGCGCACGCCCGATCCCTATGCCACCGGCAGATTTCAGGGCGAGGCGCGCCGTCAGCTCCAGTTGCTCGAACAGCGCCTATCGCAGGTCGAATGGCTGAACAGCGAAGCATACTCCATCGCGGATATCGCCCACTTCGGATGGGTCCGGAATGCTGGCTACGCAGGTCAGGATCTCGACGAATTTCCGGCTCTCTCGGAGTGGGCGGGACGTATCTCGAGGCACGATGCGACAAGCAGGGCCCTTGCCCGCTTCGACTGAAATGAGCAGGTTTACGGCGCACCGCAATTGCTGGCTTGCCTGGCGAGGCACCTTACTTGCAAGCTTGGAATATGGCCGCTTGAATGGGCTTGGCTGAATTGCAATTATCCGTAACCGGCAGACATCCAGACAGGGCCTTGATGGCGGAAGCAGGCACTTGCATTTCGCATTGCTGCCCGTCGCACAGGGCAGTATTGTTCACTTGCGCTTACGGAGCTGGTCCCGCAGCGATGAGCGCGGGGCGGCGAACCAGCGACCCGGTGTTTGCCGCCCCAATCAGAGGCTTTTCTTGGGACTTCTAGTTCAGCTTGAGGCTTTCTCCTCGTGCTCGCGGCCTTAGCACCTGACCGGCGGCAGGCAGCCTGGCTTCTGAAACGCTGGAGCCATTAGCTGACGCGCACTGCGATTTTCCCGATCGCCGCCCCGCTCGCAAGGTGGTCGTGCGCAAGGATAAGCTCATCAAGAGAATAGACGCGGTCATCGAGCAGGGGCTGGATTCTCCCCGCATCGACCAACCTCGCGACATTTTCGAGAATGAAGCCATGTCGCTCGAGACCCTCACCGGTCAGCATGGGGATCAGCATTAAAACAAGGTCGAGTCTCGCGTTCTTCATGTGAAGCGCTGACAGATCGGGACTTGTATGCAGCGAGACAATCGAAACGCATCGTCCATTGACGGCGAGCGCCTCGAGTGAGGCTGCGATATTGTCACTGCCGACCGTGTCGAAGACCACATCATAACCGCGCCCGTTCGTTTCCTCGGCAGCATATTGGACAACCTGGCGGGCGCGATAATTGATCGTAACGTCGGCTCCCAGCTTCTTTGCCAATTGCGCCTTCTCGTCCGATGAGACGGTTGTGTGGACGATGGCGCCAAGAGCCTTGGCGAGTTGCACGCCGATGTGACCGACACCGCCCGTACCGCCATGCACCAGCACGGTCTCACCTGGCTTTACCTGTGCGCGATCCACCAGCGCTTCCCAGGCAGTGATCGACACGAGCGGCAGGGCAGCGGCCTGCTCAAAGGTGCATGATGTGGGCTTTTTCGCAAGCAGGCGCGCATCAGTGATCATCTGCTCCCGATAGGCACCGTCACGCCCCTTTACGCCGCCTGCACAGCCATAGACCTCGTCTCCAATGGCAAACCGGGTGACGCCCGGCCCGACTGCCTCGATTATGCCAGCAACGTCGCAACCAAGAACAATGTCGCCGGCCGGCGCAATATCGCCCATGCCCGCCCGGATTTTGGTGTCGACCACATTGATGCTCGTGGCCCGAACTTTGATGGAAACTTCGCCGGCTCCAGGGGACCTCGTAGGCAGATCAACAAGATGAAAGGGTTCAAGAGGGCCAAGTTGCTTGAGAATTGCAGCCTTCATGCGCCGGTGCTCCGTTGGGATTGCAGATGCGCCTAAGCTGGACACACAGTGTGATCAGCGCAAGAATGCACTATTTTGTGCCATACACACTTTTTGGATACCAAGGAGACGAGCCGCGTGAACGATCCCTCTGAAACTTCGCCATTTCAGGCTCCATTTGGCTGCTCGGTCGAAGCCACGCTCTCCGTGATCGGCGGCCGGTGGAAACCAGTGATCTTGTTCAAGCTTATGGAGGAAGGGGTCCTGCGCTTTGGCGAATTGCGGCGGCTTGTCCCCGGGGTGACGCAGAAGATGCTCACGAACCAGCTACGCGAACTCGAGGCCGATGGTGTGATCGAGCGGAAGGTCTATCCGCAGGTGCCCCCGAAGGTGGAGTATCGGTTGACCGATTATGGCCTCACCCTGGAGCCCATTCTTCTGGCCATGCGCGACTGGGGGGCACGGCATGAGCAAGCAATTGGCGCCATAAGTTAGTCGCCCGGTATCTCTTGCACAGCTCGGACCGAATTGATGCAGGCAAGGGATTGAGAATAGCCCTAGGGGTTCCTCCTGCCAATGCTTCGCAGCATCCCCGAGGAACCATCTGCTGGATTTTAAGTCAATCAGAGCAGAGGCTTGAGCAAGATGATCGTTGCTGCAGCCCATGCGCATCCGGTCTCCTGCTGGATCAAGCTAATGGATAGTCCGGAATGCGCGCCCGTGAATCTCTAGCTTTGCTTGCTCGCTTGATCCGAGGGCAAACCGGCTTCGCATTGACGGTCTTCATTGGCGTACCCCTCCTGTTCGTCGCGCTGTGGCTCGTTACGGGCCACACCGACGCGATGTACCGCCAGATCGGCACCTCCCCCGACGTCGCACCCACCTCACAGCTGGGTGAGGGCCATGAGGTAGAGGCCGCCAATGGCCGTCAAATAGCCGATCCAGGCGTCACGGCGCCAGCTTCTCGTGAGGATCGGGCGGGCAAGGCCAACAGCAAAAATGAAGTAGATTGTTCCTCCCATAATGGAGACGACTGTGATGAAGGTCAGCGCCTTGTCGAACAGCGTAGCGACCGAACGGCCGACCGGACCATTGATCTGAGTAGAACAGCAAATCGCATCGCGCTTGAAACCTTCCGTCAGAATGGCTGGATCGGCTTCATGTCCGCCTTTGGCGTGCTGATCGCGGCGGTGGGTGTAGCGGTCACTGCCATCAGTCTGCAGACTACCCGTACCGGAGCCCTCAAGCCGACAATGGCAATCCATATCAGCCAGATAAGGAGGGGCCATATCAGGGTCACGGTCCGCAACATCGGGTTGGGTCCGGCTAGTGACATCTTGCTTGTTGTCGATGACACACCAGCCCGACTTGAAACGGATCGGATTGGAATCGGCGGCGAAATTGCAGTTGAGCTCAGAACCAATGCGATCACCCTGAGCGTGCTTTGCAACTGCACCGATTTGGACGGCAATCTGGTGCCCCTCGAAAAGAAATTTGTCCGCGATGGCGCCAAATGGCTCACCGAGAATTAAAAAGCAAATTACTGTCATTTTCCACACCTCTTTTCTCCTTTCATGTCACTTTTAACTTACTTCATAATAGAATAACATTTTCGGAATTCTAATAAACTATTCGGCGAAACTCGAACAGCCGTGATTGCTGCGCGCCTGAATTTCCATGATTTGTTTGACGATCGAGATGCGCAGATACGTTTACCTACAGGGCGTGATCGTTCCTGGCGGAGGTATGGAAGCCGCAAACGGCGACGCAAAAGACGCCAGAGCCGCCAACAGCAAATGGCGATTTCCTACTCGCCGCAAGCAGCGCTCGATGCGATTCTCGAACGGGATACGCAGCGAATGTTTACCGCGGCGATCAGCCCGTTGCTCTTGGACGAATTACTGCCTCAATGGCGGGCTGTAGATAGGGGCGAAACGCGGGGCGCGACCCGCCGCGGACAAGATCGGAATAGGGCGACAAGACGCCCCTTGCGGGCTCGCTTGAATACGTCGCCAGCAAGCCCGTTGAGCGGACACGAGGAATGCTCTGCAATGGAACAGGATCAATCGCCAAGATTGCCGCCCCCTCCGGACTTTCGTTGCAAAGTTATCTGAACGGGCATTCAAGCGTCTCATGGCTGCCACATCGGGGCGTTCAAGCCCGAATTCCGTTCGGGTGCCTCAAGCGGGAAAGGCGACGGCAAATGTGCCGATCATTGGAGGCTTCGGAACAGGGCAAATCCGCGGCGTTCAGCCAGAAACTTGTCGTAGCTGTCAGCAAAGGGAGGGTCGCATGAAGCGATTCGGTTTGGCTCGTATATTCTGGTTCTTACTTCCGTGTTGGAATTGAGATCCGCTCAGCTTGCGTTTCCGGCTGCTCGCTTGGAACACGGTAACGCCGCTCGTTGGGATCGATGGCTAGAGCCTTATGAAACAATGCAACATAGTCGAGCTCATCAACAAGCATAGGATCGGCGCCGAGCTGTTGATGCAGGATCGCGGCCGCACCTCCTGTGGAGGCCACCGGGATCATTTTGACAGAAGCTCCTGACGCCTGGATCATTTCGTACTCATTCATGATCCCAGCCATTCCGCCGATGAAAACAGCTGCCTCGAACCGTGTTTCGCCTAGCATCCGCTTGCGCATCTTCTCGAGGCTCTGCTCTCGATCCGTCCCGACCGCTTCGACGAAAACGACATTATCGAAGCGTGCCGTCTCTTCGGGGAATTCATCTTCAAACAGAAGGGTCTGGTACAGCGTCACCCACTCACCATAGTCCACATTCATGGCCTCTGCGACAGACCAGATCATGGGGGTAATGGCAGGATGCCCACCCCAGACAAGGCGCCGGCGGCCTAGCGTGACGTACAACAGGCCAGAAACCGCTGCAGAAATTGCGGCGCTATCGCCCTCGCCCAGGAAGTGGTTAGCACCGGGGTCGGGGACGCCGGCGGAGAGGAAGATCGCCCCTGAGCCAATCAACTGTCCCAAGCCACAAGCTCCCATGCTGCGTCCATCACCTTCAGGGCGCGAACATCGCTGATATACGTGTCGAGCCATTGGAGATGTTCAAGCCAGGCATCTCTGATACCGACGTGATCATAGATTAATAGCGGGAACCCTTTTGCAGGGGCTTTTTCGGCTTTCCGATGTACATCGTTGAGCATGTCTGCGGTGGGTATGCCCACGACGGGGTAAGCCCAGACCCGCCGGCCCGATGGCAGAGTAAGTGACATCAGGCGATGGGCCCCGATCCCTTCGAACTGCCCTCCGATCCGCTCGACTTCGGTCTTGAGCTTTCCGGCAATTGCAAGGTGCCGGGTTGCTATGCTTCGGCTCCTCAACCGCTCGGCCCGATCGATGATTGCATCGACCACTCGCTCTTTCAGGCGCTTGTCCTGATCGAAGTCAGCATGGTCGAGAGAAAGCCCGTCTGCGAGGGTCAACTGCCTCGATGGTGAGTGCCCGGGCCAGGTCAGCCGCAGGATGTGGATCCCCTTTGACAAAGCGCGGCCCAGTTCCTGGGTGGTCCACTTGCTGCCGAAATAGTCTGGTGTGTCGAGGACGATGACAAGATCGCAATCGACCAGTCGGTGCCATAACATCTCCTGGAAGGGCGCACCGGGTCGGATGTCATGGGTGTCGAGAAAGACATCGAAGTTGCGTGCGCTGAGAACATCATGAAGTTGTACGGCGACTTCACGAGCTTCGGTTCGCCGATAGCTAATGAACACGCGCCTTTGCTCATGAAGCAAGCCGACGCACTCCAGCAGTGCAGCTGCCAGCCCCTCGAGAGAGGTGTCGTTGATCGGAATGAAGTATCCGTTGGTTGCATGGAGGTTGTTCGGGACTTGTGCGGCGAATGGCTCACCGGCCGCGACGACGGGTATTATCGGGATCTCGTCCGCCTGCAATTCGGCCACCAGTTCGCGATCTGCTTCGGGATCCCCTCCGAAGAAGGCCGCCACGGTCGCAGCCTTCCGCTCCCGCTCATCGGCGTCTGCCCCCGTTCTCCATGCAAGTTTATGCGGGACATCCAACTCGAAAGCCTGTGCCGCTTCGGCGAAGCGATCCGTCAGAGCGGTTACTTGCCAGGGTTCCGGATCGCCGAGGATGAGGAGCTCATAGAGGGCCACGAACGCTACCTCCCAGCCGCCTTGGCCGCAGACTCAATCCAGCTTCCAAGATTCTTGCGGCCATCCTCGGCGCTGTAATCATAGCGTAAGCAATGCTTCGAAAGCGGGACGACAGCATTGGACGTCGGCTTGGGAAGCCAGATTTGGCCTGCCGGGATGGCAAGCGAATAATCCGAATACTTCACCCATTTTCCAGCATTATTCTCCGCAAGATAGATCTTTTCGTCCAAAAGATACAATCCCATCGATGCGAGAGGATCTGATCCTTTGGCCGACGTCTTACCATCCTCGTCTTTCACCCCATGGATGTCGACTGTCAGCAGACCATTGCCCTTCAGGACACTGCGTGCGATCTCATAACGCACCCAGCGTCGGCTTGCGGTTGCCGATCCGGTGAGCACGCAGGTCACCGAGGTATTCTTCAGACCGTCGGTCAGGAATCGCTTGAGGGCATCGTCGCTCTCACGCTTCTTCGACTCGAACACACTGCCGTCGAAAAAGCCCTCGCTCTCCTTTTCGTTCTGCACGACCCAGCTGTTGCGGACGTTCCATGCCCTCCAGACATCGGGTTGATAGTGAAACGAGAAGAAAGTGCGTCGTGCCATTGTGCGTCTCCGTTTGCATGCGCGAATGCGTGCTTGAGGAAGTTTGTAGGAAAGACTGCTTTCGCCGTGGCGTCTGAACTCCTGAGGCCTCCCGCTTGCTACGCAGATCAGCGCTTCTCGATGAAAAACATTCTCAGTCAATAAGTTAATAGATGGGCGACTGCTTATCAAGATCAGGCCCCATGGCATTTAAGCACCGACATGAATGGGGGTCATGACGCACCTGTTGTTCAAGGTGCAGCCGCGCCCTGGGCCTCCCTCCTGATCGATTTTCTGCGCCGCCGCCTCGCATCAGGAGCTCAGATTTGCCTGTCGCCGGGCCTGAACCGACTGATGCAAGACGGCATCCGTCGGCACATGCCGACGCTCGAAGAATGGAATGGAGAAGCCGAATATGGCGGGTCTCGATGAGAACTCCGGCTTACGACGCGGGAGAAACTCGAGGATCGCCCATCCCCATGTCATCGTGTTGTGGGATTTCCCAAGGGGATCAGGCGCGACATAATCTGTGTCCTTGCGCTTGCCGAGTACAAGCGCGTTGATGCTTTGCTGGCGGAACTTAAGCCCGCACCGTCGGGCTCCCTCAATCATCCAGACGAGCGGGACCTTGCAAAGCGCACTGTCGGCCTCGGGGTACCCTCCGCCTACGTCACCATGTCCGCCGGCGAACCAGACTTCATGGACATCCTGCTTGGGCGCGGACCCTCGCCTAACTGGATTACCGCGATATTCTTCACCAGCAGGCCAGAGCAGGGGCCGGAACATGGTGCGGCGCTCGTCGAGGGCGACTGCATGGTAGACACTTTCTACGCTGGGGTTCTTCTTCGTAAAGGCATGCGAGGTGAGGCGTGGACCAAAGCGCCCGGCTTCGATAACCGACGCAACCGTATCGAAGAGACCGAGCATTCTGATGGGAGGTCGATCGGGCCTGAGGATGCGTTCGTAAAGGCGAACCTCAGCAAACGCATTGTCACCCTGTTTTTCTCCAATCGATTTGTATGCCCGGTAGGCATATTCGAGCAGATTGAGATTCCGCGGCTCGATGAGGCCAACCGCATTGATGAAGCCGGCAAGCACCCGGGCCGAATAGGCCCCGCGACTGAAACCGAAAATGTAGATAGCGTCACGCTGCTCGCCTTCGGTCTTCTTTCCGTTGTCATAGTTCTCGACAAGGAATCGATAGGCCTGCTTCACATTGTCATCGAGGCCCCAGCCCGTGGCGAGCCCCCAGATCTCGTTCGCCTTGCGCCAAATCCGTGACCAAGATCCGCCGGCACCGAAGGTTCCGACACCCGGATCATAGTAGACCAGTTGATCACTGTTTTTCTCAAGTACGCCGTAGAGCCGCAGGATATTGGTGCGGTCCTCTTCGATCTCGTTCGACGTGCCGTCGAGCAGGATGACAATGTTCTTGGGCATGCCCTCCCCTCCCCCTAGGGATGACCGCGCTGTCCGCCGCAGGGCGCACTGCTATCCCAGAAACGGGTCTCGACGGGCCAGACCTCCCGCGCCCGCTTGCTCAGGAGCGCTTGTCGATCCTGACGATCCGGGAAAAACTTCAGCCCAGTGCGCCGCTCGATGTCCGCGATTGCCACGAGGTTGGGGCGATGATCATAGACATGCCCCACCTGACGTGCCCGCTTGCAGTTGACCCATGCCTGTGTCGGCACAGGCTTGCCGTCGGCGCCGAGCGCGTTGGGCTGCTCGAAGATGAAGGCCAGCGTATCGATGCCCGAGGGACTTTCGTGGATGAGGATCTTGAAGAAGGCGTCCGGGATCTCGACCTTCAGCTCTCCCGGATCGCCGATCGTGAGCGTGGGCGTGGCGGGGTCAAAGATCGGCCCTGCGATCACCCAGATGCTGCGATACTTGTTCGAGGCGGCGGCGGTGTAGTTCTCGAGATGCAGCCACGGACCCTGATTGAGGTCTGCTGCCTGGGGCGAGGCATTCCAGAACACGTGGGTGTTGCAGCCAGCCTCGGGGCTGATGCGCTGCGCGTGGTCGCTCATCGCCAGATGCCCGCGGTTCCAGACTGTCGCTGCGCCGCTGTAGCTGTCATCGATGCGGCGATTGGTGGCGCCCTGTATTGCCTCGACCAAGGGGACGAGGCCCGGAGAGGCGTACCACTTGTTGGGCCGGTCGATGGAGACGGGAGGCTCGTCGTAATTGCCACTGCGGCCCGGTGCGAGACCGCGCAGCTCGTAGACCACGTATTCGGGATTAAGGCGCAGATCGGGCTGCCCATCGCCATCGTCGTCGTCCGCATCGTCGAACACGGTCGAGAAGGCGGTGAACTTATCAGACAGCCCCCGTCCGGATGGTGCGACACGTTGATGATCGTGATACGTTGCGACGAACTGCGGATAGGGCGAGTTTGTTGCCCCGCTGCACACGAACCGCTGCGCCGCCACAGGGGCCGCAGTCATGGCAAGGCTGAGCCCCAGGCTTACGAAAAGCAACCTCATCGCTCCGCTCCGTCTTGTAGCCTCGCCCAATCCTGCACCGAGTCGTTGGGGAAGTATGTCAAATTTCTTCGTGGCTTGCTTCGCACGCCGAGAAATAGCGCTGTGTGCTGAGGTGCCCACGAAGGTTTTCCGGCCGATAGGGAGCCCGCTGGTCATATTGGGGTACGGACGCTGCAGCAAAGCGGGCAAGGACGCTCTCATGTAGGGCCGCTTCTGGGTTGATCTTTCTGGTCTCGGCCGACCAACCAAACCTTGCCCATTTCGGCCAAAAGCGCGGCCAGAGCTCCAAGCTGGCCCTGACCTCGTCATGCTGGATCCCCAGCGGGTCGGGAAAGGTTTGCACAAAGCGCTCATCGATTAGTGGAGGGTTCGGGATCGATTTCAGTTCATCGATCATCCACCGCAAGGCGATATCGGAAAGGCGGGATTCGTCTTCCGGATAGCTCCCACCGATGTCGGAGTGATTGCCCGCGAACCACTCCTGCTTCAGCCACTCAAGTGGCCCACGATCCTGCTTGAGGGCATCGCCGCCGTTAGCCCAGCCTACCCGGGGGAAGCGCTTTCGGTTTTCATCGATGGAGAGCGCGTGCCTGGCGTAGCCCACGCTGCTGTCGAGAAAGCGGTCGTAATGCTTGAGGTTCCAGGCCGCGAAGTGCCAGCTCACCTTTCCGCCTTGCGGCGGGTTCCCGATGAATTTGAACTGCTTCTTCGCCGCCCAGCCCCAGCTCCCGGCAAAGAACATTGCCGGAATCGAAGCGAGGATTTTCCAGGTGAGAAGAAGGTCGCTCATCCACGCGGCAAGTCCGAGCACTCCGCTCAGCACCGCCAGGACGAAGAGCACTCTCTTGACGATCACCGTTCCGAGAGCTGCGACCGTGTCGAACACGCCGATAAACGTCGGGGCGACATTGCCTTGGGACTCGCCCTTGGCACCCTGTCCTTCGCTTCCGTACTTCAGCCTGAAGCGCCGTGCCAGTTCCTCGCGCTCCGGTTCATACCTTGCGCGATCCTTGCCAGAGCCATGCTCATAGACGCGGTAGACCGCTTCTTCCGCGATCTTGCGCAGGGCGACGCCGCCGGTCGGAAGCGGCTTTCCGCCTTTGTCATGGCGCGGAACCCCGCACAGATTCATCACGTTGGCAACGCTCCGGGCGGTGTAGGCGCCCCGGCTGAAGCCGAACAGGAAGATCCGGTCGCCATCCTCATAGTGACGCAAGATGGCTTCGTAGCAATCGATGATGTTCTCGCTGATCCCCGTCCCGAATGCAGCTGCGAGAATGTTCCGCACCCTGCCACTCAGTTCGCCTGACCCAAGGCCGGGATCGTAGTAGGCAACCTGATGAGCGGGATCGAAGCTGGTCTGCGTGCCGGGGCGCATGGCACGGTACATCTTGTAGATGTTGGACAATCGCTGATCCGGCAGCACACCGCCATACTGCCCGGTGCCGTCCGAGAAGATGATGATGTTTTTCCCTGAAGCACCCTCAGTCTGCATCACACCACCTCCTCTTCCTCAGACCATGCGTTTGCGTCGCCCTACGCCGCCAGACGGCGCTCGCCATAATGCACTGAATTTTCGTTCGTTTCAAAGAAGAGAACTTCATCGACGGGAAGCCGGATCAACTGCCGGGGCTGGAGCAGGATGCGCTCGCCGGCCCGTACCATGGCGAGGTGGCTGTCCGCTGGCCGATTGGCCCTTTCAAGCAGGCGGGTCGTATCGATGACATCCGCGTCGATCGCGAGCAGCTGCCCGTCAACGTCGACGATATGCTTCATTCCCAGGTCCCAGTAAGCCATCTGCGATGCTCCTTCTTCCATGAAAGGAGTATCGCAGTCCAACACGTCAAAACCTGTCATGCTGCTTGGACCGAGAGCATTTGGCCCATCCCATGGCGCTTCTGGTTCTGCCTCGAAACGCGTTCGCATAAGCGCGACCACGTAGGTGCTGGCCGCAGGGTCTCAAACCCGCTGCCAACAATTATCTCTACCTATCAGTTATTTGCCTGTACTCGCCAAAGGGAAAAACCAGTGACTTCAAGTTCGCCTGCCACCGGACCAACGATGCATTATGCCGTTCAAGTCTCAGTCTTCAAGAACGGTGACCTTCGGCCGAAGATCGAGGTGACGGTCAACGGCAAAAGAAGGAACTGGAACATCCCGAGATGCAGCAATCACGTTGCCTACTATTTGGCAGTGTTGTCCTGCCTTACAGATGCCATCGCCAATGGTGCGAGCAGCGTGACCGTGGAAATCGGTGATCAGACCGCGAGGCGGCAGCTAAACGGGCAAGAAATGCCCCGGCAAAAGCACACGATCGCGCTGCATGAGGCCGTAAGGGTAGCTGCCAGCGCCCTGAATGGCACCTTCGTGGTCATCTAGGGACGCTGGCAGCAAGCACGATTCAGATGATGTCGGCTGTGTAGCGAAGCATTACCGGGTCATAGGCATTCGGATACCATCCCCAGTATTCAAAATCCGCGTCGACAGCGACATGTAGAGCTTCACCTTCCTTGATCCGGATCGGCCGGATCGAGCGGGGGCGATGCACGTGGAATTGGGGGACCATGAATGCGCAGTTGGAAATCTCGTCAGCATCCATGACGTCGTCAATCGCGCAGGAGTTCGCCACGTACTGCTTGCCCGTATCCGCGCGGAAATAGCGAATATGCGTCACACCCTCGAGAACGCCAATTTGCTTGAACAGGGGCCTGTAGGCAGGAGTGTATCCGGTCAGCTGGGCAAGCAGGTTATTGAACCGCTCGAAGAAGCGTAGAACTTCGTCCTCCCGGTGGATCGTCGTACAAGGCTCGACATGAATGTCCGGCCAGAACTCCGGCATGCTGAATTCCTTGTGGCGGTAGTTTAGATATCTGAACTCCATAATTTTTTCCTTTCCTTGGCTTCAAGCCAATCTTTTCACCTCCTCTTCTCATTTCCGGAACTATGACCATCGGCGCGGGAGAGATGGGGCATCCTGGAACACGCAAGTGCTTCAGAAGCGGCTCGACCAGGCTGATGGAAGGATGCGCTTCGCCGTGCCTTAAGAAGATCAATCTTCCGGCACCACGGCGGAAGCATGGCGCCAGCTCAGGGATCGCCCGATGAAAGCTCGCGAAGAAGGCAAAGGACATTCACCAGCGCCATGTCCTCTACCGTCCGGCACGGTGTTTCGAGTAATGATGGGCTTGCGAACACAATCGCCGCCGCCTGCGCCCGAGAAACCGCCACATTGATCCGGTTGAGCGAGAACAAGAACGCAATGTCGCGAGGCAATTCCTCGCCGCTCGACGTCGTCATCGACACAAGGCAGATCGGCGCCTCCTGTCCCTGGAACTTGTCGACGGTTCCGACGGGCACCTCGAGCGGCAAGGCGGCCCTGAGCGCATTGACCTGCGCATTGTAGGGAGCAACCACAAGAATGTCGCCGTGAGCAATGACGCGCTCGTTGCCGTTCCGGTCGCAATAGACCGAGCCGACCAGGGCCTCGATTGTCGCGCGGATTGCTGCAATTTCTTCAGGGGCGACCTGTGATCGCCCCGTGTGCTCGACAGGTCTGAACTGCGCACCAACGAGGTTGTCGCCCGCTGATGACACGAGAGACTGCGCGGCCGCGGCTGCATCGCTGTCCAGTCGCCCCTCATAAACAGCCTGGGAAATGAAGCGGCAGATATTCGGATGCATGCGGCGGCTGATGGGGAGGAAGATGCCGCGCTCGGCTGGAATGACCCGGTGCCCATCGATGAGGTATTCGAGGCAGGAGAGCCCGCTCTCGCCCGGATGGCTGCCCTGCAGCGGTTGGGGAAGTTGCATCGGATCGCCCACGAGGACGATGTTTCGCGCACATCGCCCCATCGCCAGGATGTTGGCGAGTGAAACCTGGCCAGCCTCGTCGACGAAGAGGTAGTCGAAGGCAGGCGTATCGTAGCGGGCGAAATGCCACGCGGTGGATCCGACGACATCCGCGCGGCTGATTTCCGGCGCATTGTTGTCGGTCACGGCGATGATCATGGGATGATCGTCGGCGTCGTCGCCATCGGATACCTTCTGGACGATCGAGATCGCCTTCCCACCATCTTGTGCTCGTTCAGCCACGGCCTTGAGCAGATTCCCGATCGCCTTGTGGCTGTTCGATGCGACAGCGACCCGCTTCCCGGACTGCACCAGATCGTTGATCGACGCGGCACTGACAAAGGTCTTGCCCGTACCGGGCGGCCCCTGGATGCCAAGCGTCGAGCAATCCATGGCGGCAATGGCGCGGCTCGTCTCCTCGACGAGCTCCCCATCTTGCCGAACAATGCTGCCGGGACGCGCACTATCGACAAACGCCGGGATGGCGCGGGTCAGGAGCTGCTCGATCGCGGTGACCTGGCCGGAAGCGGCAATGATCTCTTCGATCACAGCCATCAGCGACTCCCGGAGGATCTTGTTCTGCAGCGGCCTTGGCGGAAGCAAGTCGAGCCTGTCAGGGAGCGGGCCCTTGACGTGCGAGCGACGCAAGATGAGAGTTCGCTCGTCGTGGTTGATGGATTGCAGCTGCACCTCTTCGGGCATGGCTGCAGGCTTGATGCATGGCGTCTTGCCCGCGCGAAGCTTGGTTTCCTGTTCGGGGAAGCGGTAAGTCCGCTCTGAGGATTTGGCGGTGACCTGTACAGGTCCGGTGATTGCCACGAGCCCCTGTATGCATTCCAGGTCGTCAAGCAGCTCCTCGCTTTCCTGCGCAAGCCGGTCGAAGATCGCCCAATAGGCAGGCTTGTCCTCGCGCTTGTGAAACTGGCTGAGATCGAGCAGCAAGGTGGCGACGCGCTCCCCGAGGCGTGCGCGCACCGGTTCAAGGCGCTGCCGCAAGAGATCGAGTTCTTCGTCTTCCGCTGCGACGTTCGAAAGCGGGCCGGCAGCGGGAACATCGCCGAGCACGGGCCAGGGCATTCCAGTCGGACGCACATCCTTGACCAGCCAATCCATGAGGAGCTGCGTCGAAACACAGTCGGTCCGGTTGTAGTCATGGATTTCATCGAGCAGCCGCTGTTCGCCGGTCTGACGCCATTCCTCGTAGAATACGACGCTGGCTCCGGCGGTTGCGACATCGGCAGCCCGCTTCTCCATGTAGAAGGCTTCGAGATCCTTGATCGAATAGCCCTTCTCCGAAGCGATGAGACCGCCGCCGACCACCTTGAAAAGGTCCACGAAGCGCCGCTCTCGCTGAAGCTGGTCCATGGCTGCCTCGCCGGTTCGGTGTGCAGCGGTCAGGCGGCGCAAGGCGGCGATTTCGTAGTTGGCGTAGTGGTAGATATGGGCCTTGGGATATCGCCGCATGCGCTCGACTAGAAAGCCAAGCAGGTCGCTCATGGCCTTGCCTTCCGCCTCGCGATCATGGGCCCAGAAGGCTTGGAACTGCCATTGGCCATCCTCCATGAACCAGACACCGTGGAGATATTCGAGACCGCCGGGAAAATAGGGATCGCCCTCGATATCGTAGAATACGTCGCCTTCCGCCGGTTCTGGCAGCAGGCCGAAGCCTTTGCCCGGCTCAGGCACCCGCAATTCGAAGCTCGGGGCACCGCCATTCCGACGGGCGGACTGCAAAAGCGCTTGTGCTACCAGCTTGCGTTGGGTTTCAGCGGCCATCTTCGGCACCCGCTCGGTTCTCCCAGCCAGTGCCGTCATCGTCGTAATGCCCGCCGCCTCGAGCTTCTGGCGCTGGCTGCGCGTTATGCCTGCAACCAGTGCAAGACTGTCTTCTTGCTCCCATTGTGCATGGCAATGGTCGCTCCACCGGCACAGACCACATGAGGAAACGGGCTCGGCTCGGGTTGCAGGCCTTTCGGTCACAAAGCCTTCAAGCATCGCGCGGGCATGCCGTGCATAGGCGGATACATCGGCAAGGCGCACCGAATATCGGCTTCCGTCACCCAGCTGAAGGTGGGCGCTTTCGGGCGCAGAGCCCTGCACCTTCGCAAGCAGATCGCTGTAGAGACACAGCTGAAGGACGTGCTTGGGATCGGGCTTGCGCTTGAGCTTGGTGTCGACGACCTCGTAGGACCAGCCGCCGAGACTGGAGGCGCGCTCGACCCGTTCGAGAAAGTCCGTGTAGCCGCCCCATTCTCCGTCCAGCAGCGCCCCCTGGAAGATGATGTCGGCGCCTCGGGCCATGGCTTCCAGGGTCAAGGCTACAGCCTCTTCGAGCGTAATGCCGTCCTTGGGGATCTCGGTGACCACGCGCCCTTCTGCGCGCAGGCTTTCAAGGAAGGCGAGTTCGTGTTCGTCTCCCTGGCGCTGGAGCAGCTCTGCCTCAGCGCTGTCGTCCTTCGGGCGGATATCTCCGATCTCCAGGAGGCGCAGGTCAAGTGTGGTGGCGTGCCGGCACCCCTTGAAGCGCATCAGGTCCGAGGCCGAGTAGCGGAGTTTTCCTTCGACAAATCGCATGCATAGCTCCCTTGCCTAAGCTATAGCCGAACCGCATGACAAAAGCTGTCATGGAGATTTTCGATGTCCTTTGCCAAGGCACAGGAGCTCTTGAAGCTCGCGATGATGGCCACGCGCCGCAGCGGCGTTACCCTCGAGGAGATCATCGAGGAATTCGGCTGCGTCTATCGAACGGCGCAGCGCATGACCGAGGCGCTCGAGGCCGCCTTTCCTCAAACGGAAACCAGTGAGGGCGAGGATCGCAGGAAGCGCTGGCACATCCCCGCGCGGCATGTGGCTACCCTGCTGTCGCCCTCATCCGAAGAGCTTGCCGCGCTTTCGACCGGCATCGCCCAGCTTGAGCAGGCAGGCATGCTGCAGGAAGCGGCGCTGACGCGCAGCCTGGCGCAGAAGGTCAGAGCTCTGGTTCCGCCGGAGAAAGGCACAAGGCTGGCGGTCGACGAGGAAGCTCTCCTGGAAGCCCTCGGCCATGCTGCTCGGCCGGGCCCGAAACCAGCCGCCATTCGCGAAGTGGACACGGCTATCTATGAGGCGCTCAAGGGGCCTTTCTTGTTGCGCTTCCCTTATCGCAAGCGGGGTCAGGCGAAGCCCGTCGACCGTATCGTAGCCCCGCATGGTCTGCTCCTGGGAGTGCGGCGCTATCTTGTCGCAAGGGACACTGCAAAGCCAGCGTCTGCCCCGCTCCAGCACTACCGGGTCGAGGAGATCACCGAGGCTGAGGTGCTGCCGGAGAGCTTCGAGTTCGATGCCGGTTTCGATATTCACGAGCACGCCAAACGGGGTTTCGGTTCATACGAGAATGCCGCTGAATATGGCGATGTGGTCTGGCGCTTTTCTCCGGAGGCTGCCGCGCATGCACGCCGTTTTGTTTTTCACCCGACACAGGTTGTCGAGGAGGAACGTGACGGATCTCTGCTAGTAAGGTTTCGCGCCTCCGGCCTGCTTGAAATGTGCTGGCATCTTTACGCTTGGGGCACCTCGGTCGAAGTACTTCAGCCTGAAATTCTTCGGGAACTCGTTCACAGCCGTCGGCGAAAGTTCCCCGCCCTTCCCTGAGATGCCGGCCTTAGTTCCGACTGCTTGGTTTGTTGCCGCGTGGCTCGTGGGGAGCGCGCTTACCGGGCTGCGATAGACGATCCTCCTTTGCGGAATGATCGAGACATGCATTATCAGCACTCCCCTGTTGGCGCGTAGACTTCGACCGTTCAACCAGTGAGGCACTGTTCGGGAGTTAAGGTCCAACGACCCTTGTGAATTCCGAGCCACCGCTACCTACTCCCGAGCAAGCTGCCTTTGTCAGGCGAAGATATCCATCGCCTGCGCCGGAAGCTGGCGAAGTCGTTCGACCTCGCCAACTCCTGTCGCGCCGAAGGTGCTCAAATCCTGCCGGATCATGGCCAGCTTACGCGCGATCTCTACATCAGCCAGTCCATGCATCGCATCGGATGTCGCTGCTTCGATGAACACACCAGGTTCTTCGCTTTCAGGAGAAGACCCAAAAAGGCTGACATGCAGCGGCCCGCCCCAGAGCTCGTGCTGCGCGGGATCGAGACGGAGATGATCTGTTTGCTCCAAGGTCGGAGGTTCCACGACGGCTTCTGCTTTTGCCAACGCTTCGTGCGGATTGTTCGATGCGGGCTGTGCTGCCTCGGTTGACCTGCTGTCGTCCCGGGTAACCGGCGAGTTCGACGATGTAGCCGGCACAAACGCAGTTGACGGCGGGTTAGCTTCGGCCGACGCTTCCGACACCGGTAGACTGCCGATCCAGGCCGGACTGCCCCAGAGCTCGTGCGCCGACTGATTCAGCAATTGCCTCGGTTCGCTTGGGCCAGGCGAAGGCTCGTCCGACATCCCATCGATTAGGAATGGGTCAGAATTTCCGCTCTTATTGTGAGGAACCTGTCCGGGTTCGGACAGCACCACTCCCTCAAGGCCAATGTCTGCCAGTTCGCCCACACCGCCCCGCCAAGCGTTCAGCCTGACTGAATCGTACATCGCGAAGTAGAGCGATGACGGATCGAACACGCGTGGTGGCAAAGGCACGGCCTCGGTCGCCTGAGGAGCAATGGTAACCTGCTGCGCCGAGCGCACACGGGCAGGCGTCGCGGCCGCCGACACGCGGTCGAACATGTCTGACACAGTCTCCGCATCAGCTCTGCTGAGCATGGCGGCCAACTCGCTGACCGACGGCAATTGATCAAACCGGCTCTGACGATCAATCTCGCGCGGCGCGAGGAACAGGTCTGTGTCAAAGCCAGCTAACCTCTCGGCGAGATCAAATGCTGCAACTGGCGCAGCCGGTGCTGATACCGGCCGATAGGCGAGTGACACGTCGGCTACCGTGCTGGTGGAACCGTTGGTGCGCACAAAGCTCGCCGTCGCGGCGATCATATTCCGGTCGAGCTTCATGTTCTGCTGCGTCGGTGTCACAGCATTGAGGCGGATCGCGACGACACCGGCTTGCTCCAGAGTGAGCAATTCGCCCGCATCGGTTCGCCCGTTGCCGTTGCCGTCGCGCCAGACGCGTAGTTCCCCAAAGCGGGCGTCGCTCTGGTCCACCACGCCATCACTGTTGCTGTCAAGCCGTGCAAGGCCCTGAAGGCCGCCGCGGGCCTCTTCATCCTCGCTTGCCAGCGACAATTCGGCCGCCTCGGTGATCAGACCGTCATTGTTACGGTCGATCACCAGAAAGCCATCATCGCGGCCGATCCAGCCCGTGTCATCGGCTGCACCGTCGCCAGCATAATCAAAGCCAGCTCGCGACTTCTTGCGACTGACGAGTTCGACACCATCACCATCGAGATCGAGGACGACCGGCGCGAACATGCCATAGTCACCATCGCGGAAATTCAAGATGGTGTTGGCCCCAAGCTGTCCGGCCAGCGGATCGACGTCGGATCGCGTGTTGCGTGAACCCACCGTCAGCGCGCCGCCCGCCGCGCTGATCCGGAACTTCGAAGCCTTTCGGTCGAAGTCGTATTGGGTGACGCCCAACGATGGCAGGTTGGTCGCTGCCGAAAAATAGGTCAGCGCCGCATCGGCAAAGCTGCGGGTGGTGCCGTTGGTCAGTGTTAAGCTGCCGGTGTTGGCAATCGCGACCTCGCCGAATTCGGTGACCTGGTTGACCGGGGTGCCCACCAGATTGAGGGAGCGGATTCCGACCGCTGCGAGGCTGGCAGTTTCGCCCTCGTCCACCGCGCCATCGCCATCGGCATCGCGCCATACGCCAAAGTCGGCAAAGCGCGCATCGCGCGCATCGAGCACGCGGTCACTGTTGCTGTCGAAACCGGCAAGCCCAGCAAGATCGGTTCTGGCATTGGGCACATCGTCGACGAAGCTGATTTCCTCGTATCCCGACACCGTGCCGTTGCTGTCCCGGTCAAGGTAAAGGAAGGCGTCGCCGGCGCTGATCCAGCTGGTGTCGTCAGCCAGCCCGTCGCCATCAAGATCGAAGCGCGCCTCGCTCTGCACCGCCGACAACGTCCTGACGCCATCGCCGTCAAGATCGAGAATGATCGGCGAGGCGATGTTGATGGTCTCGCCACCGCGGAACACCAGCTGTTCGATCGAGGAGAGCTGGTCAATCCCGTCGTCGCCGTGCGCGATGGCCCCGAGATCGGTGACCCTGAGACCAAGCGCTCCGGCCTGCGTTACCAGCGAATAGCTGCTCCGCACTCCGAACAAATAGGCGCTGTCGGTGCCTACGCCACCGTAGAGGAGGTCATTGCCCGCCCCGCCCCAGAAACGGTCGTTGCCGCCATTGCCATAGAGCACATCGTCGCCCGATCCGCCCGCGATCCAGTCGGCCCCGGCATTGCCATTGATCGTGTCCGCCCCCACGCCGCCAAACAGGCGGGTGTCGGCCGTCGTCGGCGCGGTGAGCGCATCGACCGCAGCGGTGCCGTAACGCCAATTGCTGGTGAGGCCCGTGCCGGTAAGCGAGGCGATCACTGCATCGAACTGGCGGGCGTCGCCATCGGTGAAGCTGAACATTCCGCGGCTGAGCGGCAAGGTGCTGACGCCGGAGTAGCTCGCGTTGAAGCCGAAGCTGGTTTCCGCACCTGTCGCTACGCTCTCATTGCTGGAGAGAGCACGGAACATGATGTCGCCGCTGGTGAGCGTGGTGGCAGTAGCCCCCCAGACGCTGGTAATGTTCAACGTCACGCCCGTCGGCACATCAAGCACAACCTGCCAGCCATCGATCGCTGTCGCGCCGGTGTTGCGCAGCGTGAGGTTCTGACTGAGCCCGCCAGCCCATACGCTGGTCGGGGCGACGGTGAGCAGGGTGTCGCTATCGTCCGCCAGGTTGAACGCCGGGTCGCGGTCGAAGATCGACAGCCCGAAATGCGCCGGGTTGTATGCGGCACCATCGACCTGCACCGAGACCTGGAAACGCGTGCCTTCGCCGAGACTTGGCTGATAGCTCTGGCCGGTGTTGGTGAATCGTGCTCCGCCCGGGACAATCTGGAAGGTCGTCGTTCCTGGAAAACCGCTGACCCAGCCATTGGTGATGGTGCCCGGACCCGTGTAACTCGCAAGAATGTCCCAGGCCTTCAGGCGGCCATCGACGATCGCGTCGGGCTGCACCTGGTATTCAAAGGTGACATTGTAGCCGCCGCCCCAGGAAGGGTTGAACCAGCTGTTGAGGCCTACCTGCCGGAAGCCGGTGCTGCTGCCCCCGTTTTCGGCCTGCGCCGTCACGGTCAGCAGGAAATCGTCCGATGCGCTCAAGGCACCGTCGCTCGCCGTCAGACGGACATTGAGCGCGGCATTGGCATTGGGCGCCGTACCGGTGAAGGTCCGGCTCGCTGCGTTGAACGCTAGCCATTGCGGCAGCTCTGAACCATCGGCCAGACGCGCGGTGTAAGTTAGCGCGTCACCATCAGGATCGGTGAAAGCACCTGCCGGAATGGTGATCGAAACCGGGCCAATGCCGGTCGCGGTCTGATCAGTGAGGGGCTGAGCCAGTACCGGCGCGTCGTTGACGGGCGACAACGTGAGCCGGAAAGCATCAACGACGCTCTGCGCGCCATCGCTCGCCCTCAATTCAAGGTCGAATACGCCATTGAGGTTTGCTGGCGGAGTCCCGACAAGCTGGCCATTTGCAAGGCTCAGCCAAGTGGGCAGCGCCGCACCATTGGCACCTGTCAGCGTGAAGGTTAGCGCATCACCGTCGTCATCCCCGAAGCCTGCGGTGAGACGATCAAGCATGATGGGCTGATCTTCGGCGACGGTGAAGTCGGGGAGCGGCACCAGCACCACCGGGGCATCGTTGGTTGACGAGATAGTGAGGCGGAAGGTATCGGAAGCCGACAGCAAGCCATCGCTGGCCAAAACGACAATGTCGATGTCACCGTTGAAGTCCTGCGGCGGGGTACCGACGATCGTGCTTCCCTCGAGCCTCAGCCAATCGAACAGCGGTGCCCCGCCCGCAAGCGTCGCGCTGAACGTCAAGGCGTCACCATCGACATCGCCGAAGGTTTCCGTGGGGATCGAGACCGAGAAGCCCGTGTCTTCTGGGCTTTCCGCGTCGGCGAGCGGCACCACGAGCACCGGCGCATCGTTGACCGGGTTGATGGTCAATACGAAGTTCTGAGACACTGAGGCGCGCCCGTCGGTTGCGGACAGGCGGATGGCGAGGACGCCATTGAAGTCTTGCGGCGGACTGCCCGAGAATGTTGCGTTCTCAAAGCTGAGCCAGGATGGCAATGGGGAGCCGTCAGAAAGAACAGCTGTAATCGCAAGACTGTCCTGATCCGCATCGACGAAGACGTTGTCCGGCAAGGTGAAGCTGAACGCCTGATCCTCCGTTCCTGACACCGGCCCGAGCTGGGTACCAACCGTCGGAGCGGCATTTGGTGCCGGGTTGATTGCGAAGGTGGCAATGCTCGTCGACGCGCCATCGCTGGCACGCAACGCGAGGTTGACTGGCGCGACCTGACCGTCAGGGATTGTGCCGGAGATTGTCAGCCCGTCGATCGTGAGCCAATCGGGTAGAAGACTGCCGTCGCTTGAAACGATGTCAAACGAGAGCGGATCTCCCTCGACATCGAGGAACGTGTTTGTCGGCAGCGTAAAGGCAAAGGCCTCGCCCGGCCGGAATATCTGATCGGCCAGCGCGCTCACTTGACGCGGGGCGTCATTGATCGGCAAGACTTCGATCGTGAGATTGGATGACGTCGTAACGTTTCCATCGGAAGCCGTCAGGACGATAGCCAGAAGACCATTGAAGTCCGAAGGTGGTGTGCCGGTAAACCGATTGCCGTCAAATGTCAGCCAATCGGGCAATGGCTCGCCGGACGACAGCCTTGCCTCAAAGACCAAAGGATCACCGTCCGGATCGGTAATAGCCCCGGTCGGCAAGAACCAATCGATCGGGCGATCCTCAAAGGTCGTGAACGTGCGGCCTTCAACCGCGATACGAGGGGCATCGTTAGATCCGCGGACAGAAACCAGAGCTCGTGCTGTAGTCAGCCCGCCATTGCCGTCACTGATGACGAAATCAAACCCGGCCTCGCCGGCGAAGTCGATATCCGGCAGGAAGCGGACATTACCGTCGACACCGATCCATACCTTGCCTTTGAATGCCGCGCCGACGTTAGCAATCCGCAATTGGTCGCCGTTGGGATCGGTTGCTGCTGCCAGCAATGTCGCGGCATCAATCAACAGGGTAGCGTCCTCGTTACCCTCCAGAGTGACATTATTGACCACAGGAGCGATGTTGACGGGGGCAATCGGCGTAACTGCATCGTCAGCACGGAACTGCAGATCCTCGACCGAGATCAGGCGCGTGACGCCGTCGCGGTTGGCGACACTATCTGTGACGATCGTGATCTCGCCATTCGTCGAAATGTCGTATTCGTCCTGCCTTCCGGTGAAAATCGCCCGGTCGCGACCCTCCCCGCCAAATATCTGATCGTTTCCTCCCCCACCGGTGAGCACATCGTTCCCGCGCCCACCTCGGATGATGTCGTCGGTGAGGAAACCTCGAATTTCGTCGTCAGAGTTGGTTTCGGCGATGTCGAGAATGATCTCCTGTACCGCTTGCCAGGACAGGCGGCTGCCATCGTCGAACACGAAACTCTCTATGCGGTTCGCCTCGCCTGCAAACTGGTTTACGATTGTCAGCGCCAGACGGTCCGCACCGAGCACCTCGATCAGCAGGTCCTTTCCGCCTTGTCCGGTCCGGGAGAAGAACAGCTCGTCGCGCGTGATCTCGCTGCCAAATTGGACAGCGTCTACGCCGCCAGCATCGAGAACAAGGTCTTCGCCATATTCACGGCCAAACCGGTAGATGTCGTTGCCGGTCCCGCCACGCAGTTGGTCAATGGCTTCCCCGTCAGCGTTCGCACCTGCATCGAGCAGTCCGCCCTCATTATTCGTCGTTTGCGTATCGGATCCGTCGACGTCCACTGGGTCGCGCAGCAGCGTCGCGACTTCGCCGGCAGTCAGGACCACACCGCTGCCGAACACGAAGCGCGCCACCGGGGGAGCTGCCCGTTGGCCACCATCCAGTGCGCCAAGCTGGCCTTCAATCGTCAACCGCTCGCCGGTTGCAATGATCTCGACAACGAGGTTGGCGGGGTTGGTAGCCGAAACAAGGAATCGCAGTTGTGCGGGATCAAGAATGCCGTCGAAACGGATGGTATCGAGGGCAGTTGTGGCAGGGCCAGCAAAATTGTCACCGCCGGGAATGCGCAGGGTGCTCTTGAAAAGATCGTTGCCGTCCCCTGCGGACCAGCGGAATACGCCGCCTTCGCCGAAACTGGTCACGACATCATCGCCGGCGAGGCTGTCGAGCTCTTCCCCGGTACCGAGCAAAAGGTGATCCGCCCCGTCCGTCGCAGGATCCCTGAAATCTGCAAGGTTCAGAACGGTGACGGGCGGAGAAGCAACGAACTCGATCCGCGAAATCACGCTGCCCAGCGGCACCTGCCTTTCGGTAAAGAACGGCGGCGTGCTCTGACGCAGGACGATCCGGCTGACGACGACAGGCACATTGGTGTCGGCTATCGGATCAGCAACAAGATCCCCCGTGAAATCGGCCCCTACGAGATCAGGTTGGCCATCACCATCGATGTCCTGCGCGATGAAGGTCGTGTTGTCATCCGAGGCGCCATCTCCGTAGACGAAGTAGGTTGATGCGCCGGTAGCGAGGTCGAACTGACGCTCAGCCACGAACGCTCCGTCGGCGTCATACAATTCTCCGAAACCGCGGACCGACCAACCGGTGGCTCCCGTTTGCGGGTTGAACGCGCTCAACCAAGATGGGCCGCCAAGTGTGGCAAATCCGTCGAGATCCGATACCCCATTGCCGTTTATGTCGAGCAGCGACCATTCGACATTGCCCGCAGGATCTTGCGGGGCAGGCGTCCAGACAAGACCATCCTCGGAATATTCATCTGCGACGCCATCAAAATCCACGTCACGTGCGGCAAAGAACAGATCGTCTGCATAGAAGGAGTAATATTCGAAATTGCCGTCGAGGTCATAATCTTCAGCGTACACTTCGCCGCCATCAAAGCTTGCGCTTGCAGTGGCAAAAGTGGTCCAATCGTTGGCTCCGTCGCCGTTCAGGTCGACGCTGAGCCAACCCGGCGTACCGTCCCCATCGGGATCGAGCGCAGCAAAATCGGGAGCGCCATCCCCGTTGAGATCGAAGTTCGCCCAATCCGCTGACCCATCCCCATCAATATCGGGGGAACGCAAGGGTGGCGCCACGTCCGGGATGCCGAACGCGAACTGATTGAGGATTGTGATCCGCTCACCATTGGGCTTCTCGATGATGAGGTCATTGGGCCGACCGCTCTCCACAATGAAGCGAAGCTGGTCGACGGATCCGATTTCATCAATGACGAGCGTATTGGGCGACCAACCATCAAGCCCGTCGATACCGCCGGCCGCTGCGTCGAGACGGGCATCCTCAAGATAGTCCGAGCCAGAGGTCGGCGCGATGACGATTGTAGCCGATCCCCCGGTCGCGATGATGCGCTCGTCTCCCGAACCGGACCTTAACTGCTGGTCCGGCTCCACACTGGAAGCCGGCAAGGACGAGATATCCGAATCTGGATATGCACCGGTCGTCAGGGTCTCGCCGCCCACGCGGATTTTGGCCAGAGCGCGAGCGTCAAAAATGAGCTTATCGCTCGTGCCATTTATCCCGATTTCGACGAGCCCGGGCTCGGTCTTCGACCAGCTGATGTTGATATCGTCTCGTGAGAGTCCTTCGCCCACCTCTACGGTAAGCGGCCCACCAGCCCATTCGTAACGATCGACGCCATAGCCGACATCGAAGCGCACGGTCTCCCCTTCCGATGAGCCGAAGATCGTGTCATCGTCGGCAAGGGGATCAATAACTTGCGACGGCAGAGGTGTTCCATCGAAACTGCGCGGTGCACGGAGAAAATCAGCACCATCCGTTCCCTGGACCAGTGCGCTCACTGGCCCCAGCGGAATGAAAATAGGCGCCCCGGTGTCTCCTTGCCCGAAATCCAGCTCTGCATCATCGCTTTGGATCGAGAACCGCGGCACAACTCCTTCCTCAGTCCGGCTTACCTGATTGAACCGCGGATCAAGCCCGTTCAGAATGGTGACCACTGTCTCCCCAGCGATGAGTTGGAGGTGCCTGCCTGTCTGTCCATTCGCCTCGTTAACCTCTACGAGGATGAGGTCCGTGAGCGATATGCCTTCGAAGAAAACGGAGAAAGACCCGGGGCCTGACTCCGGGCGGGATCCGTCAGGATCGAAGGTGATGATCTTCGATCCGCTATTGGGGCCGATGACCACCCGCTCCTGACCGTTTCCGATGTTGATGATATCGTTGCCCAGCCCGGGCCTGATGTCCCGATCGGAGTTGATGCCCCAAATGACGTTATCGCCATCAGTCCCCTCGGCAGCGAAAACGCGATCGAGGATGTCGCCAGCAGTAAGGGTCACCGAACTGAAGACAAACTGCTGGATATTGAGCCCCCGCTCATTAAGCGCGGCGCGCGGATCACGGTCAGGCAGGAACCCGTCATCGGGTGATCCGTCGATGGTAAGCGTCTCCCCCGTCGCTGCGATCGTGAACACGATTGAAAACGGATCGGACGGATCACGGGTGATCACTACGTCGTCGGGCTCGAGGCCGAAGAAACGCACAGACTGATTGTTGCCGCCATCATCCTTGATGATGTCGTGCCCATAGCCTGCGCGGAAAATGTAAGTGTTGGCTTCTCGACCACCGAAGAGGATGTCGTTCCCCGCGCCTCCATCGCGCAGGCCCGCAAAGCTGCCGCTCATGACGAGGTCGTCACCTGCGGTCACAGAGGACAGGAAACTGCTTACACCGGCGAAAGACTGTCCGTCGCCGAACGTGAAGAACTCGATACCGCCACTGTCCTGACCCAAGAGATCAGGGATGCCGTTATCGTATGAGTAGTTCCAAAAATGACCCTCGATCGTCAGTCGATCGCCCGAGTTGAAAGCGATAACGAGGTTGCTTCCGATCTTCTGGAAGGTGGCATTGGCGACCGAAAGCTCGGGGCTGAGGAAGGTAATCCGGTCCGCTTGCCCCCCAAGGTCGTAGATCGTGTCATTGCCGAACCCGACTTCGAACTCGTAGGTATCGAGCGCGCTTTCCTTCGCGCTGCCGATAATCACATCATTGCCAGCACCGGAGCGGAACGTGGTTGGAGCACGCCCTGTGCTGTACAGAAAGTCATTGCCTGCAGTGCCCAGCGATATTCCTGGGCCGGTGAGATCCACCAGCGCCCCATCGCTAAACCGAACGTAATCGAGTTCGGAGTCGGCATAAGCTACAGGACCGTTCCGTCCGAACACGAACACATGACGATCATCGTCGAAACGAAGATCGGCAAGAACTGCACCTGTCGGTGCGATCAGAGTGTCGATGCCCGCGGCACTGCCGAAGACGCGGGTGAACGGGGCATCGATCCTGTAAAAATCGACGCCGCCAAAGCCGCGGAACGTGTCATTGCCGCCATTGCCAACGAATGTCTCGGATTCTGCCGTGCCGATCAGTTCCTCATCGGCCGCCGTTCCCGAAATGGTGTTGGTTCCGCCAGCCAGAAGTTGATCGACGATATCGGTCAGGGTCTTGGTCGTGCCATCCGCGAATGCAAACGACGTGACGATCGGACTACGCAAGCCGCCGACAATGGTAATCTTGTCTCCTGCGGACGAGCGCAGGACGAGGTCACCATTGTTGCCACGTTCCGCCGTGATATCGCTGACGCGAACCGATGCTCCAAAGACAATCGCATTCGCGCTGTCGGCCTCGACGATACGATCCTGTCCCCACCCCAGGTCGAAAAAGTAGGTGTCGCGGCCGCCCATCCCCTGAAGGATATCATCCCCGGCAAATCCGCTGATCAGATCATCCCGCCTCGACCCGACGATGGTATCTTCCGACGGGCTCCCGGAATTCAGAATGCTGTCGACCTGCGCCAAAGTGAGAGTAGCGTCTGCAAACTCGAAGAGCTCAATCTCGCGGCCACGATCAGAGCGGTGGCCGACAACGCGCAGGCTTTCACCCGTGTCGCGGAAGCGGAGGATGAGGTCGTCGCCGTCATCCGTACGACCGACTGTGAATTCAACGTCGGATACGCTCCCAGCGACGATGATGCGATCACCTTCACCCGAAAGATCAAAGATTGTGTCGCTTCCCGCCCCCCGCGCAAAGAGGTACGAATTGTTTGCACCGACCCCGACGATCAAGTCATCCGCAGCTGTTCCTGCTACAGGGTCGGAGCCATCACCTGCGAAGATGACCCCCAAGGCAGCGCCGCCGCCTTCGATAAGTTCAAAAATGTTTGAGGTCGTACCGTCACCGAAGCGGACGTTTTGAACCGCTGTTTCAATACTATCGACATCCACGTCCACGCGAACACGCATATTCAAAGCGCCCGACGCATCGGAGAAGCGCAGCCACGAACGTCCGTCCTCAACAACCGCCACGACCGTGATGTCGGACGCGAGAAAATCGGAAAGGAACAACTCGTTGTTTCCACTCGCGTCAACGATGTCGAGTGCTCCGACATTCTTGCCGACGACATAAATGTCGTCACCCGATGCCCCGTCGACACGACCAGCATCGCCCTGAATGATAATCAGATCATTTAGCGACGTCGGAGCACCGCGGGTTCGCCCGATGACCTTGTCTTCCCCAGATGAAACGGTCAGAATCCGCCGCAAATCTTCCAAGGAGAATGGTATGCCAGCCTCGGTGAGCGCGGCGCCCAGTCTTGCGTCAAATTCCTCGACAAGGGGGGGCCCTGTGACACCCGCCTCAATCGGCAGGAACTCGCGATACATCCCGAGAATCTCAACGAGTGCCGCCCAGTAGCCAATGGCTTCGCTTTTACTCGTCGGCTGATTTGCAGCCGCGCTTGTCAAGATGCTGTGGAGCGTGGTTCCGTCGGCAACCGTAAAGAAAGCGGCGCCTTCAAAGGAAAGGCCTGGGGTAAGCGCGTCGCCGAGCGGGATCTGCCCGACAAGCCTTGCGGCCGTCCTCGTTACCAGCGACTGCCATTCTCCAATGAGAACTCCGGCGGCATCGCCTCTGGGATCGCTTCCAATACTGCCGCTCTGGACAAACTCCTCGCCAGTGATCGCCTCCAACGCATGAAGCCATTGGGCGTTGATATTTGGCCCACGGGAATCCGGCGCGACCTGGTCCGCGCCCGTCCAGCGCAACAGGATTTGCTGTGCGCGCTCCAGAATCTCGTGCGCGTTCTCGATCGTGAGTTCGGAAAACTCGCGCACCAGCTCGGCAAGACCAGCGTCGCGCGACATCGCGATGTCGAGGTCTGACACGTTGCCGGACCCAAGCAGGAAGGGAAGATCAGCAATGCGCTCGTCGACAGTGACATCGCCCGCGAGTTCGCGTGCGTCAAACTGGTCGACCGATAGATAGGCATCGTAAATCGTGCGCGTGGAGCCATTTGCGAAGCCGACGGTCGACGCGCGTGTGATCACCGAGGCATCGTTAGTGATGGCAACGTGGTCAGAATCGAAAGTGCTGAGGCTGATCGAAACGATGCCCAGGGATTCCAGCGTTACCAACTCGCCAGCGTCGGTCCTCGCATCAAGATTGGCATCGATCCAAACCCGGAGCTGCGAGAACAGCGTGTCCGCGGCGGTGATAGCGCCATCGAAATTGCTGTCGAGCAACGCAAGCTCAGCAAAACCGTCTTCGCCGAATGGCTGGAGCTGCGCAGCGCTCGAGTCCACGGCCCCGGTGCCGAACAACTCCGAACCGGTTTCGATCAAGCCGTTGCCGTCGAGATCGCGAACGAGGAAACCATCGCCTGCTCGAGCCCAAGAGACGCGCTCGGAGAAGCCGTCGTTGTCGATATCGAAGTAGGCAGCGACGCTGTCGCGACCGGAAATGACGTTGCGATCACCGTCAAGATCGATAATCAGCGGATCGCGAAGGCGCTCAGCCGGATCGAAATCAGGACGACCGCCATCATCGTCATCATTGCCACCATCATCATCTTCCTCATCGTCCTCGGCCTCGATCAGCCTGATACCCCCATAGCCGTTGCGAAAGCCCTCGATCGAAATGGTCGGATTGATCGAATATGTGAGCGTACCATCCGCCGCCCAAACGAACCTGCCACCCTGCTCATCGAGAAAAATACGGGAACCAGGTTTTGTCTCCTTCCCTCCACTGAGCCTCTTGCCTCTGAGGAAAACCGTGTCGCCGCGATCAATATCGGTAATTCGGTCTCCGTTTCCAATATAGAATATGTCGTCTCCAGTTCCGCCCGTGAGAGTATCGCCCGCGCTGTCCTCAGCTTCGTCAAAGTCACCTGCATGGATGATGTCTTTGCCGGATCCGCCTTTAAGGGTGTCTGGACCTCTTCCGCCGACAATTAGGTCGTCGCCTGCACCGCCATCAAGTTCGTCGACCCCTCTGCCCCCGATGAGCGCATCATGACCACCGAGCCCTAGCAAATGGTTCCGGCCATTTGCCCCGATGAAGATATCGCTACCTTCCAATAAGGTATTCTTAAAGCCTGCTTCAGGACCGACTGATTGGTTTCCATCTTGCCCAACAAACAATTGGAATCCGTTGTAACTCGGATCATCGTTGCCCCTAAACAGGGAATCTCCAGCGAACGTAAAGGAAACATAATCTATATATTCTGCTAGCGTCGTAAGGGGCGTGATTTGGAATCCCTTCTTTGAGGCAGCTTCGTTCAGCCAGGATCTCAGTTCCGATTGCGCCGCCCCAGAAAGATTCTCTTTGAAAATGTTCGAAATCAGAAGGCTACTCTGTCTCGAAAAGAAAGTCGGATTATCGCCGAATGTCGACCAATAATCTCGATCTGTTCGGATTGTTAGATAGGGCGAGGACTCGCCGACTGAAATGACGCCACTAAGTGCCTGCGGAGAAGAAGCAGAAAGAACCTGATTTTTCGCAAGCAAACCCGAGAACTCAGCGATGAGACCCCCAATTAGGTTGGTGGTTTCTTCACTAAGGACATTGTACGTGCGGCCGAGAAGTCGTCCGAGGTCGTCAGCATCGTTGAACAGCGCGCGGATTCCAGTATCGCCAAAAAGACGGGTGCCTTCATTGATGGCGGAGTATGCCACGACTGAGCTAAGTTGATCGCCTTCAGACGCCCCTCCCGTCTGCCCCTGCCTAAGTCCTACTGAAGAGCCAATTCCATCATCACTGATTTTATCGAAGATAAATTTAGCAGAATTTTTCCATCCTTCTTGCCCGCGCTCAGCCGACCATTGCTTCTCACCGAACTGCAAAATCGTCAGAAGAGATATCGAATGCCGGCCAACGAGATCAGCAAAGCCGCCGCCGAACTCGATACCTCTGTTACTGACAGGATCTTTAACTACAATGTCTTCTGAATAATTGCCTTCAACGTCGAGCGCTGAAAGTGCTCCTCTTAAGTAGACAAGAAGAGGAGCTAGAAGCGATCCATCGATCCCGTTTATAGCACTATCAAGTGCACGAATCGGGACAACAAGCTCTCCCTCAACGTAAATTCCTTTGATTGTTTCCGCACTTGGCCGGACTCTCCTCCATTGATCTACAAATTCATCAGTGAAAGCTTGCAGTACATCATATAGAGGACTGCCGGGACCGGCCAAAGCTGGTGCCACTAGCGATGAAAGACCTAGACTTGAGTCAAACTGCGCTCTTGCAGCATCAAGAGCGCGTGAAAGTGCGACCGAAAGAGCCTGCGCCTCGGCTGCCTTCATAAAAGGCATATGGTCATAAGCAAAAGTATCAACTTTTCCTAAAGCACCTACAAATCCAGCTAGCCCACCTCCGAGGGAATGGCCGACAAGTGTAGTTGTACCTCCATTTGTATCATAAATGGACAGACCGCCTGCTACACTTTCATAAAAATTTATCGCTAATTGAGCCTGACTAGACGGAGCGTAGCCACCTCCTATACCCCAGCCATTGTAGATATCCAATATTGCTGGACTGCTCAGAAACTCGTTGAGCGAATTGAATTCGAAATTCGTTCCACGGTAAGAGATTATTTTTGCACCGTCCAATTCGTATGCGATTGCGTAAAAGCCTACTGCCTCTGAACCAGCAGGCAAGTCGACGTTTAAGATCGTCGCGTTGCCAATCTTTCGGCCGGCTTCGCTGTCATCGTTCGCACTACCATTGGCGAATACGCCACGCCCGTAACCTCGATTGTATGCATCTAGAGCTAGCAGCGATAAGAAGACGTCAGGGCTCAACATTAATTTTGTCCTCGCCGAAAGTCGCCGTGCCGAAGTGTGGCTGGCAAACTAAAGTCGTTAAGGTCGTGTCCCGGCCGCAAACTCGGTTCAGGATAGCTGCTCAACCAGGCCAACCGCTTCTCAATCCCGGTGCTCACAGGATCGTCGGTCAGCTCGACAGTAACGCGCTTCAGTTTCACTCCCTCGCCAAACGTCGCCGCAAGATCATCTGGATCAACTTTAGTCACGCTAGTCGGATCGGTGGGATCACCGAAAACCACCATCATCGGGTAGGCTGAGCGCGTTGGTATCCACGCGACGCGCGGGAAAGTGCGGGGAACTTCGACCTTGCCCTTGATCAGCAGCACATTGTCAAACGAATCTTGGCTGGTCTCGCCTTGGATCTGGGGCGCGAGCAGATGCATGACTTGAGCCGCCCATTCAACGTCACTGTCGGAACGCAACAGCGCAAACAGCGTCTTGCCTCCCGGCAGATCGACGGCCACCGCTTCGCCCTTGGCATGGCGGTATATTTGCGAATGGAGCGGGCTGCTGCCGGATCGGCCGATGTTTTGCCGGACTTCGATCACGCTCGCCCCCGATCTTAGGCCCTCGTGAGTCTCGACCTCGACCGTGAGACGATAGCGGTAATCTGGAGCCGTGTCCTTGGCAGATGAGCAAGCCGGCAACGTAAGGCTAAGTAACCCAGTTCCAAGTACCTGAAGGAGCGATCGTCGCATCATTGACACGCCTCCGAATAACAATTGCGGATTGCTGCCGCACCTCGGCGCTGCGCGAAGAATCGAAGCAGCTTGGAGCCACCTTCTACAGGAAGAAGAAGCCTCGTATTTCTATCCAGAACAGAGAGTGAACCATGCAGAACTGGAACTCGCACAGTCGGCTGGGCACGAAAGCGCTCGAATGCGGCAGAAGCTAAAGGGTCACGACACCGGATTGCGAATGGCTTACGGCGCAGCGCTTTCGCGCAGAACACAGAATTGCTCAAATTCATGAGTAACAACGGCGCGCCCCTCTCATTCACCCTTCATCCTGCGCATTTCGGTCACAGATGCAAGAGCTTTATCGCTACAATCCAATGTCTAACGGCAAGGGGCACCTATCAGGCAATTATGAGCTGGTTGGCGGCCTGCGGTGCCCCAGAGAAGCTGATCACTTCTCCCGCCCCGCCTCGCTCAGCGCCTGGCTGATCGGCGAAAGCAGGTACTGGATGATCCGCCGACGCCCGGTCTTGATCTCAGCCTGCACCGCCATGCCGGGCTGCACCCGGTCGCACAGCGGATGGCGCGCCAAGTTTTGCCGCCCGCAGGCAAGCTCGACCTTCGCGGCATAGACGAGGCCGGGCTGGATCGGGCGTCCATTCTCGTCGCGCACGCTGCCCACTGGCTGCTGGCTCTGGTCGATCGCATCGCGGCTGATGGTGGTGACCTTGCCCTCGATTAGGCCGTAATCCGTGAAGTTGAACGCTTCGAGCTTTACCGCCACCCGTTGGCCAACCTTCACAAAGCCAATATCCTTGTTCTGCACGAAGGCTTCAACCGTTACGCCGCCGTTGCAGCTCGCCGCGTCTGTCCCGCCGCCAGAACAGGGCACGATCACCATCAGCGGCTGAGCGGGCTGGACGATCCCGCCAACGGTCGTCACGGCCAGCTGCTGCACCACGCCATCGACCGGCGCGCGCAGCTCCTGATATTGCCGCATCCTCGCCGCCTTGCGCAGTTGCTCGCTGGCAAGCCCCGCCTCGCTCTCGGCCTCCGCAAAGTCGGTCACCGCGGTGCGCCCGAACCCGGCGCGCAGGGCGAGCAATTCGGCATCGAGCCGCCGGATCGAAGCTTCGGACCGCGCGAAGTTGGCGCGCTGCACTTCGATGTTGCGAACATGCTCGGCGCGCAGCTGTTCGTACTCGAGGAGCTTGAGGTTCGCAAAGAAGCCCTTCTTTGCTAGCTCTGCCCGTGCATTAAGCTGCTTGTCGATATAGGGGAGCGCTTCCTCCAGCTTGGCGATTTCGGCCTTCGTGGCTGCAAGGTCGGCTTCACTTTCGGCCCGCTGCTGGACGAGCGCGCTTCTCTGCGCCTCGTATTGCGCGACCGCATTGCGGACGAAGGCTTCTTCGGTGGCGACGATATCAGGGGATGTCCTCTCCGGCGCCACGAACCGGGCGGGCGCGCCGCGCAGGTGGGCAAGGAGGGCATCGTTGCGCGCCTTGATGATCTGCGCCGAACGGAGCGACTGGGTGCTCTGCGCCTCGTCTGCTGTGGCGAGCGTCGGGTCGAGCTCGATCAGCAGCTCGCCCTTCTTCACGAATTGGCCATTGCGGACATGGATCGCACGCACCGCACCGATTTCGATCGGCTGCACGATCTTGACGTTCTCGCCCGGCACGGTCTTGCCCGCCGCGGTCGCGACCACATCGACGCGGCCGATAATCGCCCAGATCAGCGCCAGCACCATCAGCCCGCAGGTCATCAGCATCAGCCACCTGAGCCCCGGGCTCGGCGGCTTTTCCATGATTTCGAGCGCGGCGGGCAGGAATTCATGCTCGGCCTTGGGCTTGAAGGCCTTGTCCGCCTCGTTCTGCCAGCGCCAGCTCTCGCGCAGCACCTGCCAATGCCGCGCGAGCGTGGGGAAGCGTTCGGCGAGCAGGCTCATGCCGGCACCACCTCGGCATCGGGACGATAGCCGGTCTGCTTGGCGTGGAGCTGGGCATAGCGCCCGCCGGCGCGCAGCAGTTCGTGGTGCGAGCCGATCTCGGTGATCTCGCCCGCCTCGACGGTGATGATCCGGTCGCACGGACGCACCGCGGACAGGCGGTGGGCGATGATCAGCACGGTGCGCCCTTCCGCGATCCGGGCGAGGTTGTTCTGGATGATCTCCTCGCTCTCGGCATCGAGGGCGCTGGTCGCCTCGTCGAGGATCAGGATGCGCGGATCGGTGATCAGCGCGCGGGCGATGGCAAGGCGCTGGCGCTGCCCGCCCGAAAGGTTCGCGCCGCGCTCCTCGATGACCGTGTCATAGCCTTGCGCAAGGCCGAGGATGAATTCGTGCGCGCCGGCCAGTTCGGCCGCGGCGATCACCCGGTCCATCGGCAGGGTCGGATTGGCGAGCGCGATGTTTTCGCGCACGGTGCGGTTGAACAGGATATTTTCCTGCAGCACCACCCCCACCTGCCGCCGCAGCCATGCGGGATCGACCAGCGCGAGATCCGTCCCGTCGACCAGCACCCGACCCTGTTCGGGCACGTAGAGTCGCTGCACCAGCTTGGTCAGCGTCGACTTGCCCGATCCCGAAGGGCCGACAATCCCGATCATTTCCCCCGGCGCGATGTCGAGGCTGATCCCGCGCAGCGCCTCGGGCGCATCGGGGCGATAGCGGAAGCGGACCTTGTCGAACTCGACCCGCCCCTTGATCGGCGGCAGAGTGGCGCGGTTGGGATTATGCTCGGGCTCGGCGGGCGAGTTGAGGATATCGCCCAGCCGGTCGACCGAAATGCGCACCTGCTGGAAATCCTGCCACAGCTGCGACAGGCGCAGGATGGGCTGCGCGACACGGCCCGACAGCATGTTGAAGGCAACGAGGCTCCCGACGCTGAGATCGCCGGCAATGACCGCTTTGGCGCCAAAGAACAGGATTGCGACCGTCGACAGCTTCGAGACCAGCTGGATGAGGTGGCTGCCCCAGTTGGACAGCACGGTGACGTCCCATCCCGTCTGGATATAGCCGGCGAACTGCTTCTCCCACCGGTCGCGCATCCGCGGCTCCACCGCCATCGCCTTGAGCGTGCCGATGCCGGTGACGGTTTCGACGAGGAAGGACTGGTTCTCCGCCCCGCGCTTGAACTTCTCGTCGAGCCGCGCGCGCAAAGGCGGTGTGACGAGCCCCGAGATTGCGACATAGACCGGGATCGTCAGCGCCACGATCAGCGTCAGAAGCGGTGAATAGAGGTACATCACGGCGAAAAAGACGATGGTGAAGAACAGGTCGATCACCACCGTCACCGCGTTGGAGGTGAGGAAGTTGCGGATGCTCTCGAGCTCGCGCACCCGCGCTACGCTGTCGCCCACACGACGCGCCTCAAAGTAAGACAATGGCAGAGCGACAAGGTGCCGGAACAGCGCTGCCGACAGCTCGGCATCGACCCGGTTAGAGGTGTGCGCGAACAGCCAGTTGCGCAGCGCCGACAGCAGAGTCTCGAAGATCAGGATCGCTGTGAGGCCGATCGCCAGCACCTCGAGCGTGCTGATCGTCTGATTGACCAGCACCTTGTCGATCACCAGCTGGAAGAAGATCGGCGAGGCAAGGCCGACCAGCTGAAGGAAGAAACTGCCGATCAGCACGTCCCGAAGTGGCCTGCGGTATTTGACCAGCGCGGGGATGAACCAAGAGATATCGAAGGCGCGCTTCTGCCCCGCGATATGCTCGCGGCTTGTCATCAGCAGCAGTTCGACCTTGTCGCTCTTCAGCGCAAAACGCGCGGAGACGTCGGCCTCGCTCCACACCTCGGGGCGCTGGCTATCGCTGCGCAGCACCATGTAACGCGTGCCGGTCTCGCCGCTGTCGTCGATCTTGAGCAGGATCGCCGTGTCGTCGCCCGACAGTTTCACCAAGGCGGGCAGGGGCAGTTTCGAGAGTTCCGCGACTGCCGCTTCCTTGCGGCGAGCCATCAGGCCGAGCTTCTTGGCAACGCGGATCAGGTCGTCGAAGGAGTATGGCTGGTCGCCCTGCCCGCGATCATGGTGGATCTGCTGGGCGTCTGCCGGGATACCAAGAAACTGCGCCAGCAAGACGAAGCTCGCCAGCGCCGCATCGGCGGGTCCCGCCGCGGGGTTATCAACTGATTCTGGCATTAGTGAGCGCGACCCCTCACCTACTCCCTACTTCCGTCGCACAGGATCAGCAAGCGGCAATATGTTGTATAACTGCGCTTAATTTTCTCAAGATAAGGCGCGCGCTAACCTGGATCGGCTGGAAAGTCGCTCATCGGTCCTTCGGCGTGTTCCGCACAAGACGATCTGACCCTGGTTCATTCGCTGGAGCCGTCCTCGCGTGTTCAACCCGATCTTCGCAGAACTTGTAGCTGGGGGCGCCCCTCGTAATGCTGCTGGAGATAGATTGGCTCCATCATTTGCGATGATGGGTTTGCAGTGAGAAATGAACGCAATGAACGGCATCAAGTCCGATCCTTGAGCCGGGTGTCGGATTATCCCTTCAAAAGTCAATTGTCTGATATTATTGCACATCCAGATCCGACAGCATCAATTCACATCCATGCGGGCGATCAGCGAAATGAGGGACAGGCTTATTTCGAGCAGTGCAATCGGGGCAGAAGCCAAAGCAATCTCGGCCTGGGCGGGGATCGAAATCCTGATCTTCTCCGCAGCGTGGGTGCTTACTTTTCTTCTCGGACTCATGACGCTTGTCGGCGCTTCAATCGCCGAAGCCCATCCTGGAGGCTTGGCTGCGGATGGGTGCCATTTTGATCGCAGGGCTGGCGTGCGTCATTGCCACGGCAGCCGCACACAGCCTCCCGCGCCGACGACGTCGCGGTCAGGTGACGTCTATTACCCGAACTGTGCTGCGGCACGGGCAGCGGGTGCTGCTCCGATCTACCGCGGTCAACCCGGCTATGGACGACATCTGGACCGGGATGGCGACGGTAAGGCGTGCGAGTAGCCGGCTCAGCCGTACCTTGCGCCGTGTCTGAACAAGCGCCGTCTCGTGAGGCGTCTACCTCGAGGGAATTGGCTTCACTCGCTCGAGCAGATACCACGCACCGAAGGCTGCGATGAGTTCCCGTGCCTCACGCTCCTTACAAAAGCCGCGGACGTAGATTGACCAAAGAGCCATGGTTTCCAGCGGGGCGCGGCGATTGCACTTGCGCGGCGTCGAATCTGGGCCCGGCATATCGAGGCCTGCCGCCTCACCGCTGGCATAGATTTCCTCATCACTGCTGCAGAGTGGCAGTAATGTGGTGCCCGGGAGCGCGCAGGCCAGCCGACCGTTGTCGAGCAATGGCAGTGCGGCCTGGAGTTCGCCTGAAAAGTCCGGCAAATATTCGTGATATCGCTGGCGCACCAGCAACGGCGTTCCGTCGGGAATGGCCCGGCAGACATCTGCAATGATGGCATCCCGGTCCTGCATGGGGTCAAACCGGGTGTGGACAAGATCAATTCTCGCTTCACTGTCACCGCAGCGGGTTACTGTGAACAGCGCAAGGCTCGAAACCAGCGAGCCCTCCTCAAGCTCGGGCGCCGTCCGAACAAAAACGAGCGAGGACAGGACATCTGGATGTCCGCAACCGATGTAATGCATATGTGCAGCTTTCATGATTTGAGGGTGACGGCGCTTCGAAGAGCGCACGCAGACCTGTTTTTTCCGACGTCTGACGAGGGTTCAGACCAGCTCCCTTGCCGAGATGGATGCCTTGGTGCCGGCCGAGGAGCAGTGCTGCAGTCCGCTCCTGCTGAACCGTGACCTGATCCTGAGTGGCTACAGCAGCTACGATCAGTTTCCGCCCGCGCCGCTCCATTGCCGGCCCCCGTCACCTACGAGGCAATTGCATGGGAGGGATGAAGGCTTCATCGCGACCTTCCTGAAGAGCTGTCAACATGGCGTCCTGGACCGCGAGGCCGTAAGCGAGCTCGGCTTGCGCATACTCGTCCATCTTGGCGGCAAGCGCTTTCGTACCTTTCAGCAGGCCGACAAGGCAGAGATCGAGGCGCGCGCCAAGGCCAGCCTCTTTCGCCCAGCCCATGAAGGACTTTCGCAGCTGCGAGGTCTGAAATGTGTGTCTGATCAGGTCGACCTTGCGCGAGGGAACCAAGCGCACCGACACTGTCACGGCTCGCTTGTTGGCAGGGTGACCAGCAATCTTCGCGTCAACGACATTCGGAAAGGGGCCCTGCGGCGTCGCTGTGTCCAGGATCTGGTCCAGCGCCGCAGCGCCATGCTTCTCCGCCAAAGCGCGCCATTTGCCCCAGATGTGCTGTCTTTCCCCTAGCATCACCGCGATCGACAGGAACTTGTCCTTCTCGAACGTACGGAAGGTAAAGAGTGCCTTCTCGCTCCCGTCAGCATCACGAGCCATGAAGGTCAGCCTGTACTCGTCGTTCAAATCGACACCCCAGTAACAATCTCCGGCTGCACTCTTGATCATTTCTTTTCCTTTCTGAAACTCAGTCATATCTAGACATATATTATAGGAAATTGCCTTCCAATCCGGAAGTTCGATGAGGTGAACAGCGAATTTATCTTCGCCATCGGTATGTTCTGAAACAGAGGATGATTTGCTCGAAGTCTCTTAAGAGCAAAGCCCCTAAGCTTTGACTATCGTGATCGAGTTCCCGAGCGGGCCTGAATTGGCCATCCTTGTGTGCGGAAATTTCAGGTGAGGTGTGGGCCCTTCCGAGCCACGACAGCCATTCCCATTGCGAGTTTGCCTCCTGATCGCAGCGTCGATGCGAAAGGCGCGGCGAGCTTGTGTTCAGGAACGCTGGGGAACCGCAGGTTCGATAAACTCCAGCGCCATTTGCCCAACGCAATCACAATGGCTCTTCCTCTTACGTATACTTTAATGTATACCGCCTAGAGGGAGGGTTCGATATGATCATTGAAAACCAGATGGAGGCTGAGGCCCTCGAGCGGCAGTTCCTAGCTCTGTCTAGGCGCCTGTTGCTCAATGAAGACGAGGTTAGGCTCCTCACGCACGAGCCCGCGGCTGAGCGATCGACGGGAAGCCCTCAGGCCTATCGGGAAACCTGCATGCGCCTCCTTCTGCGGCTCGAAGCGCTTCTGGTTGCGCTGAAGGGGGAGGATGAACTCGTCCAATGGCTGCGTTGCGAAGAGCTCGGGCAGACACCTCTGGCTTTCCTGTCAAACGGCCCTGACTGCATACGGGCCATGATCCTGGCGGCGCAATCGAGCCTGCGCAGCGGCGGATTCCGCTCGTGAAGTCAGCCGGACCAGAGAACCTCGGACGGCAGAAGCGCGCTCTGCGCCAATCGCAGGCGGCAATGGACAAGCTCAGGGTGCTCGGCCTCCATGGCGGGACCATCGAGCGGCTGCACCTGGGCCTCAAGCAGGCCTATGTATCGCGCCATGACGGCTTGGAGGTGCGCGATGCCCTCTCCTATCCTTTGCTGAGCGATGACGGCCTGCCGATCGGGAGATATGCATACCGCAATCTGCAAGGGATAACGACAAACCCTCAGCACCCCAAAGGCTGGGGCCCCGGACCTTGCACGGAGTACAGGCTGGGGAATGGCGAAAAGATTGCGGTCGTCGCAGCCGATGTGCTCGATCTGTGGCTCGCATGGCAGACCTATGGACAGACAGATGAGGATGTTGTCTTCATCTCCCGCTCCCAGTGGGGCGAATGGCCTGCGGAATGGCGCTCGGGACAGCACTGGTCGTCGTTCGGGCAAGTACTGCTGATCGACGGGGACGGTGCGGCCGATTTCATCGCTGAAATTGCGCCGCTTACAGTACGCGAAATCCTGCAAATTCGCACGCCTGCGCCTTTCCAAAGCTTCACGGACATGGTCCGCTCCTTTCAGGCCCCGCCCTGGGATACTCTTCTCGGAAGCGCCCGGCCGATTCAGCTAGTCATCGAATCCGAAGAGCCGGGCCGGCAGCCGGTGGATCTCGGGATATTCGAAGCTGCGCCCATCGACGTCTCGGGCGGCTTTGCTTGCGGAAACCTTTATTACCCGGTCGCGGTGGAGCAGCGTCATGTCGACGATAGGCTGGGCAAGATCGTGCACCGCTATCGCACCCTGGTCGTGAGATCCGACGGGGCCCTGCTCAGTGCCGAACCCCTTCCAGCACCCTGTGGGACAGCATCTTCGGAGCGTGTTCTGGCTCTCTCGGACGGCACGCGCATCAAAGGCCTGCCGGCAGCAAGCACATCGGGCACTTGGTCGTTCGGTTCCATTCAACAGTTCGTCGAGTGGCGCAAGCGCCGTGGACCTCGCCCCTTCCGGGAACTGTCCGATCTCCTGGAGACGCTCGAGAAGCACCTGCGATCGCGCGTCTGGCTACCCGACGAAAGAGCCTATGCACTTGCAGCAACCTTCGTCGCTATGACTCACGTCCACCAGATCTTCGACGCCCTGCCGATCCTGCTCGCGGTCGGGCCCGCAGGTAGCGGCAAGTCGGAACTTGGTGAGGCGATTGCGAGAGTTGCCATCAATGGCACACTGGCCGGACAACTTCGTGCTGCCGGCATGGTCAGGCTGCTTGACCAGACACATGGCTTGCTCGTGCTCGACGACATGGATGGAACCGGCGCTGCATCAGTCGACGGTGACAGCGAGATCGCGCAGGCCCTGAAAAGCGGCTACAAACGCAGCACCGCTCGAAAGCCCGTAGCTGACCGCGCGGGGCGCATCCGGATTGTCGATTACTTCGGCCCGAAGATGATCACGCGAACCAAGCTTCCGAAGCCCATCCTCGGGTCCCGGATGATCGCCATACACACCGCCCCCGCGCTCGGTGCTCATGCTTTCAATTGCGCCGGCCTTACAGAAGAAAAGCTCGACGCTCTGAGAGACGAACTGCACTGCTGGGCGCTGGCATCGGCGAACCATGTGCTTGCGTGCTACCAGGAGCTTCGCGAACACCATAAATGCCGATGGGACGAGATAACCAGTCCACTACTCGCGATTAGCGATTCGGCGGGGTCCGACTTTTTCTTTCGAGTGAAAGCTTATATTGATTGCGACTCTTCTCGCTGCTCTCATCGGGAGCACTGAAAACCGTTACGATGCATCGTTCCGATGTAGCCGGTCGCAAATTCCTTCAGAAATGCAGAACCGCGCTCAGCATTCTCTAGGCAAAAGCCCGGCGGCAAATTGTTGACCGTCATGATCTTCTCATCCCACAGAACAAAGCCAATGCGATCGTCATAATCGATAATGAAGTGTCGGCCGTCATCTGTCTCGCAAAACGCACATCTTGGCCAAACCCGTAATTGACCATTACGCTCCTCGAAAACGGCAATATTCTTGGGACCTTCCTCCTCTTTCCCCAATTCGAACGTAAGAACGATAACGTCTTTGCCTTGGTTAGCGGCAGCCCTCTCAAATCCAAGCTCCTCGCCAGCCGGTGCAACTGTAAACACAACCCCCCTCGGGTTGCCGACGCCGAGCCCAGTCACGTCAACGGTCAACAAGATTCCGATCGCCAGCACAAAGCGCTGCGTAGCCTCGAAATTCACGTCGGTAAACATTATCAAACCTCCTTTGTTATCACCGCGATAAAAACACGCACCTTCTTACAGCGACTCTTTTTATTCGGCTGCAACGATGTCAATCGGGGTTTCATTCGGCCTTATAAGAAAGGGAGATCGAATCTCATAACTCCAGATGTACAATCTGGCATTCGGTATGCTCAGCAAGCCACATCTTCATTATGATTTTCACACACCGATTTCACAGGATCTTGGGCGCATAGCGCGTTCTGGATGTCATGCCTTCGATCTTGAGGCCGCCAGGATCGTTAGGCGGATCCTGAATGATCCTCTTTTACAAGCACTTATGCTTATCTCACTTGGGCGAATTGACTGTTGAAAGGGCTAGTGGTCAACGGCGGCGAGCCCCTTTTTGGCGAGAAGTAATTTCGCTTCTTTTTTCAGTTGGTTAAGCCGCACGGGCCGACAAAACTATCAGCGGCGCCCAACTTTAGACCAGTTTCCGGAATGATTCATTGCCCAATCGCCCGAATTTACATCGCTTCCGCAGCAAATCGGGGTGTCAGTCACATATTTCCTCCCTCCGTATGTCCTCATTGGGCCCGCACCACCGAGCCACTACTCGAATCTAGCGACTCGGGTGCGAATCATCACTTTCGAATCGGGGCATTTCGAGCGACTCGCCGCCCATGGCGACTACGCACTGGATCAAAAATTCGGCCTTGAAGGTCCCACGGTGGGTCAATTTTCTCAGCTGATCATAGTGCATTTCGATCCCGAATTTTGAGGATAGAGCTTCGGCAAGCTGGTTGTGGTCATATCCGCGAAGCAGCATGATTGCCCGAAGATAGGTCCTCATAAATTTCTTCCATTCAGCAGCGTTACTTGGTGTTTTACGTTGAATTGGCATTTTTGACTCTTCTCTTTACTTTACTCTGTAAAATTTACTCCATCCTGAAAATCACCGTTTCGGTCTAGTAGTTTTCAGGATGGGCAGACTCAAAGGTGTTTAGTTTTTTAGTATCAGCTCTTCACTTTTCCTCTCTCCTTTATTTTTCTGTTGACTGTAAATTTCAGATCTGTCCTTTTTATATGCGCACCCGATCGGTTCCGGTCGAATGCGAGACAATCAAAAGGAAATGATCATGAGGTACGATGCGACATATACTCCAAGACAGGACGAACACATCGATGCTCCTGAGGATCCTGCGATATCAGGGTCAATCGAGAACACAGGAACGAGCGTTGCGACCTCGACAGCATTGTCGCTAGTCTTGCCTGCCAACGACGATCGTCCGCTCCGGGGCAGCGCTGATCTCCGGCTCGCCATTCCGCGTGGCGGTTGGAATGCCCAAGAAGAGCACGCCGCGGCCCTGCAGGAGGCTCGGCGCGCTGCCAGTAACGCCTCGAACGCGGTCGTAGCGCGTTTCGCTTCCTTCGCAGTCGAGCAGATCGACACCGGGCGGCCTTTTCTCGCCCACAACGGCATGATCAGTTGTGAGGAACTCACTCGGCAATGCGACATCAACATGCGCGAAGTCGCACCCGGTACCGAGGCGCGCACGTTTATCGAGAACGTCCTGCAGGTGTTTGTCACCTTTCCGTGCCACCTGTCGCAAGGCGTTCGGCTCAAGGATCCCGTGTCGGCCGCTTACGCGGCCCTCTCCCTTCAGCTGACGATTGGCCGGTACGGCCAGGGTGTGTCACTCCAGTGGTTCAAGGCATCATTCGGCGTCACGGTCAGTGCCGCGAAACAGAACGCAAAATTCAAGCAGGTTATTCAGGCGGCGCTGGCAGACGGCCGGGCCATTCTTGCCAATAGCCCGCATGTGAGGACCTGCCCCACACCGGACGATCGCGAACGGCAGATCGCTTCTTTTTGTGCGACGGTCTCGATGTTCGACGTGCCTGGCGCGAAAATCCCCGGCAGTTCGCATCGGCACGGTGCAATTGACTGGGGCGAGCTGGCCGAGCTTGCAGGGGTCGCTTCTTCGGTAGCTGATCTCCCGCAATGCCGTCGGACTGTCACGGAGATCGCCAAGCGCCGCGGCATCGCCGTGCCGGGCCACAACTATGGCGCTGACCTTCTGGCAAACCTTCTGATCGAGCTCACCAGTCGTGAGCGCCGCAGAGCGACACTTAATGGCGCTTCCGATCCGGATCAGCATGTCGCAGCACACCGCTCCGCCTTCTACAAAATCCTGGCGCAGTCTGGTTGCACGACTGAGGATCCGGCCGCAGAGGTCTTTTCAGACGAGCGCTTTCCAGCGCTTCGTAGTGCGGTGCGGGCCTCCTACGACAATGACAGCAGTCGGCGAAATGTTTCGGCTCGGTTGGATCGTATCAAGGCGATCTACGATGAGATTTCCGCCCGGGTCGACCCGTCTGCGAGTTTCGCAGGACAGCTCGCGGCGCTGATGAAGTCGAAGGGCCTGTCCTGCCAGAGCCTTGCCCAGATCGCGGGTTGTTCGTGGGGAACGATCAGGAACTGGGTTGCAGGTGGGAAAGTGGGGATCAATTCGGTGCCCGTCGTGGCCAGGATCGAAGAGCATTTCGGGCTACCCCAAGGTAAGCTCTGTGCGCTGGCGCGTAGGGGCTGGCTTCCAGCCTCGTCCGGGACCGTCACCTCGTACTGGTACGAAGTTTCTTTTTCGAGGCAGCGGCTTCTTCCGCGTGAAGTTCGCTACCTTTCAGAACCGGAGATCAGGGCTGCCGTTGCGAAGATCGAGCACCTGGCACGAGATGGCACCGACTTTGCCCGCATCAGCAATGCCGGGCGCTCTGACGCTTACCGCTTGCCGGGCGCGGAACTGCCTGATTCGTGGCATGAGGAATTGCGTGCGTATTTTCATTACAAGACTGCCAGGTTTGTTGCTCCACTGAAGCGACCGAAAAGCGGAATTTGGCGCGAGGAGACTACGACTGAGATCAAGCGCCGCGAAATCGACAAGATCGTGCGATTTCTCGTTGCGCCTTGCTCAGATGGTCCCAACTCAGGCCTCGGTCTCGATGCCTCCAAGGCGACCATGGTATGGTTGGTAGTTCCAGGACTCTTTGTTCGTTACTTCGCATTCGAGGCAGCCCATCTCAGCGAAGTGGAACTGACTGGTGGCAAAAGAGGCGAGTTATTCTCGTCGCGACTTCGAGGTGTGGCTCACCATATCAAGTCTCTCACCCATCCCGAGACCGGCTATCTTACCCAGCACCCTGAACTTGCCGAAAAGCTCGAACCGCTCGCCCAGACCGCATCTGCAGAGCGCTTCAGCGGGCTTCTCGCATTCAGCGGTCGCAGCGGCGGACCACTGCTGTCACAGGAAGACGTTGATCTCGCGAAGCGCGACTGGCGAGCCTTTATTGCAATCAGCCGGGAGGCGGCTGAGCAGATTACCCAATTTATCGAAGAGGATACGCCGACGGTCCGCGATGCGATGTTGGGAGCCGCATCGCTGATCGAAAGCGAGGAGCCGGTGGCGAATTACCTCAGCCTCCTGTTCGAGGCTGAATCGCGGGTGCGCGATGAGCGGTCAGGTCGCTTCCTCGCAACCGACATACGCAACATCGTCATGTCCCATCTCTCGATAGTCACGGGTTTCCGCCCGAAGAACCTGGTCAACTTGAAGTTCAAGGGCGACAAACCGGAGATCTTCAAGCAAAATGGCTTGTGGAAGATTTGCGTTTGCTATCGCAAGTTCAAGAACTGGAAGAACTGCGGGCTTTTCGGGGTTGTTGGGCACCGCCTCGACTACGATCTGACAATTACAGAACCCTTCCTCACAAAGCTGCTCGATGAATGGTTCTTCATCCATCGCCCGCTTCTTGATGATGGGACATGCGAAAATGCGTTCCTGACCAAGAGAGGCAAGGCGATGACGTCACTCACCTGGTACGAAGCCTTTCGCAAGTTCGGCGCACGCCACATCGCGTGGAACCCCCTGACGCGAACTGGCTTTCCAGGTGTCGTGCTCCTGAATCCTTACGTGCACAGGGTTCTCAAAGCGTCAGACATCGTCAACAACTCGACGTCGAACGACAGAGTGCAGGAAGCTGCATTTGCACTCCAGACCAGTGAAGACATGATCCGCCAGCATTACGGCCTGTTGCGTTCCGAAACCGCGCTGCGCTCAAGCTATGACACCTATAGCCGCGCCATCAAGATCGCACGCGGCAAGAGCACTTGAGGCCATCTCGCAACACCTGGGACTGGCGGCCGCAGTTACGGAGGCAGGCCCCACCCCCGCAATCAGGACTTGCAACGAGGCAGAATGACGTATACTTTAATGTATACCTCGGCAATCCTCTCTTTGCGGGTCAGTGGTGGTCACGGCCTGCCATCGGTCAGCGCGCATGTGGGGCAGGGACATCCGTCAAGCATTGGCGGCGCCACTCCGACGGCCCGCAAACAATATGCAAAGGAGAACACCGGACATGACAAAGAGACCAACCAAGCGCACAGAGGGAGCCAGGGGTGTCGTCAAGTCCTCCCTGCCTGCGGGGCTCATCAACGCAGTGCCGATTGCCTACCCGGTGGGCGAGGTTAGCATTACCGCTCAGCAGCTCTACCGCAATCCGGATCGTCGGCCATCAGGTGATGGACCGTGGAACCACGAAGCCGACAAGGTGGCCTGGGTCGATGAGGAGACCGGACTTGGCTGCATCATGCTGAGGCAGGAAGATGGAACGATCTCGGGTTACGTCGGTGTCGGTATCGACCACCCCATGTTCGGTTTCGAGGCCGATGCGATCCCAGTAGCAATTGCGAAAGTCGTCCATGGCGGTGTGACCTACAGCAAAGCCTGCGAGGTCAACCGGTTTGCACGCAAAGCCTGGGGCAAACCGCGCGAGGAACGCTACACGGTCTGCCACGTGACACGCGTCAGGCTCGTTCAGCAATATCGGACCGTGCAGACCACCGAAGACGAGTTCCACGAGGACCTCTGGTGGCTCGGCTTTGACACGAACCACGCTGGCGACCTCGTGCCAAATGATCGGGCAAATCGCCGCAATGGCGATACCTACCGCGACCAATCCTACGTCTACGAGAATTGCATTGCCCTCGCCAGGCAGCTCACGGCGATGCTGGCAGCGGGGCAGGGATCGTCCGAAAGTACCGCCCCTTCCCTTCGCCTGCTGCCGCCCCCAGACGTCACGGGAGACGGATGATGGCGTACCACTCTTCCGCTTTTAAATTCCAGAACCATCAGCGTTATGGCGACAACCGACACCCGGCCTTGCCTTGGGGTTATTGGCTGGTCTCTGCCGGCGATATCCCGGGTCAGGCTCCTCTCATCGACGAGGATGGAAGGGAATGGGAATCGGTGAGAGACGCGTTCTGGATCGGCCGCCTCGGACTCCCCGATCTGCGTTGGAAGGACGAGCTTCTCGAGTTTATCGCAAACTATCTGGCGATTGTAGACGGCCGTTTCGTCGCTGACGAAGAGCGCCAGTTCGACATCTTCCTTGGCGATCGCCACCTTTCTGCCTTCTATCAGGCCTTTCTCGAGGCGGCCGGGCTGATTGATCAACACGGCGGAAGGCTGACACAGGAGGGACGCGCCGTCCTGCAGATGCTGATCGCAACGCGAACACAGAAGGATGCGCAAGACGCCGTTGGATTGAGCTGGATCATCGCCAATCAAAGCGTTGCCCGTCGCTCTGAAAGGGTGGAAACGGCAGAGCAGGTCGAAAGGAGCGAACAGGTGGCTGCGCGCATGCTGTATCGCTTCGCCACCGATACGATTGCCTCCGAGCCTGCAGTCAAGCTGATCGGATTACATATCAATCATGAGATACCGGTCCGCAGCACGCTCTGGACCATGACATGGCCCGTAGGCCACGAGCATGCACGCAACCGTTTCTACCTGTGGCTTGTAGAACGGATCGATCGCTGGGAAAGCTGGAGCGAAATGGTCAAGGAAAACGGAGCGCGGGCGCTAACCGAGCACCTCATGAAGCTGGCATTCTGCGACCGCTTCTCTAACGGAGAGGCAAATGACAGCTGCAATGCCGATTGATCTCGGCGGCGTGTGCCTCCTCGCTCTATAAAGCGGCGCATCGTGCTTTCCGTTTATCTCTCACGCACACGACTGCAGTAACGAGCGTTATCGGAGCTGATCGTCGCGCACGCCCCCCTGCGTCCGCGCGTGCCGCCTTATCCGGAAGATCTGATGGCTCGTACAGGTCGCCAGCCAACCTGAGCCGCTGCCCTTCCCAACCCGGGCATCAGACTCGCGCGCAGCCTGTGTCAGTTGTCATCCCTGATCCGCAGCGCCAGCCCTTAAACTGAGCGAACGCTGCTCTTGAACTGACACGCGAAATGCTTCTCACGATCTGTTTTGTTCGCGCGCTCGATCGAGGGTGATGCCAATGGGGGTCAGGCTGGCAGCAATCCCGACAAAACTTGCTGCCATTCCGACTACAAAGGAAGCCGCCTGAAAAGAATTCAGCCAGATGTATGAATTCAGAATGGCTAAGTTAAACGTGCAGCACAGGATGAAAATCAGGACACAAGCTATCGTGAGCAACCAATCGTTCAATTCAAATCGTTTCACAAAATTGCAAAGACGCATGTCTGGATCTTCCTTGCCGCCCAAGGGCGGCTACGGTTTAATTAATCCGGACATCGAGAATCTGTTCGCAAAAGACGGCGCTTGACCGGGATTCGCGACCATGCGACGATTCGTCTGCGGCAGTTGCAATGCTGCCGCAAAGGTCCGGAATGGCGGGGACTGGCCGCTAGGCCAGTTCATGTCAGGGCGGAGATGAAGTCATAGCAGTTCCTTCTCATTCGTCCGGTTCCGGAACGGGGTGCGCAGGGGGTAGTGGCCCTGCGCACCCGAATTATCTCAAAGCTTTATGGGCCTTTGCAATCGGAATCTTTGGCCGGACGCCTTCATGGCTTTCGGGATTGGTCAAGGGACGGAGGCGCCAGATCTGATCCACTCACGAAAGATGGGTGAGGCGCTGATGCGGCTGCGTGATCGTTGGACAAACAAGCTACCAATTCGCTGATTAGCGAAGATCACTCGGGAACCGGGTCGCGAGGTGTTTTGCTAGCCCTGTCTACCTGAACTCTTGCGGGTCTCGGTCAGGCGAAAGCCTGCTTCACTACCCGCTTAACAGAAATGTCGAACGCACTGCGGTATTTGAGCCACTTGTTCGCCCCATACTCCTGCAGATAGCTCTGGGTGCCATAGGCGGTACGATTGATGATGCAGAAAAGGGCGGCGACTGACACGTCCGCCGGCAGATCTGCTGGTGATACTCTATCCAGAACGCGCTGCTCGCGCGGTCAGTCTTTCGCTTGAACCAAGCGAACCCTTGGTCTCCCTCAGCATGCCTGTGATGAGGAAGGAACCGCTGATGCCAAGCTCGCGAGCAACGTCATGACGTCGCTACTTTGCACAGTCCTCGTCCAGGCGTCGGGTAATGAACCCTCCGGAGCCGAACCAATACCGCACGAGCCGCGAATTGCCTATCCGCTTGTCAGGGCGCCTGTGCCCGGCTCGCCCATGAAGAAGGTTAGCTAAGCCATGCTGTGCCGATAGACAGCAGGGCAGGTCGACAAAGCGGCTGGGGTGACGTCACCAAACGGCGCTGATCCCGTGATCCGGCACTGACACTGAGGGGAGGCGCGGTTTTGCTCCGTATGGCGCGGCGATAACGACCAGGCGGCACACCAAACTGCCGCGTGAAGGCGGCAGTAAAGTGCGCCTGATTGGCGAAGCCGCAATCGAGAGCGAGTTCGGCGAGCGGCAATGAGCTTCTGGACAGCAATTCGCACGCGCGTTGAAGCCGGCGAGCACGAAGATACTGGTACGGCGTATCGCCGGTCGCACGTTTGAAAACGCGCAGGAAGTGATTGGGAGAAAGTCCGGCTGCATGTGCAAGGTCGGCCAGGCCGATGCGCTTGTCGAGATTGGCCTCGATGAAAGCAGTTACTCGTTTGAGCTTGGAGGGCACGAGATGGACCCTATCTCGCTCAGAGAGAGTGTTTTGACCTTCGGCCGTTAACGGTCCGCTGAAAGGAGCCATGTACATCGCAGATGCTTCCGACTGATCTTGATTTCGGAACTTTATGCGAAGCTTGGGGACAAGGATTCCAAAAAAATTTGCAGCGGCACGACCCGCACACCCTACGTGATCTGCTGGGATTGCTTACCGCACGCATGCATCGGCCCCGGTCAACCGGCGACGATCCAGACTAACTCTGTAACTCAAATGTCCGCGGGCAAGTTGGACGGAGCATCCACCCACGCATCATCCTTTGTCATAGGGACGGTTTTCGAGCGCGACGCCCGAGATATCGAGTCCATCGAGCAACCGGGACACTGGCACGTCCAGCGCCAGGGAAATCCTGGCGATCGTCCGCAAGGAAGGAAGCACCTCTCCGTGCTCGATGCGCCACAGCGCAGCACGGGCCATTCCGGCGGCACCGGCGAGCTGGACCATGCTCATATTCGCGGCCTCCCGGTGCCTGCTGACGCACTGCCCGAAGCTGACCGCCAATGTGTCCACCATCGATTCGCTGTCGTCTTGCATGCTTCGCCATTAGCCGCTTGCCGCTGCGAATGGGATGGGAACAGCCGAGTAATCCCCGAAGCGAGGGGTGCGAGGGGTGCGACTGGTCATCGAGACCTGGTGGGCAATTCACCGTCCCAGGAGCGCCATGACCTGCCGGACCAGGAGTGCACTGATCAGCTCAGCGGGAGACAGCTTCGAACTCCAGCATGGTCAAGAAGGCTACCAGTTGACGGACTTCGCTGTCAGTCAGCGCAGAAGGCAATGTTTCGCGCGAAGCGGTGCCCAGCCGCACATAGAGGTCGCTGCGCTCTCGGACTGTCATGGGCTTCGTATCGACAAGCCGCAGTGGATCGAAATGGGCGATGATGGCCTTGTCGAGCGAAGTGACAGAACCGGAATGGGAATAGGGCGCGGTTCTCGTGACATTGTGCAAGGGCGGCGTCCGGAACAGGAACCGGTCCCTCGGATCGAGGGTCGCGTTGTAGCGCCCTTCATCAATGCCGAAGCCATTCTTTCCAAAGCCCGCCTGCGGGAAGGCCACCGAGTGGAACGCAAAATCGGTGAAGTAGGGGCCTGTATGGCAGGAAGCGCAGCGGCCCCGACCATAGAAGAGGATCCCTCCTGCAAGTTGCGCATCTGTGATCGGGCCACCATCGAAAACGAAGCGCTCGAAGGCCGTCGGGCGCATGCGGAATTCATGACGGATAAACTGGGAGAGCGCGTCGGCGATCTCCGAAAAGGTCACGTCCGACTTGGCCTTGCCATAGGTCTGAAGGAGCCGCGGGCCGATTGTCTCGTCATCGGCAAAGCGCTGTGCCAGGGCTCGCTGGATGCTGTTCGCATCGGACACGTCCTCGGCGACATAGGCATCGCGGATCTGCGGTGTGTCCTCGACCATCTCCCTGAGCTCGACCGAGGGCAGGTGCGCCGCAACGACGAGCGGGTCGGTGGAAGGCGCCTTGACGCCGAACTGGCTGACGATGCCATCAGGGCCCTTCCTGACCCTCCCGTCCCAGAAGAAGGTGTCGAACCCTTTTCCCCCTCTTCCCCAGAATGGCAGAACGTTGCGCGGGAGAATGCGCCCGTTGGAATCGAGGCGTTCCAGCCCCTTGCCCTCACCGCCCACCCCAACGGCATTCGGCAGCCCGTCGGTCGAGCCGAATTCATCGAGATGACAGTCCCGGCACGAGATTGCGCCATTGAGGCTCATCTTCGGGGACTCGAATATCAGCCGGCCCACTTCGACGCGGGCTGGCTGCGTGGGGATAATGAGGTCGGCTGCCCGGGCTGCGCCATTGGCGAGGGCTGCGCGCCTGAGCACCTCCATGCGCATCGTGTCGCTCGATGCGGCAGCCTGCCGGGCCTGGGCCTCGGGTTCCGAGCAGGAGGTGGTAAGCGAAGCGATCAACGCAGCCACCGCGACCGCGAGGATATGGCTAGTACTGAATTTCATGGGTCTCGATCACTTCCTTCAGATCGGTGGCGCGGGCCTCGATGGCCTTGAGCCGCATCTGCGAGAGTTCCTCTTCGCGCAGGCCCCACTGCATCAGTTTCTTCTGCGTCAGGTCGTAGTCCTGGCAGACAATCAGCCCGACTTCCGCAGCGCCAAGAAGCGCCTGTGTCTTCGCATCGTCGCTTTGCCCGGCAGACTGCTTCGCCTGAAAATGCTCACGCATTGCGGTATCGCACTGCTCGACAAGCAGCCCGTACTCATCCTGGTGCCACGCCATGACGCCCGCCCGCCAGAGCGGCGCTGCAACCCATGCGAACAGGGTGCCTGCAGCGAAGGCTGCGATATAGACGGGAAGTCTACCGCGCCACGATGCGGAAAGCATCGAGTACCTCCGGGGTTATTGTCCCTGTCACCTTCAATCCGTAGTCGGTTTGGAAGCGATTGAGAGCATCGCGGGTCTTGGGACCAACGATCCCGTCCGGCGGCCCATCGTAATAGCCGTAGGCCATCAGGCCCATCTGCACCTTCCGGACGATCTCCTCGATCTCTGCCCGGGAGGGATCGGCAGCCGCTGGCGGTGAATAGAGAGGCTGCGGTGCAGTCGCCGGAGACGACGGCAGGATCGACGATGGCGGCGTGCTTCTCTCGTTTCGTGTTGGACTCGGCGTCGGCGAGGGCCGCGGCGCGACCCTCGGCGTTCTGGGTGGCGGCGGGGTGTAAACCGGGGCACGCGGCCTCCCGCTTGTGCCGGACCGATGGCTGGAGTGCGAAGCATGGCTCGAATGCGAGCGATGCTGCGCCAGATGGAAGAGGTGATCCTGGGCAAAGTTGGCGATCACGGCATCATCGTCATCGTCTGGGCCAGGAGGGCCGCTGCCAAGTCCATCGAGCACCTGCGCCTTGGCATTGGTTACCGGCATGATGCCAGCCGCCAGCAGGCTGGAGATGAGAAATCTGGTTTTCTTCATATCGGTGCGACCCTGTCGACGAGCTCCTGAGGATGCCATTCGAAGAACCCGGAGCAATCGGCCTGTGCCCGGCATTCATCGCAAGCGCTGGCAAAGCGCTTCTTCCAATCGGATATCGAGGCCACGGCAAGGTGCCGGTATGCGGGCGGCACATGGCATAGTGGAATATTGAACAGCCTGACCGGTAGACCATGCAGGACAGCAAGATCGAGAGCAGGTGCGACCTCGGCAAATCGTTCGGGCAAAGCAACGCGCAAGTCGCCGAAATTCCTGCGCGCAAATCCCGCGTTTTCGAGACCCATGACTGACCACTGCTCGATCTGCGGCAGGTTGGCGGCGAGAAAACGTGCCAAGGGCGCAAGATCGGCGACATTCTGTGACAGAAGCACCGTGCGCAGTTCAATGCGCGCGCCGGCCCGGAACAGCGTTACGAATGATTCCATCAGGCGCTCGAAGGCGCCCGGCTTTCCCACAATGGTGTCATGCCGAACCGGGTCGGACGAATAGAGCGGAATGCCCCATGCGACCCTCCGGTAGCGAGGATCGCGCAGCCGCATGGCATGTTCGGGCGTGAAGTGCTGGCCGTTGGAAAGGACATGGAAGGAGAGATCGGGGCGGCGAGCGAGCACCGCCTCGATCATCTGGAGTAGTTTCTCCATGTGCAGCGTCGGCTCACCGCCCGAAATACCGATGAGCGTTCCCTCATCGGCAAGCATGCACGCCTTGGTGAAGTGTCCAAATCGGTCGTCATGCGATTTCTTGGGCGGCTGCGAGCACATCACGCAAAGCTGGTCGCACTGCTCCGTCACAAGTAGGGTGTTGTGGCGCGAGCCAGTCCGGATCAGTCGCTCGATCCTGCCTTTTGCCGGCTCGACGAGAACGACGTCGCCTTGAACGTTTTCACCGGCGTGAAAAATCTCGAGCAGGCCGTGATCGCCGCACCAGATCGACCGCCCTTCTTCGAAGTGCTCGAGCCGGCTGTGTGTAGGGGCTGGCTTCTCCCCATCCCCGAGACGGGTGACAAAGGGGCGATCCGCATCGCTTGCTGCCGGAAGGGTCAGGGCGATCATGACACGGCCACCACTCGTGGAAACGGCCCGGGGAGGTTAAGCCAGTGCCCGAGCGAATAGCGGGTCTTATCGCTGTCGGAGTGGATCATCTCGAAAGCGAAATCGAACAGGGCAAGGTGGCGCCTGCAGAATTCGGTCTCGTGTCTTGGCAGGCTGGTCGTCCCATACCGCGAGATGTCATCAACAATGTCTCGGCCGCAAAAGGGCTTGTAGGCGCAGGTCTCGCAGGCGGGATCGCCGTCGTTGGTCGAGGCTGCGTTAAGGGCAGCCCGCTTCTCGGTTTGCCAGCCGCTTGCCACATCGCCGATCGACAGATCGATGATCCCTGCCCGGGTCAACATTCTTGCCTCGTCCGTCGGATAGGCCGTCCCGTCGTGATCGATGACGATGTAATCCTGCCCCATAGGGTTGGGGTTGCGCAGATCGACGTGCCGGTTGCTCCCTGGCCGGAAGATCCGGCGGAGAATTAGGGAAAAATAGGTTTCTTCGAAGACCCTGCCCCTGTCCTGCCAGTTCCGCTCGACGAGGTAGCGGATGAATGAGCGGTGATAGTCCGACCAGGCCTCGCCGATCTCGCGCGCAGCGCTGTGGTTCTTGCGGGCAAAGCCCTGAAAGTTGATTGGCCGAAGATAGATCGACCGCATACCGAAAGCCGCGAAGGCATCGACGAGGTCTGCGGGTCTTGGAGGATGGGACGGGTCCACGGTCGGCAACGCGGAAATCTTGTTCGGCCCGTAGCGGTCGAGAAGAAAACGGAAGTTTTCCGCAAAACGCCGGGTTTGTTCGGTGTCACTGCGCTGGCGTGCATGGAGCTCAAGTGGGCCGTCCAGGGATGTACTGATGAGCACATCGTCCCTGTCGAAGATCGCAAGAATGGTATCATCAATCGTCTGGAGGTTGGTACAGATAACGAACAGCGCATCCACGCCGGGAGGCACAGCCGCGATGACCTTGGCAATGAGGTCCGGGCGAAGTGTCGGCTCCCCGCCCTGAAACTCGATCTTGACCGCACGGGCCCTGAGGCCGGAGACGAGATCGAGAACGTGCCCGAGGGTCTCATCGCTCCAGTCATGTTGCCGGGCACCAAGAGCAGCTCGGGACACCTGACAATAGCTGCAGGCAAGATTGCACCGCAGGGTCGGCACCAGGATGAGATAATCGAGCTCGCTCGAGACGCTGCGTCGTCGCGCCTGAAGATAACGACCGGCAAGAGCTCCCAGCCGGTCGGCATATCCGAACGGTGAGAGGTTTTCCTGATCGGCTAGGCCGTGCGGCTCAAGGACGAAGCGGCCCGCTTCATCGCTGACGAGCACCCCGCACGTCAGGCTTCGGCGTCGAACGCCGGGCCTGAGCGCCTTCAGCGCAGGATCGACTTGCGATCTCAGGAGCCCCTTGCCTTCCATTTTTCCGCCCCGTTTACCCGTTCCTGCCGCGCAGCCACAAAGGCCATTGCCGGGCCGGCAGGCCGGATAACCCATTACTTCTTCGGAATGATTCTGTCGACTCGCTGTCGCCGGCCGCTCGAGATACGAACTCTGGCACGGAGCCGATCAGCGCAGGACGGTTCGGCTGAAGCTCGCAATCATGCCGATAGAAATCCTGCGGGACCGGCCGCGCGATGCTCCGTCAAAGACAGAACGGGCCGCCAGACTCCGATCGTCTTAACCTGTGGGCAGCCCTTCCTCGATCGGCAGGCTTTCGTCGCGCGCCCACTCGTTCCACGAGCCGAAATAGGTGCTGATATTGGTGAAGCCTGCCTGTTTCAGCGCGACATAGGTGTTCGAGGTTCGCGCGCCCTTGAAGCAGTAGAGCCAGATCGGCTTGTCGAAGTCGAGGCCGATATTGTGGCATTCAGCGCGCACTTCGTCGGGGCTCTTCATCCGCGAGACACCGCCTGATGTCTTCATCATGCGGTACCATTCCAGCCATTTCGCACCGGGGATCCGGCCCTTTCGCGGCACGAAGTCCTTCCCATAGGGCGACGAGCTCTCGCCGATCCATTCATCGACATCCCGCACGTCGAGAAAGGTGACGCGGTCCTTGCCGATCTCGCTGAGAACGTCGTCCTTGCCGACGATCATCCCGAGGCCATTGTCATTGAGCTCAAGGGTCCTGGGCTTTGTCTGGGGGACGATGTCGGTGACGGGGCGCCCTTCTGCGCGCCAGGCGCGCAAACCGCCATGCAGAACGAGCGAATTCTCGTGCCCCAGATAGGCCAGCATGAAATGGCCACGGCAGGATTGTCCGAAGCCGGTGCCCATGCCGTCTTCGTAGAAGACGACGGTGTCGCTCCCATCGATTCCGGCGCTGCCGAACACCTCGGCAAAGTGTTCGCGCATGGCTGCAATGCCTTCGGGGGTCGAGGCGGCGAGGTAGGTGAAGACGTCATGAATATTGACCGCACCGGGAATGTGAGATTCGGCATATTCGGCCGGGCTGCGGGTATCGACGATGACCGGCGGTCGGTCACCACGCCAGTCTGCAAGTTCGGCGGGCTCGATGAGCAGTTTCACGGGCTCGTTGATCTCGGGCATGACGCACCCCGCCTTTCAGGAGACTTGCAAGACGCGTTCGACCTGGTTTTCGACATCGGTCATGTGACCGGTCTTGATCCAGATCTTTGCGCCGTCTCGGCCCGCTGTGAACGCAAGTTCGGTGTTGATCGGAGTACGCAGCCAGCTGTTCCTGACGAGATCGTCACCGCTTTCGTTGGCACTGCCTTCAAGGACCAGTGCCTCTGCGCCGCCGGGTGCGGCGATCCGCAGCACAGCGCCGGCCTCCAGATGATAAAGCGCCACATCTTCCAGGGCGTCCTTGTAGAGCGGGATCTTGCTGATGCCGGGAGCGATCTCGACCGGCCCCATTGCATCCATGCGCAGGCGCACGTGCGTCCGGTCTTCGGGATCGAACTGCCACAGCTTGACGAAGATCACGCAGCCCGGCTCGGATCCGGGCGTGTGCGAGGACTGCGGCGGATTGCGGATATAGGAGCCGGTCGGGAAATCGCCGTGCTCATCCTGGAAGACGCCGTCGAGGACGATGAACTCCTCGCCGCCTGTGTGCACATGAGGAGAGAAATGGCTTCCCGGCGCATAGCGCACGATTGTCGTCGCCCGCGCCACTTCACCGCCGACACGGTCCAGCGGCCGCCGCTGCACGCCCTTCATGGGGGAATCGACCCAGGCGAGGCTTTCGGAGTGCACCACGACCCTCTGGTCGAAGTCCGCATTGATCTTCATGACATGTCTCCACGCGAGAATGTGAGTTGCGGCGGCCCCATCCTTTTGGGCCATGCACCTTCGTCAGCTAGAACCGCGGCGTCACCATGAATGCACAGCGAAGCCCTTGCTTCCGCCTCTTGCTCGGTGGACGTGGTCTCCTTGGCAACAGAGGACGCGCCCGCACAGCTTGCAAAGCCCATTTCCCTAGTCCTTGCGATAGGATGATCTCGTTCTTGGGGCGGTCTTCGCCTGGTGCCCCGATCCGGCATTGGGGACGACCTGCAGCGACAGGATATCCGCGCGTGAGTAGTGCCCGCTGTGATCAAGCAGTTGCCGCGCCTCGATCACAGCGCGCGCATCGAGGTCCGCCATTATCACGCCTTCCTCGTCAAAGAGCGGCCCTGCGACCACTTCGCCATTGGGAGCAATGATCCGCGAACCGCCGTTCTGCCAGACCTCCTTGAAGGCCATCATCTCGTCCTTGAAGGGGACAAGGTCGGGATCGAGTCCAGCCATATCAGAGGAGCGCAGCAGCCCACAAGCGACGATGGACCAGGACTTGGCTTCGAGCGCGATGAAGCGTCCGATATCCTTGACGAGATTGTCGTTGCCCGGCCAAACCGAGACATGGATGAACTCCTCCTGTTGATGCAGCACAGCGCGGGCAAGGGGTAGCCAGTTTTCCCAGCAATTGAGAATGCCGATCCGGCCGATCTTGGTCTCGTAGGTCTTGAGGCCAGCGCCATCGCCGTCAGCCCAGACCAGCCTTTCCTTCCAAGTCGGCTTGAGCTTTCGATGCCGACCGAGCAGTTCCCCATTCGCACCGACGGTGATCGCGGTGGCAAAGGTGGAGCCACCCTCGCGCTCGGCGATCCCGCCCATGAGCATCACCTTGTGTTCTCTGGCGAACGACTTGATGTCGGCAATGATCGGGCCGTCGAGCGTCAGCGCCTGGTCCCAGTATAGTGCATAGAGCGTCTCCTGACGGTCTGACAAATCGAAGCTCGGCCAATTGGGGTAGCCGGGGATCAGGCTCTCACCCCACACCAAGACATCCGCCCCACCCGCGATCGATTCCAGAGCCCTCGCCTTGATCTTCTCCCAGGTGGCGGCGGCGTTGAGAAAGACTGGAGCGATCTGCAACACCGCCACGCGCAGTTTACCCGCAGAAAAAAGCGATGGGTGTTCGATCATGATTTAACCTCGGACGATGAAGATCTTCCCGGATTGAACCACGAAATCTGCAATTGTTGATATCAAAAAATTGCGAATCACCTAGTACAATTTATCTTTGTCAATTTTGTAAATCAACTCGGAACTTGATATCATGGATATCCTTGAACTCTATCTTTGGGCTAACGTAAAAATTCCGATCGTATAAATATCGCATGTAGAGATTTGGTCTGAACACCTGATCTTCAGAGCTTGTTCTTGAAAGGAGAGGCCATGTCGGTCCTGAGTTTTTGGAAGCATCGTAGCCAGGATGCAAAGAAGGAGAAGCCTGTCATGAAGTTCTACGACACCGCCGGTTTTCCCAACCCACGCCGCGTCCGCATCGCCCTTGCGGAGAAGGGCGCCACCGACAAGGTGGAGACCATACAGGTGGACCTCCTCTCGGGTGAGCACCGTACCCCGAAGTTCTGCGCCATGAACCCGGATGCGAGCGTGCCATTCATCGAGCTCGACGATGGCACGGTGATCTCGCAGTGCACTGCCATTATCGAGTATCTCGACGGTGAGTTCGGCGGCGAACCTCTGACCGGCCGCACCGCCAAGGAACGGGCTGTGATCCACATGATGAACCATCGTGCTGCCGCAGGGCTCATGGACGCGGGCGCGACCTATTTCCATCACGCAACGCCCGGCCTTGGCCCCAATCTCGAAACCTATCAGAACGAGGAATGGGGCCTGAAGCAGAAGGAGCTCGCGCAGAAGACCATGCGCTATCTCGATTCTGTGCTCGTCGACCAGCCGTTCATTGCTGGTGAGCGCTTCTCGATGGCCGACATCACCGCAATCGCGGGGGTCGACTTCGCTGAGTTCGCGCAGATCGAAATCCCTGAGAACCTCAACAATCTCGCCCGCTGGCGCGAACGGATCCACGCCCGGCCCGGTTGCGTTGCCTGAAGCTGCACTCCGGCGGTCCGATCTGCTCAGCCGTGAAATCGGGTTGGACCGCCGCTCTGCGGATCGAACCGCGACCCGAGGCGGCGGTGGAAGAACCCGAAAGCCGGTCTCGGCGCCCAGATCGGAAAGAAAGCTTGCCGCCCGGCTCGCGTGGTGCAACATCACGCGAGCCTATAGTTTTGTGCGCTGCAAGGTCAGGCACAATGCATTTGCGCATCGTCTGAAGGCCAGCAGTATCGTCGCGTTGCCTGAACGCGCAATAGTTCGATGGTCATCGGAATTAAGCCGACCCGGACTCCCTAGAGGAGTCCACCTCGCCTTGCTGGCACGTGATCAATATCTCCATTTTGTGCAATAGTGCATTTTAGGATCACCGCATTCTCTTGCGGCATTTCCGATCTAGATTCCAGAACGCGCCCTAACGGTGCTTTCCCCTAGTGATCGGAGAAATCCATGAAAAGCAAGTTTCTTACCAGCCTGACTGTTGCCGTTAGCCTTGCGGCTGCTGGCACGGGTCTCATCAGCACGGCCGCTATGGCGGTCGTCCCGGACTCCCCCTCGGCGGTCAATACCGATGTGCAGGGTCTTGCCCTGCATGGCTATGACGCTGTCGCCTACTTCACCGACGGCAAGCCGACCAAGGGCAATGCGAAGTTCAAGGCCACCTATGAGGGTGCAACCTACTACTTCGCCTCCGAAGAGAACCAGCGCAAGTTCAACGCCAATCCGGCCGCCTATGCGCCGCAGTTCGGCGGTTTCTGCGCGATGGGTGTCGCGCTCGAGAAGAAGCTCGATGGCGATCCGAACGTCTGGAAGATCGTCGACGGCAAGCTCTACCTCAACGTCAATCAGGACGTTGCCGTGGCCTGGAACCGCGACATTCCGGGCAATCTGGATCGGGCCGAAGAGAACTGGCCGGCGATCAAGGACGCCACCCCGGAATCGCTCAACTGAGCTGACGACGCATTGGCTGGGCTCATCGCCCAACGCTGATCAATCTGAAGGACCCAACCATGAACATGACAAGAAATGCCTTCCTCGTTGGCCTTGCGGCCACTGCCATCACCGGCATTGCCGCTGAGGCGTCCGCGCAAAGCAAGCCTGCGCGCGAGAAGTGCTTCGGCATTTCGCTCGCCGGTCACAACGACTGCGCCGCGGGCCCCGGCACCTCCTGCGCTGGCACCTCCAAGGTCAACTACCAGGGCAATGCCTGGAAGCTTGTCCCCAAGGGCACCTGCACCACCATCAAGTCGCCGACTTCGCCGACCGGCTTCGGTCAGCTGAAGGAATTCAAGGAAGTGCGGCGCTGAGCCATGAACAGCGCGGCAGCACCCCTCGCTAGTGCGAGCACTTCGGGTCGCAGGAGGCCGGTCGGCGCAAGATCGACCGCCTCTCCTGGGGCGTTGCCGCCGCTGGCCGGCCTCGGGGTTCGCTTTGACCATGCCAATGCATGGCTGGAGCATGGCCCCGAGGTCGGTTTCGCCGAGATCCATGCCGAGAACTTCATGATGGCAGGCGGTCCGGCATTCGAGCTGCTCGATGCGGTGTGTGAGCAATACCCGCTTTCACTGCACGGCGTGGCCCTGTCGCTCGGCGGGACTGATCCACTCGATCTCGACCACCTCGCAAGGCTTCGTCGGCTTGTCGAACGATGCCAACCGGCGTCCTTTTCCGAGCATCTGGCCTGGTCGAGCCATGAGGGTGTCTATTTCAACGATCTTCTTCCGGTCGCTTACGATAGCCCGACGTTGCGCCGCGTCGCCGAGCATATAGACCAGACCCAGGAAGCGCTCGGAATGACGCTCCTGCTGGAAAATCCCTCGACCTATGTCGAATTCGCCGCGAGCGACTGGGACGAGGTTGATTTCCTCGAGGAGCTTGCCCGGCGCACCGGATGCGGTCTCCTGCTCGATGTGAACAATGTGGTGGTCTCGGCCGCAAACCACGGCTTCTCGGCATCCTACTATGTGCATCGCTTTCCGCTCCACCGGGTCGGAGAAATCCACATCGCGGGTCATGATGAGCAGCGCGATGCGGCAGGCGTGCCCGTCCTGATTGACAGTCATGGCAGCAATGTAGCCGAGACCACCTGGGCGCTGCTCGATCAGGCACTCGAACTCGCAGGGCCGCGGCCTGTTCTTCTTGAACGCGACAATGATGTCCCTGCGATCGAAGAACTGCGTCCCGAGCTTGAGCGGATCGCGGCAGCGCTGACGCGCGTGGAGATAACCAATGCCCTCGCAAGCTGATTTTGCACGCTCGCTGCTTGATCCCGACCGGGCGGTTCCCCCCATGATCGTGGCGCGCGGCAACAGATTCGACATCTACCGCAACAACGTGTTGTCTTCGCTCACATCGGCACTCGCATGCACCTTCCCGGTCGTCGAGAAGATGGTCGGAAGCGAGTATTTTGCCGCTCTGGCCAGCGCTTTTGTCCGCGAGACCCCGCCGACGAGCCGGATTCTCGCTGAATACGGAGGCGTATTCCCGCTGTTCATTGGGACCTTCCCGCCGCTCGCCGACTTCCCATATCTCGCCGACGTCGCCCGGCTGGAGTGGCTGAGGCAGGAGGCGATCCGCTCTCCTGATGACCTGCAGCGGGATACGCCGCTGGCTTCCATCGAGGTGGAGGCACTGATGGAGCGCAAGCTTGTGCTTGCTCCCTCGGCCAGGCTGCTTACCTCACCCCATCCGGTTGCGACGCTCTGGCGTCTTCATCAGGATCCGGAGCCGGCCCAGCCCGAGGGATGGCGAAGCGAACGGGTCATGATCTTCCGCCAGGATCGCGGGCTTGCTCACGCGGTGCTTGAGGAGCCGGACTTCGTCTTTCTGGCAACGCTTGGCACATTTGAAACGCTCGGCGATGCTCTGTGGGCGCTTCAGGATACCGACGCTGCATCGCGCGCGCTTCGTCTCACAACCAACCTCTATCAGGCCGGCGCCCTCATCACCGTCTGACGATGTCGTGATCCGCGCTCAACAAGAAGGAATGAAAATGCCCAATCAGACTCTTGGAATGCCAACCGACCGCAAGGTCGGTCTTGCCAAAGCCCTGCCCGACATTACCCAGCTCGCGCTGAGGCTCGGTCTTGCCGGGATTTTCTGGTCTGCCGCCCGAACGAAGGTGGAGGGCGCGATGACCATCTCGGAGAACACGATCTTCCTTTTCGCCGAGGAGTACCGGTTGCCGCTTCTCTCCCCGGAGTTCGCGGCATACCTGACGACCTATGCCGAGCACCTGCTCCCGCTGGCGCTGGTATTCGGCATCGGCACCCGGGCTGCAGCCTTCGGCTTGCTTATCATGACCCTTGTCATCCAGATCTTCGTTTATCCGGCTGCTTTTGCCTCGACCCATCTTGGCTGGATGGCGCTGGCCTTGGCGGTGATTGCCTATGGTCCGGGGCGGTTTGCGCTGGATCAGCTCTTGTTTGGCAGGCGGGCATCGTGACGGCGCGGCCTGCCCCGATCGGACGCTCGACGGTGCGTATCGTGATATTCGCACTTTTGGCGATGTTCGCCCTGTCGATCTCAGCACTGCCCCGCGCCGATGCGGCAGAGCCCGGTGAGTTGATCCGGAGCCATGCCGGCACACCGGTCCCGGCTTTGAGCTTTCGCGATCGCGAAGGCCGACCTCACAAGCTTGCGGAGTTCCGCGGCAAGGTGGTGATCGTCAATCTCTGGGCGAGCTGGTGTGCCCCCTGCCGGGCCGAGATGCCGGCGCTCGATCGGCTGGTGGCGGCCTATCCTGGTGACGTGGTGGTCGTGGCGATCTCGCAGGACACCGGTGGTTGGGCAGCGATTGATCGCTTCTGGCGGGGGCAGCCCACCCGCATCCGGACATTTCTGGCCGAGGACAGCCGTATGGCGAGCCAGTATGGTGCCCTCGGACTGCCATACAGCGTCCTCATCGGTCGTGACGGGCGCGAGATTGCCCGCATTCCGCGAGCCGCAGAGTGGGATCGCGGCGAGTTCCGCGCCGCTGTCGTCAAGGCAATCAAGGCCAAACCACGGACCTAGTCAGAGCCTCTCGGAGAATCTCCGCTCATGGAACGCATTGTAAGATCGGTGTCTCGCGCCGTTTTGGCAGCTTCTCTGGGCCTCTGGGCCGTTCAGGGCCTTGCTGTGAAAGCTGAAGACCTTGGGGTACTTGACGCGCCAGCCACGCTGGGTGTGCACCACGTGGGCCTCGCCGTGACCGACCTTGAAGCCAGCACGGCTTTCTTTGTCGATGGGCTTGGCTGGCAGCTCGGCGGAAGAGATCCAGCCTATCCGGCGACATTTGTGAGCGACGGGATCGTTCTGGTTTCGCTGTGGCAGGTGAAAGACCCGGCCAGCGCGGTTCCATTTGATCGGCGCCGCAATGTGGGCCTGCACCACCTCGCGCTCGAAGTTTCCGATGTCGAGGCACTCGGCCGGTTGTATGACAGGCTGGCGAGGATGGAGGGCGTGAGGGTCGAGTTTGGTCCGGAGCCCAATCGGGGCGGTCCGACAATTCATATGATCGTCTACGAGCCGAGCGGAAACCGGATCGAATTTACCGTGCCAGGCGGGCGTTCGCTTCTGCGGGACTAGTTGTGAATCTGCCGGCCACTCCAAGCCTCCTTTAGACTTGTCCTTCAGCTTCACCGGGCTTTTCGCCAGGCGCAGAAAACGAGAAAGCGGCCTTGGGATCTGCATCCTCAGAACCGGCGATGCGGTCAGTCAGCAATGCACACTCATCTGGGCGATAGCGACTCTCCTGTGGATGGCAAGAAAGCGGACGATGTTGTCAGCCTGAGCGAATGGCTGGGACTGGGACTGTGCTGCCCTTACCAAGTGACGCATCGAACGGCAGGTTTCTGTCGGATCGGACAAACGCGAGAGGCGGCGACGGCGCGGCGCGGCGAATTCGAAGCGTGGCTTGAGGACGAGCTCGATGAGGTCGTATCGGAAGACCTGATCGACCCGCAACATTTCTTGCGCTGGCAGCTCAGCCTGGGGCGCGACGTTCGCGACAGATTTGAGGATCTTCCCGAGCTTGTCGAACTGACCGGCACGAACGGCCGACGCCAACGGTATAGTGTCATTCCATCGCGGAGCGACGGGCTTGTGCGCTGGATCGATCCCGCCGGCTTCGAACTGGCGCAGTCCGACGACATCTTCGACGAATTTGGTCCTAGCGCAATCCATAGTGATTTCGAGCTGCGCACTGAGGGCGCTGAAGCACGGGTGCACCGGATCTTCGTGGCGGGCAGGTAAAGTCAACATTTTCGGGTTGTGCACGTAGCACAGGTTTCGAGAATGCCACCTGCTGCCTCGAATGACGGCTATTGCGGCGCAAGCAATCAACGGGTTGAAGCGCGTGGTGTTTCCAGTCGCGACTTAAACGGACGTAACCGGCGCTGCATAGGGATCGCGGAAGTTGGGTCGGCACCCGCCGCTGCCCCGCGCGGGCTACGAATGGCGGCTATTCAAAGTTCGCTCCCCAATACCGGACATTCAGC